>NZ_PIGC01000002.1:0-401671 GCF_003050065.1 Vibrio sp. 10N.286.51.C3 | reverse complement strand
GCCTTGATGTTGCTGTACGTAACGCGAATGACGGTATCTCTATTGCACAAACTGCTGAAGGTGCAATGAACGAAACAACGAACATCCTGCAACGTATGCGTGATTTGTCTCTACAATCTTCAAACGGCTCAAACTCAAAATCTGAGCGTGTAGCGATTCAAGAAGAAGTAACAGCACTGAACGATGAACTAAACCGTATCGCGGAAACAACGTCTTTTGGTGGTAACAAACTGCTTAACGGTACTCACGGTACTAAATCATTCCAAATCGGTGCGGATAACGGTGAAGCGGTAATGCTTCAACTGAAAGACATGCGCTCTGATAATGCTCAGATGGGTGGTAAGAGCTACCAAACTGAGAACGCGAAAGACAAAGATTGGAACGTTCAAGCAGGCTCTAACGACCTAAAACTGTCGTTCACTGATAACTTCGGTCAAGCACAAGAAATCGACATCAGCGCAAAAGCGGGTGACGACATCGAAGAGCTAGCAACGTACATCAACGGTCAACAAGACTCTGTGAAAGCGTCTGTAACTGAAGATGGTAAGCTACAAATGTTTACTGGTAACAACAAAGTTGAAGGCGAAGTGGCATTCTCTGGTAGTCTTGCTGGCGAACTAGGCATGCAACCTGGCAAAGACGTAACGGTTGATACTATCGACGTAACGTCTGTTGGCGGCGCACAAGAATCTGTAGCAGTAATCGATGCGGCACTCAAGTACGTAGACAGCCACCGTGCTGAGCTAGGTGCTTTCCAAAACCGTTTCGACCACGCTATCAGTAACTTAGACAACATTAACGAGAACGTTAATGCATCTAAGAGCCGTATTAAAGATACCGACTTCGCGAAAGAAACGACTCAGATGACTAAGTCTCAGATTCTTTCTCAAGCTTCAAGCTCGATTCTTGCTCAAGCGAAGCAAGCACCGAACTCGGCACTTAGCCTACTAGGTTGATCGATTAAAAAGCCACGTTGACCAAAAGTGTCAACGTTAGGCTTCCACAAATTAGCTCGTGGTGAGAGATGAGCGCTAAACAGACCCAGCTTCGGCTGGGTTTTTTATTGCCTGAAATTTGGTGAAGGTGTATTTGGAAAAGTGGAGTACGGGTAAACAGAAGCAAAAGCGAGATTCCCTATCACGCTTTTTCCTCACTGTAGGGAATGACGACTACAGGGTGGTATTGATCTTCTATTGCTTACCTGAATCGAAGTCTTTAGTCGTCATCTCAGAATCGAGTAGAACGAGATATCAGAGAACTGCTGTTTGTTACACATCACAAGTGTAATTTGATGTATAGGCGAAATGCATTGAATAGCGCTTAATAACGTTTAGTCAAAACCTAGTTGGGTAGTGGGGCGCAAACGGTCAGTGTGGTTGTGATTCTTTGAGGGAGCTTGGAGAAGAGTTTTGGTGTGATAGTCAGTATTGCTATCTGAGGTGTTGAAAAAAACAGCAGGCACAAAAAACGCCACCCTTAGGTAGCGTTTTCATTAAAGCAGATAAGTAATCGAGATTACTTCGTTACTTTAAGAACTGGAGTTTCGCCAACAGTTACAGAACCAGAAAGCTTGTTCAGCTCCTTGATTTCGTCCATGTTAGAGATAACAACTGGAGTAAGCGTAGATTTCGCTTTCTCTTCTAGAAGCGCTAGGTCGAAAGTGATGATAGTGTCACCAGCTTTAACAGATTGACCTTCTTCAGCTACACGAGTGAAGCCTTCGCCTTTAAGTTCAACAGTATCGATACCGAAGTGAACGAAAAGCTCAACACCGTCGTCAGACTCGATAGAGAATGCGTGGTTAGTTTCGAAGATCTTACCGATAGTACCGTTAACTGGAGCTACCATTTTGTCGCCAGCTGGTTTGATCGCGATGCCGTCACCAACGATTTTTTCAGCGAAAACTACATCTGGCACATCTTCGATGTTTACGATTTCACCAGAAAGAGGTGCGATGATTTCGATTGCACCAGCATCAGCGCTGTCATCAGATACAAGCTTTTTCAGTTTGTCAAACAGACCCATTGTGTCATGCTCCTAACGTTTAGTTTTATTCTGTAGAATATACTATACCAATCTAACAAATTAGACGACTATTTTTAGCCGTCTAACTTTATTAAGCATTTGGCGATTACTGAGTTTTCTCAGCGATGAATTTTTCTACGCAAGCTTCAATTTCTGCAGCTGTAGGTAGAGATAGTGCTTCGTCAGCCATAGCTTTAACTTCAGCGAAGTTAGAGTTACGAATTACCTTCTTAACTTTAGGGATAGAGATACCGCTCATAGAGAACTCATCTAGACCCATACCAAGAAGAAGTAGCGTTGCACGCTCATCACCAGCAAGTTCACCACACATACCAGTCCACTTACCTTCAGCGTGTGATGCGTCGATCACTTGCTTGATTACTGTAAGAACAGCAGGAGATAGTGGGTTATATAGGTGAGAAATCATTTCGTTACCACGGTCTACCGCAAGAGTGTATTGCGTTAGGTCGTTAGTACCGATAGAGAAGAAAGATACTTCTTTCGCTAGGTGGTGTGCGATTGCAGCAGCAGCTGGAGTCTCAACCATTACGCCGATTTCGATTTCTTCATCGAAAGCTAGGCCTTCAGCGCGAAGTTCAACTTTGTACTCTTCGATTGCTTTTTTCAGTTCACGGATCTCTTCAACAGAAATGATCATTGGGAACATGATACGTAGTTTACCGTGTGCAGATGCGCGTAGGATGCCACGTAGTTGGTCACGTAGGATTTCACGACGATCCAAGCTGATACGTACTGCACGCCAGCCTAGGAAAGGGTTCATCTCTTGTGGAAGGTCCATGTATGGTAGGTCTTTGTCGCCACCGATATCCATAGTACGGATAATCACTGACTCGCCTTCCATTGCTTCAGCTACTTCTTTGTAAGCAACGTATTGCTCTTCTTCAGTAGGAAGCGCGTCACGGTCCATAAATAGGAATTCAGTACGGTACAGACCAACGCCTTCACCGCCGTTACGCAGGATACCGTCACAGTCTTTTACTGTACCGATGTTGCCACAAACTTCTACACGGTGACCGTCTAGAGTTTCAGCATGCAAATCTTTTAGTTTTGCTAGTTCAGCCGCTTCTGCTTCGAAATCTGCTTTGATTTTCTTAGCTTCCGCTAATTCAGCTTCAGAAGGGTTGATGATGATCTTGTTGTTCATCGCGTCTAGCACAAGCATGTCGCCGTTCTTAACTTGCTTAGTGATATCGTTAGTACCAACGATAGCTGGAAGCTCAAGAGAACGTGCCATGATTGAAGTATGAGATGTACGACCGCCGATGTCACAAGCGAAACCAAGAACGTAGTCTAGGTTGATTTGTGCAGTTTCAGATGGCGTTAGGTCGTAAGCTACTAGGATAACTTCTTCATTGATGTCTGCTAGAGATACAATGTTGATGCCTAGAGCATTTTTAACGAAACGAGTACCGATATCACGGATATCAGTTGCACGTTCTTTTAGGTACTCATCATCAAGAGACTCTAGTGCAACAGCTTGCTCTTCGATCACAGTGTGGATCGCGTTGTCTGCGTGCATTTTGTCTTTCTTGATGAGTGCTAAAATCTCTTCTTCTAGCTCTTCATCTTCAAGCAGCATGATGTGGCCTTCAAAGATTGCTTCTTTTTCTTCGCCAAAAGTTTCAAGTGCTTTTTGCTTAACAACTTCAAGTTGCTGAGAAGATTTGTTACGAGCGTCAAAGAAACGCTGTACTTCTGCTTCAACTTGGTCGTCAGAGATAGATTGAGTGTTTAGGACAATTTCATCTTCTTGAAGTAGTAGTGCTTTACCGAAAGCAATACCAGGAGATGCTAGGATGCCTGAAATCATAGCCTTACCTTAGTTGTTCAACTGTAAACGGGAGAGTGTGTGACTTTAAGTCGTCGACTAATGTCGCGCTTATTCCTATCTATTTCGAACAAAGCCACTTTGCTATGCAAAATGGCTTTGAAAGAAGGAGACCGTATTAGTGTAGTTGATCCATAAGAGCAACTAGGTGGTCAACTGCTTGCTGAGCTTGAGGACCTTCAGCTGAAATAGTAACGTTAGTACCTTTTACTAGGCCTAAAGTTTGTAGTTTGAACAGGCTTTTCGCGCTAGCGCTTTTGCCGTTAGAAGTCACTGTGATGTCAGCGTCGAAAGATTTTGCTTCTTTAACGAACTGTGCAGCTGGACGAGTGTGAAGACCGTTTTCTGCTGTGATTTCTACTTGCTTCTCGTACATTTTATATACCCCAATTAATTTATTTTTTGTAAGTTTGTAACCAGATTAGCTTAACTGCTTTAGCCCAAATGCGCTAGAGGCTAGTACGCCATGTTCGTGTTAGAACTTAGACTGGTTATAAATTTTTATCCAGCCATGGTCGTCTTTTGTTGAGTACTCATGACTTTCAGAATTTGTTTATTGCTTCTTTTATTTTGAAGCGAAAAATAAAACAGACCCGATATTACCAAAGGTGGGGCAGGGATCAACAAAAAAGCCCCTAAACGGGGCTTTTTTGGACGAAAAATTGATTTGACCACATATTATTGTTGGTTCTCTTTTTCCGTAAAGATGCCAGCAAATAGGGCTGTACTTAGGTAACGCTCACCAGAGCTTGGTAGTACGGTAACGATAGTTTTTCCTGCAAATTCAGGTAGTTCTGCGATTCTGTTCGCAGCTACAACTGCCGCGCCAGATGAGATACCTGCAAGAATACCTTCTTCTTTCATTAGGCGTTGAGCCATCTCAATCGCTTCTTCAGAAGTTACCGATTCAACACGGTCAATAATCTCTAAATCTAGGTTTCCAGGGATGAAACCTGCACCGATACCTTGAATTTTGTGTGGAGCTGGCTTGATTTCTTCGCCTGCAAGCGCTTGTGCAATGACTGGAGACTCGGCTGGTTCAACTGCTACTGAAGTAATCGCTTTGCCTTTTTCACCTTTAATGTAACGACTTGTACCAGTGATAGTACCACCCGTACCAACACCCGCTACAAACACGTCGATTTCGCCGTCTGTTGCTTCCCAAATTTCAGGGCCAGTCGTCTGCTCGTGAATCTGTGGGTTTGCTGGGTTGTTGAATTGTTGAAGTAGTAGGTATTTACTTGAATCTGAAGCAACAATCTCTTCTGCTTTAGCAATCGCGCCGTTCATGCCTTTTGGTGCTTCAGTCAGCACTAGGTTTGCGCCAAGCGCTTTAAGCAACTTACGACGTTCTAGGCTCATTGACTCAGGCATAGTTAGCGTTAGCTTGTAACCGCGCGCCGCGGCTACGAAGGCAAGAGCAACACCAGTGTTACCACTAGTCGGTTCAACAAGCTCAATACCTGGCTTCAGAGTACCTGCTTTTTCTGCTTCCCAGATCATGTTTGAACCGATACGACACTTAACACTGAAGCTTGGGTTACGAGCTTCGATCTTAGCTAGGACGTTACCTTTGCTTACTTTGTTAAGGCGGACTAGAGGTGTGTTACCAATCGTTAGGGTGTTGTCTTCGTAGATCTTGCTCATGCGATATTCCTTCATTTAATGACAGAACTAAACGTAGTATATCAATCACTTTACCGTCTAGTGTCTTTCGATGTTTGTTAAGCTTGAATTTAGATTAAACAAGTTGAAAAAAAGGTAAAAGGATTAAAAAGTTATATCATATAGATATGTAGCAGAATTGACGCCTATCTTTATTGAAATCAGAACTTCAAAAAGATAGGCGAAACTAGGAAGTATAGGCAGGGTTAAAGACGAGAACTATAGACGTGAGCGTAGGGCTTGGTCTTTAAACTCAGCAACCCACATTGCTGTTGCGCCACAAACGGCAACGGGCATTACAATCAGGTTTAAAATTGGAATGGTCGTGAAAACAGAAACAAGCGCACCGAAGCTGTAGCTCTTACCTTGTTTTTGTTTCAAATTGTTTCTCATGTCATCGAACTTGATTTTATGATTATCGAACGGGTAGTCAGCGTATTGAATCGCTAACATCCATGCTGTGAAGATGAACCATAAAAACGGTGCAACGGTTTGCCCTAGTGCTGGAATTAACAAAAGTAGGAATAAACCGATCGCTTTTGGCAGAACGTAGACAAGCTTGCGCCATTCTCTCGCTAATATACGTGGGGTATCTTTGAGAACATCAAGTAAACCATCGTCATTCACTTTTTTACCGCTCAGCAACTCTTCAACTTTTTCCGCGAGCAAGCCGTTGAACGGTGCGGCAATGAAGTTAGCGAGCGTACTAAAGAAATACGAGAACGTGGCCAAGATGGTTAACACTAGTAATGGCCATAAAATGTATGACAACCACGATAAGAAGCTTGGTAACGCACCAATCCAACCTTCAATCCAAGTGTTTAGGTTGGAGAAGATATAAAACAAGGCACCACCAACGAGTAACACGTTCGCGATAAGTGGCATGAGTACAAACTTACGAATGCTCGGTGACAAAGCGATTTTTATTCCGAAAATAAAATAGCCAAAGCCGGAGCGGGGAACAGATTCAATAGTCATATTTAAATTAGGTCACATGTGAATTTGATTAAATAGCAAACATGTCTAGTGTACTCGACCAAAATTAAGAAAAAAAGCGTGGTGAAAATCACACCACGTAAGGAACTAATTGTATTAAGTTGTTCTAAAACAGTAGCTACTTTTGATAGAGTAGTGAGATTAGCCAAATTAACCCAACTTAGTGACAGCGTGTTTATCGCTAGTTGACTAAGAAAGCTGAGAGCGAAAAATGCAGGAATTGCGATTTGTACTCATTATTGTTGGCGCATTAGCTATCGCCGCATTATTGTTCCATGGTCTATGGACGAGTAAAAAAGAAGGGAAAGCAAAGTTTGGAGATAAGCCGCTTGGTAAGCTTGATAACGATAGCTTAGATGAAGCAGAAACTATCCCAAATCGTTCATTCGCCCCAGAAGATGATTTTGAGATAATCCGAAAAGAACGCAAAGAACCGGATTTTGCTGTTTCGCCATCTGCGACTGATCCTCTAATCGATTCAGATCCGCTTACAGCGCCACAAGTGAAAGAAGTTCACGAAGACGACATCGAATTGAATGATCTTCCTTCTTTC
Source organism: Vibrio sp. 10N.286.51.C3 (assembly GCF_003050065.1). Classification (NCBI taxonomy): domain Bacteria; kingdom Pseudomonadati; phylum Pseudomonadota; class Gammaproteobacteria; order Vibrionales; family Vibrionaceae; genus Vibrio; species Vibrio sp. 10N.286.51.C3. The sequence goes on along the minus strand of NZ_PIGC01000002.1, from coordinate 394,583 downwards.
AGCGTTGAAGACCCAATCAAGGTTGAAAGTGAACCGGAAGAGCTTAAGGATGAGAAGGTTATTGAGCCTGAAGTTCCAAGCTTTGAGTTGACCGACGAACAAAAAGAAAACCATGCAGGCTTTAAAGAGCAGTACGGTTCGTTTGAAGAAACTTCTGAGACGGTTGATGAGCCACTTGTTCCAAACGAAACGTTCACCCCTGGTGAGCCTGTTGTTGCGAAAGAAGTTGTTACTCCGCAAAGTGCGCCTGTTGAAGAAGCGAAGTCAGATGAAGAACTTGGTTTAGAAGTTATCGTTCTTAATGTTCACTGTGCTGGAGAGATCCCATTCGTGGGTACTGAGCTGTTCCGCAGCATGGAAAACAACGGTCTAACTTATGGTGAGATGTCTATCTACCACTGCTTTGCACAAGCGAGTGACGAACCAAAAGTTATTTTCAGCGTAGCGAACATGATGCAGCCGGGTACTCTAGAACATGACGACCCTGCTGACTTCACGACGAAAGGTATTTCGTTCTTTATGACGTTGCCTTGTTACGGTCAAGCAGATCAAAACTTCAATGTGATGCTGAGTGCAGCGCAGAAAATTGCTGATGATATGGGCGGAAACGTTTTGGATGAGTCACGCAACCTAATGACACCAAACCGTTTGTCTGACTACCGCAAGCAAATCAGAGACTTTATGACGGCATCGAATGCCTAGCCGTATTGTTTAGCCTTGTAAATAATCTATATTTATAGAAAAGGGCTCCTAAGGGAGCCCTTTTTGATATTTCAATCACGACAGAGAATGATATGAAAGAATCGATTCAAGTTACCTTAGAGCAGTTAAGAGAAACTCTGCATTATCACGCCGTTCGTTATTACGTAGAAGATAGCCCTGAGATCCCTGATGTCGAGTACGATCGATTAATGCAGCAATTGCTAAAGATCGAAGAAGAGAATCCAGAGCTTGTTACGGTGGATTCACCAAGCCAACGTGTTGGCGGTCAGCCTTTAGATGGCTTCACGCAAGTGACTCACGAAATCCCAATGCTTTCTCTAGACAATGCATTCTCTGACGAAGACTTGGATGCGTTCAATAAGCGTATGTCCGATAGAGCACCAACCGCGAACCTTAAAACTTTCTGTTGCGAGCCTAAACTCGATGGCCTCGCTGTGAGCTTGCTTTACGTGAACGGGACATTAGTTCAAGCGGCGACTCGTGGTGATGGCGCAACGGGTGAAAACATCACGGAAAACGTACGTACCATCAGCTCAATTCCACTTAAGCTACAAGGCGAAGGTTGGCCAGAACGTATTGAAGTGCGTGGCGAAGTGTTTATGCCAAAAGCCGGCTTCGATAAACTGAACGAAATGGCGCTGAAGAAAGGCGAGAAAGTCTTTGTTAACCCACGCAATGCCGCTGCAGGTAGCCTGCGTCAGCTTGATTCTCGTATTACAGCGAAGCGTCCACTGGCTTTCTACGCATACAGTGTCGGTGTTGTACAAGGTGCTGAGCTATCAAATAGTCACTACCAACGCTTTTTACAGCTTAAAGGTTGGGGTCTACCTATGTGTCCTGAGACCAAGCAATTGAGCTCTCTTGAAGACGTAAAAGCCTATTACCAAGATATTATGACTCGTCGTGATGCACTAGCTTATGAAATCGACGGCGTGGTGATTAAAGTCGATGATATCGCGGCTCAAGAAGTACTTGGCTTTGTTGCTAGGGCTCCTCGTTGGGCGATTGCTTACAAATTCCCAGCGCAAGAAGAAATCACTCTGCTTAACGATGTTGAGTTCCAGGTGGGCCGTACTGGCGCTATTACGCCGGTTGCTAAACTGGAACCTATCTTCGTTGGCGGCGTGACAGTCAGCAATGCCACTTTACACAATGCCGATGAGATTGCTCGTTTAGGCGTGAAGGTAGGCGACAGCGTTATTATTCGCCGAGCTGGTGATGTAATTCCACAGATCGTTGCGGTTGTACAAGATCGTCGTCCTGAGACTGCGAAAGACATTGTTTTCCCTGATGCTTGCCCTGTATGTAGCTCTGCGGTTGAGCGTGAAGAAGGCGAAGCGGTAGCGCGTTGTACCGGCGGTTTAGTGTGTCAGGCGCAGCGTAAAGAAGCCCTTAAACACTTTGTTTCTAGAAAGGCGCTAGACGTTGATGGAATGGGCGTGAAAGTAATTGAGCAGCTTGTGGACCGTGAAATGGTCGAAACACCTGCTGATTTATTTAAGCTAAGTGCTGGCGTGATTACTGTTCTTGACCGAATGGGGCCTAAATCGGCACAGAACGTCGTGAGCGCGCTGAATAAAGCCAAAGACACGACATTAGCGCGTTTCCTCTATTCACTCGGTATTCGTGAAGTCGGTGAAGCGACAGCGATGAACCTAGCGCAACACTTTAAGACGTTGGAACTGGTTCAAGCTGCAACTCATGAACAGCTAGTGGAAGTGTCAGATATTGGTGACATCGTTGCTAGCCACATCACCAGTTTCTTCTCACAAGAGAAAAACAGAGCGGTTGTTGATCAGTTAATCGAGCTTGGTGTGAACTGGCCTGTGATCGAAGAAGCTCCTGATGACCAAGAACTGCCTTTGGAAGGTAAAGTCGTTGTGTTAACAGGTTCATTGTCGCAATTAGGTCGAAGTGAAGCTAAAGCTGCGTTACAAGCATTAGGTGCGAAAGTGACGGGTAGCGTATCGAAGAAAACGGACATCTTGTTTGCCGGAGAAGCTGCGGGTTCTAAATTAACCAAAGCACAAGATTTAGGTATCGAAATAAGAACCGAAGAAGATCTAATAGCCCTTATTTCGTAAGTAAATACAGATAAAAAAAGCTCAAAGGCACTTCTTTCAAGGGAGTGCCTTTTTTGTTTCTGATATAAAAATGAGGGCTTTTTAATTGTTGAGAATTTTGTTCCTATACGAACTCTAAAATCAGGACAGTGACGCTGCTCAACATTAATGAAATACCATTGTAGTTGTATCAAAAATGCGAGTCACTTCTATTTTTACAAGAGTGCACTCCATTCAAGTAATTGATATTTATTGTTTTTATTGTTTTTGGTTGTGAGCTTTACAATTTATCGATCTGGATCACTAAGTACCTACTAAATTTGCACCAACTCATATTTTTTTAGATGAAAATTAAGTTCTCATTGATCTTTTTGAGGGCGAAGTTAGTCTTAATGCCATGGATGCACACGATGTGTATAACCAGAAAGGAAATAGAGAATTCAGAGTTTAGGGTTCTCAAACAAGAAAAGGTATTTCTCTCTACGGCGGCCAACTTTAGGCGGGGAATATTCAAACAGCTATATCCATTTTTAGGAGTTTTATTCCATGGAAAACAAAATTTTCAAACGTACTCTACTAGGTGCATCCGTTGCACTTTTATCGACAGGCGTAATGGCGAAAGAAGTTGGTATCAACTCTGACTTCAACGTTGACGTATACGGTGTTGCAGCTATCTCTTTAGTTAACTACAACACAACTGACAACAATGACTCTAGCTCTGGTTACGCAGTAGAGAACGAATCTCGTATCGGCTTCCGTGCTCATAAAGATATGTTTGAAGACTTTACAATCACAATGCAGATCGAATCTGGCTATGTAGATAGCACAGACTGGTCTCACGGTGGCGTTTCAGGTGGTGTTCTAGGTTTCCGTGATACGTTCGTTGGCGCTTCAGGCTCTTGGGGTAACCTACGTGTGGGTCGTGTTCTGACACCACTATACGAAATCGTCGACTGGCCATTCTCTAACCCTGGTCTAGGTTCTGTATTCGATTGGGGCGGCATCAACGGTCACTACGATCGTCAATCTAACCAAGTACGTTACGATTCAGCTAAATTTGGTGGTTTCTCTTTTGCAGCTTCTGTTGGTCGTGATGATAACGACAACGGTGGTGGTGCAGCGACTCGTGATGCTAACTTCGTTGGCGCAAGTGCTAAATACAGCTTCGAAAAAGTAACATTAATGGGTGCGGTTGAATCTGGTACTCGTGTAGTGGCAGCAACTGAAGATCAGTGGGCTGTTGGTACAGCAGCTGATGTGGCTGGTGGTGTTAAAGATGCAAATGACCAATTAGTGACTGAAGGCGGCAACTACCTTAAATCTGAAGGTACTGCGGGCTACGATGATGATACGTTTGCGTACATCGTTGGCTTCGAAGCTAGTCTACCAGCAGGCTTTGGTTTTGCTGCAGCATATAAAGGCGAAGAGCTAGACAACGGAATCCGTAAAGTAACTCAAGATTCTTACTCTATCATTGGTCAATACTGGAACGGTCCAATCGGTTTCAAACTAGGTTACGCAGCGAACCTTGAGTCTGAAACAAACGGTTCTAAAGACGCTAACTCAGATAGCAACACTATCTCTGGTCAGCTAATGGCGGTTCACAATGGCTTCGTACCTTACCTACGTGTAGCGGGTCGTACAGTTGGTGACGCTGATACAGATATCGTAACTCGCGTTGGTCTTGAGTACGGTTTCTAAGCTAAAGTTATCGGCTTAAAAATAGTTAGATAAAAATCAAAACGCTGGTAAATTATTTTGCCAGCGTTTTTCCATAGTGAACATAAGGAATTAGTCATAATGAATAAAGTTAGTGTAGTTGTATTATCATTATTTTTGGGAGCTTGTAGTTCACTTGATTCAAAAAGTAATTTTGCAGATTCAGTAGCAGATGTACAGCCTAAAGGTGGTTACATTCAAGTGACTGGACAATCTTATGTGGCTGAAAGTAAAGCTAATGTAGGGGCGGATATCATGAAATCGTCACTTTACTTTACGTATAACAAAGAAGTAACACAGAATTCAGCTCCAGAATCTTCAATCACTATGGATGTAAGCTACTTCCAAAGTTATAAAGAGTACGAAACTGTTAGCTTTTTTGGTAAGACGATAGAGCTAGAAGAGAGACAAGTTCCAAGAGAAAGCTGCAGTGAGCACTGTACAAAGACTCAATATATTAAATTTCCATTAAGTGATGCTGACATTCAGCAATCAAGAGAAAAGAATTTAGAGTTTACGCTTGATGGACAAAACTCAACAATGAGTACAACTTTTATTGTGCCGAAAGCGTATATCGACACAATCTATAATGGCGCAAATAATCATACAGCTATCGCTGTTGCTCCAGTAGCGGTGCCTGTTGCGGCTGTAGTTGCTGAAGAACCCAAAGCATCACAAGCACAAGAGATGGTTAACTACTGGTACGGCGAAGCAACAAAAGAAGAACAATCTGCAGTGACAGATTGGGCATTCAAGAACCGTAAGAACGCTAACCCTGCATCACTAGAAGGCTCAAAAGAGATCGAAATGGTTTCATACTGGTTCAACAAGCTAGATAGTGAAGAAAAATCTCAAACTATTATTTGGTTGTTAGAGCAAGAGTAAGCCTTTAACGTTACGCCCTAACTATGTTTTTCAACCGCAGTATTGTATAACAGCAGTACTGCGGTTTTTCATTTTAGGCTTACAGGTAAGATTGTGAATATTGGTGAAGTAGCGAAGCGTGTTGGTACAACAGCGAAATCCATTCGTTTTTACGAAAGTAAAGGCATGATGAGTCCTCCACATCGTTCAGAAAACGGCTATAGGCAATACGGCGAGATTCACATCGAACAGTTGGAGTTTGTACTAAGAGCTAAAATGGTTGGATTTACCCTTGATGAGTGTAAAGCACTAGTTGATTTGGCAATGAACCCCGATAGAGAAAGCTACGAGGTAAAAAAGAAGGCAACGCAGAAGTTAGACGAAATAGAGTTGAAGCTTGCTGAATTAAATAAGATGAAAGCTCAACTGCAATCTTGGGTTCATGATTGCCCTGGTGATGCTTCAACGGAATGTCCTATCTTAAACAATTTATCTGGCCGCAGTTAGGTTATGTCAGCTAAAAAGAATCGTCAGGCCGCAATTACATTACTAGCCTGACTTTAGTCTCCTATCACAGCACTTTTCCGCCGTAATGTTTACAGATCAGCAATGGTACGTGAGTGACTGCATTACCATCTGAGCATTTTACAATTGGCCCCATGTTTCCGTTACCAGGAGACTGACTGCTCGCGAGAGCACTTCCGAATGATAAGCTGAAAATAGCCGTTAGAATGATTAAAAAATGTCTCATACAAACTCCATTAGGTTTATCTCTGATTGAGATAAATGAAAGTATGGACAAGGGAAAGAAAATTTCAAAAATTGGACGGACTTAACATTTTTAATAATTATAATTAAGCGAGAGTCAGGCTAATTATTCATATATATCTTGGGCAAGAAATCTGGCTTTCTTATACCTTTTTAGCTTAATCAAACTTTTTAGCTTTACGAAATAAGAACTTATTTTTTTTTCAATTCAATCTATCGCAATGATAATTCGAATATTATTAAGGTTCAAAAATAGAAAAAGCCTGCATTTATTGAAAATGCAGGCTCCATATAGCACTTGATTATAAAGGTTCTATTATTAGAACTATTCCGTCTAAAGCGACAATCTTAATTTCGGTGCCTGATGGGATATCTTGACTCGCCTTTGCAGACCAAGAAGAGTCACCGAACTTAATTCGACAGCTACCTTTCTTTACGTCTTCACTTAGAATAACGGTTTGACCTACCAGTTGCTTTTCTCTTTGGTTTAACTCTCGCCCTGCATCCGATTGCTTGTCATTCGAGAGTTGTCTTCTCCACCACAACCAAGTCGTGATAAGTGAGAAGCTTGCAAAGGACAGCCATTGCATCTGCCAACCAATTGGTAGAGCACCCAAAAGTGCACCGACCAACATGGCAGATATGCCTATCCATAAAAAGTAACCAGCGGTTCCAACCAGTTCAAGTGCAAGCAGTGCTAGACCAAATGCCAGCCAGTGCCAGTGGTTTACTTGTTCTAGTAATTCGACCATAAGTTAGTCCTTACTACCTTTGTCATTCTTATGTGCAAACATCTCTGCAATACCAGCCACAGAACCCATTAGGCCTGTTGCTTCAAGCGGTAGCATGATGATCTTGCCGTTTTCTGCTTGGCCAATTGATTTCAGTGCGTCGGTGTAGCCTTGTGCAATAAAGTAATTTACAGCTTGCATGTCGCCTTGAGCAATCGCCGTCGATACCATTTCTGTCGCTTTCGCTTCTGCTTCTGCAGCACGTTCACGAGCTTCGGCTTGAAGTATTGCAGCTTGTTTTTCACCTTCCGCTTTCAGGATTTCTGACTGCTTGTGACCTTCTGCTTTTAGGATCTCTGCTTGTCTTACGCCTTCTGCTTCTAAGATATCAGCACGTTTGTTTCGTTCTGCCTTCATCTGAGCATTCATTGCAGCGGTAAGATCGGCTGGCGGTTGTACGTCTTTAATCTCAATACGCGTAACTTTTACGCCCCAAGGATTAGTTGCTTCATCGACGATGTTAAGCAATTTGGTATTGATCATGTCACGCTGGCTGAGCATTTCATCCAGCTCCATCGAGCCAAGCACAGTACGGATATTGGTGAGGGTTAAGTTACGGATCGCGTGCTCAAGGTCATTTACTTCATAAGCTGCTTTAGGGGCGTCGATAACCTGAACAAAACACACCGCATCAATAACGACGTTCGCGTTGTCTTTAGAGATGACTTCTTGTGCTGGGATGTCGAGTACACGCTCCATCATGCTGATGCGCTGTCCAACTTTATCAATAAATGGAATGATTAAGTTAAGACCCGGTTTGAGAGTATGTGTGTATCGTCCGAAGCGTTCAACGGTCCAGTTGTTGCCTTGTGGAACGGTTTTTACACCAGCGAAGATAAATAACAGTGCGACGGCAGTAAAGACGCCAATAGTAATCAAGGTATCAATAGGCATACAAAGTCCTTTGCAAGTTTAAGTTTTTGAATGTTTATTACTCATACTGGCGCATATTTAAAGGCGGGGCAAATTTATAAATGAGAAATGGGCCATAAAACATTGATTTTATGGCCCATTGTGATGTTTTACATTCGAAAATCTAATAGGTGGATTTGCTTGAATTTAGATTTGATAGTTAACTTACGACTCAGCTGTTACAGAACCTGACTAGTAAAGCAGAGAGTACAACTGTCGACGGTATTTACTCGCAACCGCGTTACCTTGTCCAAGCGCACTCAAGATATCCATGAATTCTTTCTTCATGTCACCATCGAGAGTATTAAGATCTTTTGCTAGGAAAGACCACAGTAGATCCATTGCTTCTTCGCTACGGTTCACTTGGTGGTATTGCAGTGCTAATTCAGAGGCCGTTTTAGCATCGCTTGGGTTTTGCTGAAGAGCGGATTCTAGGGCTTGAATCTCAGGGCTGTCTGCTGCCTGTTTATGAAGTTCAAGCTTCGCAACTAAGCCTTTGTAGTAATTATCTTGGTACTCAAGAGGGATGGTTGCTAGCTGAGTTTCAGCAAGGTCAAACTGTTGTGTTTCTAACAAACACTCTGCTATCGCCAGTCTTACTTCACCTTTGCTTGTAAGCTCAGAAGGAAGTTGCTGCATTGCCGCTAGAGCTTGAGTGTGATCGCCTGCTTGCATTAACTCAAGAGCTTGGCGCAGCGCGAGTTCATCTTGACTAGGAAGGTGTTTGCTTAGCATCTCTACAATCGCGTCTAAGCTTTGAGGACCACCCAGTCCATCGACAGGTTGACCGTTAACAAACAGTGCAATCGTAGGCAGTGCTTGAACACCAAACTGGCTAGCAATCGCTTGTTCTTGCTCGCATTTCAGTAGGGCCAAAGTAAAAGCACCGTTGTATTGCTGAGTTAATGTTTGGAGTTCAGGAATGACTTGGGCGCTCTCTTGGCTCATTGGTGCCCAAAAATGGATGAGTACAGGGGTCTGCATCGAACCTTCTAATACTTGACGAAAGTTCTGCTCATTAAGTTCAACAATATGCGGAGATTGCATTTACGTTCCTTGAGGTTTGTTTTGTGGATACGTTGCAAATATGGGGTGAGAAGTCGGTAACTTCAAGATCTAACTCAGTTATCTCAGATAAAAAGCGCTAAAAATAGAAAAACGCCATGCTTCGATGTTGATAGAGTTGTTATCTCAACACGGAAGACACAGCGTTCTCATTGAGGTGGCCAGTGAGGTATTACTTAAGATATTCAAAACAGAATAAACAACGTAATAGCCAAACTCACACCTACCCAATTAAGGCGGTTTAAAGTCATGAAATATCCAGAAGTAGCTTCATCAATTGGGAATAATTGATGAGATAGTCTAAATCATGACATCTTATTGTTACGAATAAATTACATCGTTACATTAAAGTTTGCGACTGTGCATTCAAAGTTACTCATTTATGCTGCTTTTCTTAAAATAGGGTCTAGCAAGCGGCTTGGTAGGAGTCTTTTTAACACAGCGAATACCTTGGTTGGTGTCGTAACTCGGTACCTTAACTTAGGTTTATCGGCAGTCAGCGCATGAAAAACGGGTTCAATGCAGCTTGCAGCAGGCAGGACAAAAGCGTTGTTCGACGACTCTTTTTCAAGTCGGTCTTTTTGCTGTTGGTAAGCTTCTTGGTGGACACTGCCAGAAATGTTGATCCATTTATTGAACGCTTTCAGGGCGTTGGCTCTAAACTGGGTTTCGATAGGGCCGGGCTGAAGTAATGAAATGTGTATACCGCTGCCATGTAGTTCTAAACGTAGAGTATCAGTCCAACCTTCAATAGCGAACTTTGAAGCGTTGTAGGCGCCGCGATATTTCATAGCGGCGAAGCCTAACACTGAACTGTTTTGTACGATTCGGCCTTCGCCACGTTCACGCATATGCGGAAGGATCTGACAAACAAGATGGTGCCAGCCGAAGAAGTTGGTTTCGAATTGCTCTCTGAGGCCTTGAGTCGGTAAGTCTTCTAGCGCCCCTGCTTGGCCGTAAGCACCGTTGTTGAATAATCCATACAACCCGTCAGGTGCGAGTTCAATCGCAAGCTTGGCACCATTTTCAATACTTTCTTGGTTGGAAAGATCGAGTTGGATGCAGGTGAGACCTTCATCTTGAAGGCGTTGAACATCTTGTGGGTCACGACAAGATGCAATGACATGAAAGCCGCGCTTTTGAAGTGCATGGGCACATGTATAGCCAATACCTGTTGAGCAACCGGTAATAAGAATCGACTTGTTCACACTTAATCCTTTATTAGAGTCTCTATCGCTCTAGGGTAAAGAATTAGTCTTGATGTTGTAACAAGTTTTTTAATGCAGGTTCGATCCTAGAGTAACTAAAGTTGAATCCCGTTTCAGTGAGCTTCTTCGGTTTGGATCGAATGCTGTCAAATAGCAAACAAGATGATTCTCCCATCAGAAGCGACATAGCCCATTTCGGAGTGAACAAGAAATGCGGTCGGCGTAGTTGCTTGGCTAGTGTGCTGCTGAACAGTTTATTGGTGACAGGGTGCGGAGCACACATATTAAACTCCCCTTGAGCGTGAGGAATCGACAATAAGTGGTTGATGGCTCTCACCATATCAAGCATGTGAATCCAAGGCATGTATTGTTCCCCAGAGCCTAATGGGCCGCCTACTCCGAGCTTGTACGGCATAAGCATCTTCTTGAGTGCACCGCCATTTTCTCCCAATACAATCCCCGTTCTGAGTAGTATCACTCGCGTGCTATCTGATTGGGCTCGCTTAGCTATCTCTTCCCAGTGAGCACAAACTTTATGAGGGAAGCTCTCATCCTCCACTTGTAATGATTCATCAAATGGGTGTTGTTGTTGATCGCCATAATAACCTACGGCGGAACCACTAATGAAAACCTCAGGTGGGTTGCTGCTGGCCTGAATTAATTCGACCAGTTTTTCAGTGATGTGCCAGCGACTATTACAGATCCTCTCTTTTTGCTCTGTACTCCAACGCTTATCTGCAATCGGTTCACCTGCGAGGTTGACTACAACGTCAAAATCATTGAGATCACTGAGCTCATCAATGGATTGAATGTAATGAAGATTATTCTGGTTGAGGTGATTTAGGTTTTGTTTCGCATTTTCAGGACTCCGCGTCAGCAATGTTACGTCGTCAGTGTTCCAACTCTTGACCAATTCAGAGCCAATAAATCCAGTACCACCCGTTAACAATATCTTCATACCAATCTCCCTATTAAACATAATTATAGACACGGCTTGTTTTTAATCGCCAACCAATACGAAAAAATCACTATAACGATCAGTTGGTTTCAATAGTGTGATCCCCAAATTACGCCTTTTAAATTTAAGAATGAGTGAAATAAAATTCATTTGGCTAGGAAGTATACCGCTATCACATTTATGGGTTTTACTCGGATATGTTACCAACTGCGTAATATTTATCACATAAGGAATGATAAGGATTTGCCATGATTATTAGTAACTCATAATCAGCGACAAGGAATTGCGATGACGGCGGTGCTTGCTTTGTTTCGAGCCATGTTAGGTAGCCTGAGAGATCTATTGCCGATCGTGGCGGTGATCGCTTTTTTCCAGCTTGCTGTCTTGCAAGAGCCACTTCCTCATCTGTTATCAATTCTAACTGGCTTAGTGCTGGTGGTGTTTGGTCTGACTTTCTTTATCTTTGGCCTTGAAATGGGGTTGTTCCCGATTGGCGAATCGATGGCTCAAGCTTTTGCGCGAAAGGGCAGTGTGTTCTGGCTATTAACCTTCGCTTTCTGTTTAGGTTTTGGTACCACCATTGCCGAACCTGCGTTAACCGCAGTGGCGGCCGAAGCCGCGGAAGTGGCCGCCGAGGGAGGCGTCATCCCTAATACGTTAGATGAAATGGAAGAATATGCAGATGGTCTGCGTTTCACCGTAGCATTGTCTGTCGGTATCGCTATTTTACTTGGGGTGCTGCGAATCTTAAAAGGTTGGCCAATTCAGTACATGATCATCGGTGGCTATATTGGAGTTGTGGTGCTTACTGCATTTGCTCCGGAAAACATTATTGGGATTGCGTATGACTCTGGTGGAGTGACAACATCGACGATCACCGTTCCGTTAGTGACGGCATTAGGAGTGGGGTTAGCCTCGGCGATTAAAGGACGAAATCCTATGATTGATGGCTTTGGATTGATTGCATTTGCTTCGTTGTTGCCGATGATGTTTGTCATGGTTTATGGGATGGTGGTGACATGATCAGTGTGCAGCAATTTGTCGACACCTTTTTAGGTACCGTGGTGGATGTAATTCCGATTGCGGTGATCATCTTTGGTTTTCAGTTGGCGGTATTACGTAAGCCCGTGAACAATTTAGCTAAGGTGCTGATTGGTTTCTTTTACGTCATCCTTGGTTTGTCTCTTTTCTTGATGGGATTGGAACTTGCACTGTTTCCCTTGGGAGAGACGATGGCCATGCAACTGACCGAGCCAAGTTTCCTGACTGAGTTTAAGGTCAGCTCTGGCCTTACGTTGGTTTGGTTTGACTATTATTGGGTTTATCTTTTTGCATTCTGTATTGGTTTTAGCACCACAATCGCCGAGCCTTCGTTGATTGCTGTGGCAATTAAGGCGAATCAAGTCTCGGGCGGTAGTATCAGTGTTAATGGGCTGAGAATCGCCGTGGCATTGGGTGTCGCTATTGGTATCTCGCTTGGAAGCTATCGGATTGTTGCTGGAGACCCGATCCATTACTACATCATTTTTGGTTATGTCGTCGTGGTCATTCAAACCTTTTACGCCCCAAAACTCATTATTCCATTGGCCTATGACTCGGGCGGTGTAACCACATCAACGGTGACAGTCCCTTTGGTGACAGCGCTCGGGCTTGGGCTTGCTTCAACCGTACCAGGAAGAAACCCTGTCATTGATGGTTTTGGATTGATCGCTTTTGCCAGCTTATTTCCCATTATTTCAGTGATGAGCTATGCCCAAATAACACAATGGTTAAACCGTTTACACACCTCTAAGGAGAGCAAAGATGCGCTTTAAACTTATCTTAGCGTTTGTAGAAGAGAGCAAGACAGACAGTGTGCTCGATGCCGCGCGTGATGCGGGCGCAACCGGAGCAACCGTGATTAATAATGCCAGAGGGCAGGGCTTAAACCAAAAAACCACCTTCTTTGGCTTAACGTTAGAGGTGCAAAAAGATGTGTTGCTGTTTGTCGTCGAGGAGCATCTAGCAAGGCATATTCTCGAAAGAATTAGTGACGTGGGTGAGTTTGACCAAGAATCGGGACAAGGTATAGCAGTGCAGATTGATGTCGAAGATGCAGTCGGGGTAGCACACCAGGTCGAGACATTAACTAAGGTTGTGGAGGATGAACTATGAATACCAATGACAAGATTCGAGTCAGTGACGTGATGGCAAATACCTATGTGATTATTGATGGGCTAACCACAGTGTTAGAAGCGATAGAGATGGCTAAGAAGCATAAAGTGAAAGCCATCATTGTCGATAAGCGCCACGAAGGTGACGAATACGGCATCGTATTGATGAATGATATTGCTAAGAAAGTACTGGCTAAGAACCGTTCTCCGAAGCGAACCAATGTTTATGAGATCATGACCAAGCCAGCGCTAAGCGTGTCTGCTGAGATGAACGTAAAATACTGCGCTCGCCTATTTGAACGCTTTGGTATCAGTCGTGCGCCAGTCGTTTGTGACAACAAGATAGTCGGTATGGTTAGTTACAATAATATCGTAATCAACGGTATGGCGAGAGATGACGTGTAGCATTTTGATACGTACAATAGGCTGATAAATTTTATGGAGAAGTACGTGTGAAATTATTTTTTGCTTCAGACCTACACGGTTCGCTGCCAGCAACAGAAAAAGTATTAGAGCTATACCAAGCCTCTGGTGCACAATATTTGGTTCTATTGGGTGATATTCTGAATCATGGTCCAAGAAACCCGATCCCAGAGGGATACAACCCGCCGGCGGTTGCAGATAAGTTGAATGCGTTTTCTCAAGAGATCATTGCCGTTCGTGGTAACTGCGATAGCGAAGTGGATCAGATGTTGTTGTCTTTTCCAATGATGATGGATTACTCGTGGGTGCTATTAGAATCAGGCCAACGTATCTTCCTAACCCATGGTCATTTGTACAATACCAATAAACGCCCTGCGCTGAAGGCAGGCGATATTATTGCACACGGCCATACTCATATCCCAGTTGCTGAATACCAAGATAATATCTTTATCTTTAACCCTAGTTCGGTGACATTCCCACGAGATGGCCACGCAGCGAGCTATGGTATCTATGAAAACAATACCTTCAAAGTTATTAGCCTTGAAGGTGATGTTCTCGTGAGTGGCCAGCTTTAAACCATTGGATCGGCGGTTAAAGGGCTTATTTTGAGTCTACGTGGCCGAGGTCTCTGTCTGGAGCAATGATATTTCGCACTCTTTGTTTCAGAACTTTCGCCTCAGGAAAGCCGCCATCTGCTTTTCTTTCCCAGATTTGCACACCATTGCAAAAGATTTCGAACCTGCCTCCTGTGTCTGGATGTAAACTGACTTGTTCAATTTCTTCACTGAAGGTATGCAGTAGCTCTTGGCATAACCAACTAGAACGAAGCATCCAATTGCATTGACGGCAATAGTGTATGGTGATTGTTGCTCTAGTGATAGGGGAAGCTGTTTGATCTGACTCTGTACTCATGGGTAATCCTTTTAAATGCGAGTAAATTCTTAATACCAATATCACTGTATCAATGAAAAAACAGATGCTAAGGGTAATAAAAAAGGAGCATCATGCTCCTTTTTTATTACTATGCCGTAAAGAGCTATTCGATTTTAGTTCGAAAACAATACGGTAGAACCATGATTTAAGCTAGTCAGTAACAGTGCCTTCGGGTTAACAATGTCTATGCGGCGGCTTTGCTCTGCGTCCATCTTAATGACTTGAGTGATAAGCTCTAGTTGCTCTTCTGAAAAGTCTTGGCGCTGAGCCGAAGTCACATCTTTAAACTCTGTTGGCGAAACCAGTAAGTAGTTATCGTTAATATCCCACTGACCCGTTTCAGAGATGTTGATGACATTCGCAGGCTCAGTTTGATTACCGTAAAGTCTAACCACTGACATTCTCAAATATGTACCATTTGGCAGGTACTTCGCATTCGATGATAGTTCAACTCTACGAAGTGGGCCGATTGAGTCAGCTTGCTTGTTATCGCTAATCAGCGTCACCATCTTAGATTGCCATTCATGCTGAGTGAGCAAGCGCTCTACTTTTGCATCGCTGCCCCAATACAACCAACCACTCAAAAATGCAGATAGAACCAGTAAAATAATCGATACTTTTAATTTCATGTTACTGACCACCGTTACAAATGTCGTTTACATCCGACTGGTTTGCGTAAATTCTTAGAGTTACATTTTCGCTTGAGTATTCTTGCGGGTGAATGTAGTTGAGGGCAAGGTTATTGGTTTGCCCACCTGTTGCAATCACTTCAGTCGGCTTTAGCATGCCAGTGTGATTCGTGTTGTAACGTAATACACACTTCTCTATCGCTGGCAGCCAACTGCTAAGATCTGGGTGGTTAATCGGTGATTGAACCTTTACGCCATCTATTTCAGCCAATGTTTTGAACTCGGACTCTGCCGGGTTGGTAAACGTCAAAACGAGAATTGGCATGATGAAAGCGGCAAGCAGTAACCAAAATGTTAGCCACTTATTGGTGTTTTTAGCGGGAGCCGTAACAGGAGCGGTTGCTGGTTCTAGTTCTACCTTGGTCTCTTGAACTTTTGCAATTGGCTCTGATTCAACCGTTTCAGTGATCGTTTCTTCAGTCGCTGCAGGCGTTGCAAACGTCAAGATAGGTTCTACGTCATTTTCGGTAATTTCAGCAGCTACTGGCTGATCATTTGATGAAAGTGGGGCAGAGCGCTCAACGGTTGCAATAAATTGATAACCGCGTTTAGGCACGGTCTTTACGAATTCTGGAGATTTGGTCGAATCTTTCAGCATCTTTCTTAGTGTCGATACTGCTTGCGTTAAGCTAGAGTCATCAACCTCAAAGCCTTGGTCTCGCCAAACATACTCGTGTAATTCATTACGAGTGATAACTTCATTGGGTCTTTCTGACAGCATCAGGAGAATGCGGCTTTCATTGCTGCCAAGGCGTACGACTTCGCCGTCGCTCATTTGGTCAACAAGTGAGTTGCTGTTTGGATCGAAGACAAACCGCTGTGCGAGAATAAACTTTGTGCCGATATTGCTCATTGAATTCTTCTACTTTTGGATGATTTGGGGTGCGAAATAGACAAATCTCAGGTGAAGTTCAGTTAATTCTTCACCAAATCATGGCTTCTTTTATGTTCTTTTATATTTATCAGACTCAAGGATAATAAAAACAGATCAAAAAAACAGTGTTTTTATGATTTTTGACCTTGAATTTACATTTGTCATCCTCATGTTAATGAACATAAGAGTGGCATCAAGTGTTACTCCCCCTATGGTTATTCAACATAAAGTATAGATGTTTTGGAGTAAAAATGAGCGAAACGGCAACGCAAAATAAAGAGACTCGTGGCTTTCAATCTGAAGTAAAACAACTACTTCATC
The DNA here is from genome assembly GCF_003050065.1 of Vibrio sp. 10N.286.51.C3. Classification (NCBI taxonomy): domain Bacteria; kingdom Pseudomonadati; phylum Pseudomonadota; class Gammaproteobacteria; order Vibrionales; family Vibrionaceae; genus Vibrio; species Vibrio sp. 10N.286.51.C3. Next base: position 378,119 of record NZ_PIGC01000002.1, on the reverse strand, counting down.
TAATGATTCACTCACTGTATTCAAATAAGGAAATCTTCCTACGTGAGCTGATCTCTAACGCATCTGACGCGGCTGACAAGCTTCGTTTTCAAGCTCTATCTAATGGTGACCTTTACCAAGGTGATGCTGATTTAGGTGTGAAACTTTCATTCAATGCTGAAGCAAACACCTTAACGATTTCTGATAACGGTATCGGCATGAGCCGTGACAATGTTATTGAGCATTTAGGTACGATTGCTAAATCAGGCACTGCAGATTTTTTCTCAAAGCTATCTGAAGACCAAAGCAAAGACTCTCAATTGATTGGTCAATTTGGTGTTGGTTTCTATTCTGCGTTTATCGTTGCTGACGCGGTAACGGTTCGCACTCGTGCAGCTGGCCTAGAAAACAATGAAGCCGTTCAATGGCACTCTGCTGGCGAAGGCGATTACACCATCGAAGACATCACTAAAGAATCTCGCGGTACTGACATCATTCTGCATATGCGTGAAGACGGTAAAGAGTTCTTAAACGAATGGCGCCTGCGTGAAGTGATTGGTAAGTACTCTGATCACATCGGCATCCCTGTTTCTATCTTCACAGCCGTGAAAGATGACGAAGGTAAAGACACCGAAGAGAAGCATTGGGAACAGATTAACAAGGCGCAAGCGCTTTGGACTCGTAACAAATCTGATATCGAGAAAGAAGAGTATCAAGAGTTCTACAAGCACGTATCTCACGACTTTGCTGATCCACTGACGTGGAGCCACAACAAGGTTGAAGGTAAGAACGACTACACAAGCTTGCTTTACATCCCAGCGAAAGCACCTTGGGACATGATGAACCGTGACCACAAGAGTGGCTTGAAACTTTACGTGCAGCGTGTATTCATCATGGATGACGCAGAGCAGTTCATGCCATCTTACATGCGTTTCGTTCGCGGTCTGATTGACTCAAACGATCTGCCATTGAACGTGTCTCGTGAAATCCTGCAAGACAACAAGGTAACTCAGTCTCTTCGTGGCGCATGTACCAAGCGTGTACTAACTATGCTTGAGCGCATGGCAAAGAATGACAATGACAAGTACCTAGAGTTTTGGAAAGAGTTCGGCCTAGTATTGAAGGAAGGCCCAGCTGAAGACATGGCGAATAAAGAGAAGATCGCTGGTCTACTCCGTTTCTCGTCAACGGAAGTGGATTCTGCTGAACAAACCATCAGCCTTGAATCTTACGTTGAACGCATGAAAGAAGGCCAAGATAAGATTTACTACCTAACAGCGGATAGCTACGCTGCAGCTAAGAACAGCCCACACTTGGAGCAGTTCAAAGCGAAAGGTATTGAAGTGGTTCTAATGTACGATCGCATTGATGAGTACGTAATGAACTATCTAACTGACTTTGATGGCAAACAATTCCAATCGATCACAAAAGCAGGCTTAGATCTAAGCAAGTTTGAAGGTGAAGAAGAGAAAGAGAAGCAGAAAGAGACTGAAGAAGAGTTCAAGTCTGTTGTAGAGCGCACTCAATCTTACCTAGGTGGTCGTGTTAAAGAAGTTCGTACGACCTTCAAGCTAGCAACAACACCTGCGGTTGTAGTAACGGACGACTTCGAAATGGGCACGCAAATGGCTAAGCTTCTTGAAGCTGCTGGTCAAGCTGCGCCTGAAGTGAAGTACATCTTCGAGATTAACCCTGAGCACGCTCTGGTTAAACAAATGGCCGATGAAGCAGACGAGCAAGCGTTTGGTCGTTGGGTTGAGTTGCTACTTGGGCAAGCGATGCTGGCTGAAAAGGGCTCAATGGAAGATCCGTCACAATTCTTGGGTGCAATCAACGAGCTACTGACAAAGCGTTAGTCTTTCGACTTTAGGTTAAGCCAAAAATTGTAATAAAAAGCTCGCAAATGCGGGCTTTTTATTATGAACGTCGCTGAAAATCTATTAAACGTGGTCAACGTCACCGTTATCGTCACAACAAATGTTGCCGATACATTCTTTAGTCGTAAATTCAGCCAAATTGAATATTAATGTGATAGAATGCTCGACCTAATCAGCTGGAGCTAGGAACCAATTTCTTCCAGTTGTATGATTTTTAAACGTTATACCGAAACTTACCGTTTTGCTTCTGTTTACAGTTTTGCTTAACCTCAGCTGTTACCTAACTTTTCCTGTTTATCTTAAATATGAACGAGGAAGGTGGGATAGTGAGCTTCGGTATAAATCATAATTTTATAAGAGGATTAAACATGCGCATCATTCTTCTAGGTGCTCCTGGCGCGGGTAAAGGTACTCAAGCTAACTTCATCATGAACAAATTTGGTATCCCTCAAATTTCAACTGGTGACATGCTACGTGCTGCTATCAAAGCGGGTACTGAGCTTGGTAAGCAAGCAAAATCAGTAATCGACGCTGGTCAGCTAGTTTCTGATGAAATTATCCTTGGTCTTATCAAAGAGCGTATCGCTCAAGATGACTGTGAGAAAGGTTTCCTACTAGACGGTTTCCCACGCACAATCCCACAAGCTGATGGCCTAAAAGAAATGGGCATCGCTGTTGATTACGTTGTTGAATTCGACGTTGCTGACGATGTGATTGTTGAGCGTATGGCTGGTCGTCGTGCTCACCTTCCTTCAGGCCGTACATACCACACTGTGTACAACCCGCCTAAAGAAGAAGGCAAAGATGACGTAACTGGCGAAGAGCTAGTTGTACGTGATGACGACAAAGAAGAAACCGTTCGTGCACGTCTAGGCGTATACCACGATCAAACAGCTCCGCTAATCTCTTACTACGGTAAAGAAGCTGAAGCAGGCAACACTCAGTACCTTAAGTTTGACGGTACTAAGCAAGTTGCTGAAGTTAGTGCAGAACTTGAGAAAGCACTAGCATAATTGGCTAACAGCCAGTTTTAGAATTTGATATATTGGAAGCGACCTTAAGGGTCGCTTTTTTTGTTTCAGTTTTTAGTACGATACCAATCTAGATAATTCGATTACACACCATTCAAGATGAAACCGTTTTTGATGAAGGTGGCTCACAATCGAGAGTAGATGTTGCGATATCCCATTTAAAGAATGATTATTCAGACATTTAGTGGGAACCAATGATCTTAAACTTATGCAGATTAGTATATTACTTTCCAGAAAATCACATATTGGTCTCAGGTATCTATGGAAAATAATAAAAAGCAGGGCGTTTTACTGGTGAACTTAGGAACACCAGATTCGGCGACCCCAGCTGGCGTTCGTCGATTTTTGAGTGAATTCTTACACGACAAGCGAGTAGTAAACCTAACCCGTTGGCTTTGGTGCCCAATCTTGCACGGGGTGATTTTACCGATTCGAGCACCCAAAGTAGCCAAGTTGTATCAATCTGTCTGGATGGATGAAGGCTCACCACTGTTTGTGTATTCTCAAAGACAAGCTGAAAAGCTCCAGAAGAAACTAGAGATGCCGGTTGCACTGGGTATGACCTATGGTAACCCAAGCATTAAGACTGGTGTTGAGCAACTGATGGACCAGGGCGTTGAGGACATCATCGTACTGCCTTTATATCCTCAGTATTCTGGCACAACCACAGCGGCAGTTTCTGATGGTTTAACCAAAGCCTTTAAACAGATGCCAGTTATCCCAAGCTATCGCTTTATTCGTGACTACTACTCACACCCTAGCTATGCCAAAGCATTGGCTGAAAGCGTTCGTAGCCATTGGGAACAAAATGGCAGAGCCGATCACTTGGTTTGTTCGTTCCACGGTATTCCGAAGCGCTTAGCTGATGAAGGCGATATCTACCCACAGCATTGTGAAGCAACGACAAAGCTGCTTGCTGCTGAGCTAGGTTTATCTGAAGAAGACATCACCATGACCTACCAATCGCGATTTGGTCGAGAGGAGTGGTTGAAGCCATACACTGACGAGACACTTGAATCACTGCCAAGCAAAGGTATCAAGAAGATCGACATCATGGCACCTGCATTTTCGGTTGACTGTTTGGAAACGTTAGAAGAGATTTCAGACCAGTGTAAAGATACTTTCATTGACGCTGGTGGTTCGGACTTTAGCTACATTATGTGTTTGAACGACAGAGACTCGCACATCGATATGATGGCAGAGTTAGTCGCTCTATATCGCTAACAGCTGCTGAGCCTTGATTACGTCTTATCGCATAAATAACAAAAGGGCTGCTCATTGAGCAGCCCTTTTTGAACTTGAAGTTTCTTCTTGAAATAGCTCTAGATATTAAGCAACAGACGTTTCTGCTGTCTCAGCTTTTGGCTCTGCTTCAAGCGTCATGTTGGTTTCTACACCATGCATCCAGGATACGAGCTTACCAGCACAAAGAAGCAATAATACGCCACTAATTGTTGCTGTAATCGCGATACCACCAAAGATAGACATCGCGCCAAGCTCACCAACGTGAGAACCCACTAGGCCTGCTACGTAGTTTGCAACCGCATTGAAGCCAAACCAAGCACCCATCATTAGTGATGCTAAACGAAGTGGAGCTAGCTTAGTGACCAACGACAGGCCAATAGGCGATAAACAAAGCTCACCAAGTGTATGGAAGAAGAAGGCACCTACTAGCCATAACATCGATGTTTTCACTGTTAGGTCACCACCTTGCTCCATTACCGCACCCATCATGCACACAAAGCCAAGTGCTAAGAAAAACAGCGCCATCGCAAACTTAACAGGTGAGTTTGGCTCACGCTTACCCAGTTTCACCCAGAACGCAGCAATGATTGGAGCAAGTGTAATGATGAAGAATGGGTTCAAAGATTGGAACCACGCAGCAGGAACTTCAAAGCCACCAATCATACGGTCAGTATATTGTTGAGTGTAGATGTTCATTAGGCCGCCAGCTTGTTCAAAGCCCGCCCAGAATACAATCACGAACAGACCCATAATCAGAATAACTTTTAGTCTGTCGAATTCTTCTTTAGTTAGTGGCGCTTTCTCTTTCGATTTGTTCAGTTCTTTTGCTCGAGCAGCCGCAGGTACAGAACCGATGTTGCCTAACCAAGATTGAGCCATCGTCATTTGCATGATCAAGCTAATAACCATACCGATACCAGCAGCCAAGAAGCCCGCTTTCCAACCGAATGAATCCACTGCTGCACCGGAAATCAAGCCACCAAGTAGTGCGCCTAAGTTGATGCCCATGTAGAAAATGGTGAAAGCACCATCACGGCGGTTATCACCTTCTTGGTACAAGTCGCCAACCATGGTCGAGATGTTTGGTTTAAACATACCGTTACCACTGATAAGCAGTGCTAAACCAAGGTACAGAGCGTTGACTTGGTCTAAGCCAATAAAGCCGTTAGGTAGAGCCAGTGTGAATTGGCCTAGAGCCATCAATACACCACCAATTAGGATCGATTTACGTTGTCCTAGGTAGTTATCGGCAATCCAGCCACCAATTAATGGTGTGATGTAGACTAAACCTGTGTAGATCCCGTAGAGATCGAGAGCGTCTTTTGTTGACCAACCAAGGCCACCATTAAGAGTGGTATCAGTTAAGAATAAAACAAGAATTGCACGCATTGCATAGTAGGAGAAACGTTCCCATAGCTCTGTGCTAAATAGTAGAAATAGGCCTCTAGGGTGGCCAAAGATGTTGTGAGTGCTTGGCATAAGTTTTACTAATTTTAGGTATTAAAAGATTTTATAGTCACTTATGTATACAGAGTGGAATAACCATCTGCAATAGGCGTCTTTTATGGTTACGATAACTAATTTTTTATAACTGCATGAAAATAAGGGGTTTTCTATGCAATGTTACCCAGATAATGCGTGCTGCAAACTAATTTTCCAGTTTTGGGCTGGATGCATAGTGAGCTTTTTAAAAGAATTACCGAATAATAAAAGTGAAATGCATTGACTTGTTGTATCATTTTGATCTTCATAGGGTATGGTGTGTTTTATTTATCTGGCATACATACGCTTACAAGAATGCGCCTTTTTATCTGTAAATGATCCCTGTACAATGCTTAACCACTTTTCGGACCTATGACTTTTTGTTGATAAGTTGGTCTGTTACGCATAATTTCTTGCTTATCAGTCTTCATTTTATTAACGGTGATTAAACCGTTTTAGGCTTGTGGTAAAATGTTCAAAAATAGAAAATGGCTAGTAAAATGAAACGTTGGTATTTGCTCTACTGTAAGCGTGGTGATCAAAAACGCGCTCAACAGCACTTAGAGAATCAAGGGGTAGAGTGCTTTTATCCTCAAATAGAAGTCGAAAAGGTGGTGAGAGGGAAAGAAAAGCAGGTCAAAGAGCCGCTGTTTCCATCTTACATCTTTGTTCGCTTTGACTATGAGCAAGGTCCTAGCTTCACGACTGTTCGTTCAACGCGCGGTGTGGTGGACTTTATTAAGTTCGGCACAAGACCGCATGAGGTCCAAGGTGACTTGGTTTTTGAACTCAAAGAGTTTGAGAAGTGCTACAGCATCGAAACTGAAGATTGTTGTGTTGAGTTTGAATCTGGGCAGGTGGTTAAGATTCAGAGTGGCCAGTTTGCCGGGGTTGAGGCTATTTTCGATCAGAAAGACGGTGAGGCTCGATCGATTATGTTGGTAAAAATGATCAGCCACGTGGTTCCTATCAGTATTGAGAACGAAGCACTACAAGCTCACGCATAACTGCAACAATAAAAAATAGGCTTAAAAATAAAAAGGCGCATCATGCGCCTTTTTTAGTCTTTAGGGTTTGTTCAAAACGCTCTAAGCGTTGTAAGCATCGTTGTGAACGGCTTGTACTGCACGGCCCGATGGGTCGACACAGTTTTTGAATGACTCATCCCACTCAATCGCTTTTGCTGATGAACAAGCAACTGAAGGTCCACCTGGTACACATTCTGCCGCTGATTCTAGAGGGAATAGCTCCTCAAAGATTTCACGGTAAGCATAACCTTCCTTGGTTGTTGGCGTGTTGTAAGGGAAACGGAACTTAGCAGCCTCCATTTGTTGATCCGTTACTTTTGCTTCAGCCGTTGCTTTCAATGTATCAATCCAATCGTAGCCAACACCATCAGAGAACTGCTCTTTTTGACGCCATGCGATTGAATCTGGTAGGTAGTCTTCAAAACACTCACGCAGGATGTGTTTCTCCATCTTACCGTTACCACACATCTTGTCTTCAGGGTTCAGGCGCATTGCGACATCGATAAACTCTTTGTCTAAGAATGGTACACGACCTTCAACGCCCCATGCTGCCAATGATTTGTTTGCGCGAGCACAGTCGAACATGCTTAGAGCAAGTAGCTTACGTACTGTTTCTTCGTGGAACTCTTTTGCGTTTGGCGCTTTATGGAAGTAAAGGTAGCCACCAAAGATTTCATCAGCACCTTCACCAGACAATACCATTTTGATGCCCATTGCTTTGATCTTACGAGCAAGCAAGTACATTGGCGTTGATGCACGAATCGTCGTTACATCGTAAGTCTCGATATGGTAGATAACATCACGGATCGCATCTAAGCCTTCCTGAATGGTGTAAGTCATCTCGTGGTGCACAGTACCGATCTTGTCCGCAACTTCACGAGCAGCGATAAGATCTGGTGCGCCTTCAAGGCCAACTGCGAATGAGTGTAGTTGTGGCCACCAAGCTTCAGATTGCTCATCATCTTCGATACGCATTGCAGCAAAGCGTTTAGCGACCGCTGAAGTAATTGATGAATCAAGGCCACCAGATAGAAGTACACCGTAAGGAACGTCAGTCATTAGTTGGCGTTTAACAGCTGCTTCTAGTGCTTCAGTCAGTTCTTCTTTGCTTGTGCTGTTGCCTTGTACCGCTGCGTACTCGTTCCAATCGCGGATGTAGTAGCGTTGAGGTTCTGCATCTTTCGAAGAGTAGAAGCTACCAGGAGGGAATTCACTGATCGTCTTACATACTTCAACCAATGCTTTCATCTCTGAAGCAACGTAGTAGTTACCGTGCTCATCGTAACCTTGGTAAAGCGGGATGATACCAATATGGTCGCGGCCCACTAGGTATTCGTCTTTCTCTTCATCGTATAAAACGAAGGCGAAAATACCGTTAAGCTCTTCTAGAAGGTCTGCACCCATCTCTTGGTATAGCGCTAGGATAACTTCACAGTCAGAATCAGTCTGGAACTGGTACTTATCTTCATAGCGTGCGCGAAGTTCTTTGTGGTTATAAATTTCACCGTTCACTGCAAGAATGTGCTTTTTGTCTTGGCTGTATAGTGGTTGAGCACCACTGTTCAAGCCAACAATAGCAAGACGTTCATGAGCAAGGATTGCTTTTTCACCAGCATAGATACCAGACCAGTCCGGACCACGGTGACGAAGCTTCTTAGACATTTCTAAAGCAATAGGGCGAAGTGCTGCGGCATCACTTTTAATGTCGAGAATGCCAAATACTGAACACATAGAACTTCCTTTTAAATAATTTCTAAATCAACTGCATTCAATTTGCCATTCTGGCTAAAAAAAGCAACCGGATGTGAGCAAAAAAATAATATAAATGGTGTTCTGTTAGAAATTATCTAATTTTTATGTGCTTTTGGTGTGTGATGTTTAATTGCGGTTGGTTTTTTAAACAAAAACCTCTCAAAAGTGCGAAAAATAGTCAGTTTTGAGAGGTTTAGTTGAACACGGTCTAATACTAGATTTTATTGATATTTGGATTTAACTGTTCGCAAACGTGGCGAGCAAAACCACTACCAGCCTCGCTGTAAATGTTAAATGCCGCATCAACGCCATTCTCTTTCAGTGTTTCGAGTTGATCTGGATATTCAGCAATAGCCGCAATTTGGCCTTTAAAGTTACGTGACTTCAATTGCTCTAAAGCGGTTTGATTACCTTGGTGGTGAGGCATAGCCAGGATCACTAGCTTTACGTTTGCTGTATCTAGAATTCGTTCCCAGAAATCCGGGTCAGTCGCGTCACCAGAGATCACGTTCCTGCCATGGCTTCTGTGATTGTGCGCGGCTTCTTCGCGAACTTCAACACCTAGGCTGACTTTGCCATAGCGAGTGCGTAATTCGTCATAAGCACCAGTACCAATTCGTCCCATACCAAGAATCAGCACTTGGGCCCGACCTGGGTCAATTCGCTTATCACGTCGGTGAAGCTTTTCTGACGCATGCTCTTTTAGCCATTTACCTGACTGCTGATAAAGCTTGTGACCAGCTCGGTTTAAAGGTGCTGCGATTAAGAACGACAGTGAAACAGCAATTGCCACAGCCACCAAGATGTCACCTGACATCCAGCCCATCTTGAAGGCGAGACCACCAACGATGAGGCCAAACTCGCTATAGTTAAACAGTGATAGCGAGGCAAGTAGAGACGTTCGAACACGGAACTTGAAGCGGTTGAGTACCAAGAAGTAGAGAACACCTTTCACTGGCAGCATCAGCAAGAACAAGATTGCGAGCATAAAGCCTTGAATGGTTGGTTGCTCTGACAAACCAATGTTCAAGAAGAAACAGACAAGGAAAAGTTCTTTAAGGTTAAACAGCGACTTTGATAATTCTGAGGCTTTTGGGTGACCAGCAAGTAACATACCTAAAACAAGAGCCCCCAAGTCTGGTTTCACACCAACCAAATGGAATAAACCAGCACCGACGACTAATGCGAAGAAGATGCCGGAAAGAACCAGCATCTCACCGTGACCAACCCAATCGAGCACTTTGTAGAACAGTGGGCGTAATAAGGGTAGGGCAAACAGAGCAATCGCATACCACTCAGGTATTTTGCCCGTAGAAGCCGTTAAGAATACTACGGCGAAGATATCCTGCATGACCAAGATACCAATCGCTAACGTTCCGTAGGTCGCATTCATTTCGCCTTTCTCTTGCAGAGTCTTAACCGCAAATACGGTACTAGAGAATGAAAGAGCAAAACCGAGCAGAACGATCTGTTCTACCGACATGGCAGCTAGCGATGAAATACCTAAGAACTTAAAGCCAAACAGGGCGACGGCGAAAAACAGAGTGGACAAAAGGTTGTGGATTGTCGCGCCAGCCCAGATCTCTTTAGAGAGTAGGGTTTTGATATCGAGCTTTAAGCCGATAGTAAATAGAAGCAGAGTAACACCAAGGTCAGCTAAAGTAATGATGGTGTCATTGGTTTCAAAGCCAAAGGCAAAAAGCCCAAAGCCTGCAACCAAAAAACCAACTAATGGGGGAAGGTGACACTTTAAAGCAATAAATCCTGCGATAAACGCAGTGGATATTAATATAAGTTCCATAACTTGTTGTTGTAGTTCCCTAGCTTAAAAAAACGGGCCGTGTTTATACAAACACGGCCCGCGGAAAATCAGAATTGTTTTTCTCTAGTCTTCGAGAAGCTTCTGCAGTAACACGCCGTTGAGCATGGCGCGCTTAATCATGGCAAAAGCTCCCATCGTAGGATGTTTATCGATCTGTGATGCTACAATAGGCAAGCCGCTATGGAAAGTCGTTAACGACTGATTCTCTACATTGCGCTTAATTGCAGGGAAAACAATCTCTTGTGCCTTGGTAATATCACCAGCAATGATAACTTTTTGAGGGTTAAATAAGTTAATCGTCATGGCGATAGCCTTACCTAACTGGTTTCCTACTCGAACTAAGCTTTGCTTCGCCAGTTCGTCACCATTGATTGCATGGTCACACACATCTTGAATCGTAATACGGTCAAGCTCTGTTAAAGAAGACTCATAGCCTTGTTTAATCAGTTTTTGAACTCGTTCAACGATTGCTGGGTTTGCCGCTACGGTTTCAAGACAACCGAAGTTACCACATTGGCATTGCTCGCCTAGCGGATCGATTTGGATATGGCCAATCTCACCTACGTTGCGGTTGTGACCTAAGAAAACCTGACCATTTACGATAATACCTGCGCCGGTACCACGGTGAACACTCACTAAAATAGAGTCTTGGCTGTCTTTACTTGCACCGAAGTAGTGCTCTGCAAGCGCCATTCCGCGAACATCGTTACCCACAAAACAAGCGACATGGAATGTGTCGCGAATAATGTCACTTAAAGCCAGGTTATCGATATCCGTGTTTGGCATGTACTCAACAACACCAGTCGTTGGGTTAACCAAGCCTGGAAGTGTGACACCAATAGCAATCAGCTGATCGATCTTTGGTTGGTGTTCAGCAATGAAAGCCTTCAAATTATTAACCAAGCCTTGGGTAAGGTCTGACTGGTCTGAATAATTCAGGTCTTGCTGTTGGAAAGCCAACTCACGACCGCCAAGGTCATGAAGGCTTATTTGAATGTAGTCTCGACCTAAACGCACAGCGACAGAATGAAAAGGTTCTACTTCTGTGGTTAGGGAGATAGCGCGTCTACCGCCAGTAGACGCTTGCTGCGCAACCTCTTTAATTAGGCCGCGCTCTAAAAGTTGGCGGGTAATTTTTGTAACACTTGCCGGTGCGAGTTGGCTTACATCAGCCACTTGTATACGACTGATAGGCCCTTGTTGGTCTATAAGTCGGTATACCGCCGCACTGTTTAGTTGTTTAACTAAGTCTACGTTACCTATTTGTCCGCCATTCATACTTAATTGTGCTCGTATTGTCCGTTAACAACAGTCGCTTTAACGTTAAAGTCTCGGTCAAATACAGCTAGGTTTGCAACCATGCCTTTTTTGATTCGACCTAGCTTGCTTTCTACACCGATAGCCGTAGCTGGGTATAGCGTAGCCATGCGAAGAGCTTCGTCTAAAGCGATACCAGCGTGCTCAACTGTATTCTGAACTGCTTCAATCATAGTCAGAGCTGAGCCGCCCAGTGTGCCGTTTTCATCAACACACTTACCATCACGGTAATATACTTTCTTACCGACAAAAATAAAGTATTCCATGTCAGCACCTGCAGGAGCTGTGGCATCCGTCACTAATACCAACTTTTCTCCCTTGATTTTATGCGCAATTCTGATGTTTGCGTAATCAACGTGGAAACCGTCGGCAATGATGCCAGCGTAAACCTCTGGTGTGTCGTAAATCGCGCCTACAACGCCCGGTTCACGACCGACCATAGGGGTCATTGCATTGAATAGGTGAGTAGCGAACGTGATACCAGATTCAAAACCTTGGCGTGCTTCTGCGTAAGTTGCGTTGGTGTGGCCGATAGAAACCACAACGCCAGCTTTGTGCAGGCGTTCAATGTGTTCAGGGTCGTTTAACTCTGGAGCTAATGTAACTTTTGCAACAAGGTCACTGTTGTCACAGATAAGCTCAATCATTTCGTTGTCAGACTTACGAATGTGATCGACGCTGTGGATGCCTTTTTTCGCAACGTTCAAGTACGGACCTTCTAGGTGCAGACCTAAAGATTGGTTTTGGTACTGGTTGTGGTACTCACGAGCTGCCGTAATAACCGCACGCATATCTTCGTCTGAAGAGGTGATAAGCGTTGGTAAGAAGCTAGTACAGCCAGATTTCAGATTTGCTTTGTGCATGATCTGCATGGTTTCTGCAGTGATCTCATCGTTAAGCATTACACCGCCACAACCGTTCAGTTGTAGGTCAATGAAACCTGGACTTAGGTTTGCTCCGTCTAGGTCGCGAACCTCGATTCCCTCTGGCAATTCAGAGATAGGACAGACTTTTTTGATCAGTTCGTTTTCGATTACAACAGCATGATCGGTCAGAACATCACTACCAGTGTAAATTTTACAGTTACTTAGCGCGTACATAGTCAGCTAATCCTTATTTCGTGAGATCTTTTAAATTCGTTCGTTACCTAAATGCGGACTTAGTTTGCGAGCATCATTTACGTAACGATTTATCTTTTATGGGCAAACGGCTTCAATATGGGAAGCTATTTAAGTATTTGAAAAATATATGAACAACTGATCATTATTATACATTTAGGTTCATTGTTAATGATTATTCATACGGCAATAGAAGCCCGCAGATACCATCTTTTTACCTAATGATTAGATTTGGATTTTATCTATAAATGTTCATTTTTTTGAATGATAAAATAAGTTTTATGATCTCGCTAGCAAAAACCTCTGGATTTGGTAAAAACTGGTGATTAGGATCACAAATGGTAAGGTTTTAATTTGCGGAGCAAAATTAATTGAATACACTGAATAGGACTAAATTGAGCGACTAAAATAAGTTTCTCAAACGAATTCTAAAAAATCCTATAGGGGGAAACAACTGGTGAATATTCTAGGATATGCACAGAAGCTTGGTAAGGCGTTAATGCTACCAATCGCAACGCTTCCGATTGCGGCGCTTCTTTTACGTTTAGGTCAAGGCGATCTACTTGATATTCCATTCATGGCGCAAGCTGGTGGTGCTATCTTCGGTAACCTACCATTGCTCTTTGGTCTAGGTATCGCGATTGGTCTTTCTAAAGACGGTAACGGCGCAGCAGGTCTTGCTGGTGCAGTTGCTTACTTCGTACTAACTGCTACAGCAACGACAATTAACGCAGACGTTAACATGTCATTCTTCGGCGGTATCTTCGCAGGTATCATCGCAGGTCACTCTTACAACGCTTTCCACGCGACACGCCTTCCAGAGTGGCTGGCTTTCTTCGCGGGTAAACGTTTAGTACCTATCATGGCCGGTCTATTTGCACTTGTTGCAGGTGCTGTGTCTGGTGTGGTTTGGCCTGGTGTTCAATCTGGTCTAGACGCACTGGCTCACGCAGTATCAACGTCTGGCGCTATCGGCCAATTCGTTTACGGTACTCTTAACCGTGCACTTATCCCTGTAGGTCTACACCACGTATTGAACTCATACTTCTGGTTCGGTATGGGTACATGTCAAGAGATCATCGTTGCTGGTCAAGGCGCATTCGCTAACATCACTCAACTTTGTGTTGACCCAGCACTGGCTAAAACTCTAGTTGTTGGCCAAGAGCACACATTCACATTCGCTAACTCTGTAACTCCAGAAATCACTACTGTAGTTAAAGAAGTGACTGAAACTGTTAAATCTGGTGACCTACACCGTTTCTTCGGCGGCGATAAAGGCGCTGGCGTATTCATGAATGGTTTCTTCCCAGTAATGATGTTCGGTCTACCAGGTGCTGCACTTGCAATGTACCTAGCTGCTCCTGCTGAAAAACGTAGCCAAGTTGGTGGCGCACTATTCTCAGTTGCATTCTGTTCATTCCTAACAGGTATCACAGAGCCGCTAGAATTCATGTTCGTATTCCTAGCTCCTGCTCTATACGCAATGCACGCTGTATTTACAGGTCTGTCTCTAGTAGTTGCTAACATGTTTGGTACTCTGCACGGTTTCGGTTTCTCTGCTGGTCTTATCGACTTCGTATTGAACTGGGGTCTAGCAACTAAACCATTCGTACTACTACTAATCGGTCTTGGTTTCGGTGCTCTATACTTCTTCACTTTCTCTTTCGCAATCCGCGCTTTCAACTTGAAATCGCCAGGTCGTGAAGATGATGACGAAGCTGTTGCAGCTCCTGCTGGCGACGCACCAAAAGGCGACCTTGCACGTCAATACCTGAAAGCTCTAGGTGGTCACGATAACCTAACTTCAATCGACGCTTGTATCACTCGTCTACGCTTAACTCTTAAAGACCGCTCTGTCGCTGATGAAGTTGTTCTTAAGAAACTAGGTGCTAAAGGTGTGGTTAAACTAGGTGAAAATAACCTACAGGTTATCCTAGGCCCACTAGCTGAAATCGTAGCTGGCGAAATGAAAGCTATCGGTGCAGGCGAAGACCTATCTGATGTAAAACTTCCATAGTAAAGGAAGTACTTAATTAAGACGTAAAGTTACTCTTAAGTAAGTGTCAAATTGAAAGCCTCCCACATGGGAGGCTTTTTTGTGCCTGCTGTTTAAGGCTAATGAACACGGTTCGTTCTATTCTTCATCGAATAGCAGAAATATTCGCAATTAACGGACGGTTCTTATTGTGCAAAGGCAAAGAATTGTGGATGATTAGCAACAATGATCTTTCAATCTTTGACCGGCGCTATAAGCGACCGTTTTCTTGGGGATGAAAGATAACTTTCTCTGACAATACTAAATACATAGAGGTGCTATAGATGAGTGAAGCTGAGGCTCGTCCATCGAATTTCATTCGCCAAATTATTGATAAAGATTTAGCGGATGGTACACACAGTAGCGTGCATACTCGTTTCCCGCCGGAGCCAAATGGCTACCTGCACATTGGTCACGCTAAATCTATTTGCTTGAACTTTGGTATTGCTCAGGACTACCAGGGACAATGTAATCTTCGTTTCGATGATACAAACCCTGAAAAAGAAGACGTTGAATACGTTGAGTCAATTAAGAATGATGTAAGCTGGTTAGGCTTCGAATGGTCTGGTGATATTTGTTACTCATCAAACTACTTCGATACGCTTTACGCTTATGCTGTGGAATTAATTAATAAAGGCTTAGCGTATGTTGACGAGCTAAGTCCTGATCAAATCCGTGAGTACCGTGGCACGCTAAAAGAGCCAGGTAAAGCGAGCCCATACCGTGACCGCAGCCCTGAAGAGAACCTAGCGTTGTTTGAAAAAATGCGTGACGGTGGCTTTGAAGAAGGTAAAGCGTGTTTGCGTGCTAAGATCGACATGAGCTCTTCGTTCATGGTTATGCGCGATCCTGTTATCTACCGTGTTCGTTTTGCTCACCACCATCAAACAGCTGACAAGTGGTGCATTTACCCAATGTACGACTTTACTCACTGTATCTCTGATGCGCTGGAAGGTATTACGCACTCTATCTGTACGCTTGAATTCCAAGATAACCGTCGTTTGTACGATTGGGTTCTAGATAACATCACGATTGATTGCCAACCTCGTCAGTACGAGTTTAGTCGCCTGAATCTTGAATACACAGTGATGTCTAAGCGTAAGCTGAACCAACTTGTGGTTGAAAACCTAGTTCAAGGTTGGGATGACCCACGTATGCCTACTATTTCTGGCCTGCGTCGTCGTGGTTTTACTTCAAGCTCTATTCGTGAATTCTGTAAGCGTATTGGCGTGACAAAGCAAGAGAACATGATTGAGTTCGGTTCACTTGAGTCTTGCATTCGTGATGATCTGAACGAAAATGCACCTCGTGCAATGGCCGTTCTGGATCCAGTTAAGATCGTTATTGAAAACTACGAAGCAGATGCAGTAGAAACGTTAACTGTTGCAAACCATCCAAACAAGCCAGAAATGGGAACTCGCGAAGTACCATTTACCCGTGAAGTTTGGATTGAGCGTGATGACTTCCGTGAAGAAGCAAACAAGAAGTACAAGCGTTTGGTTCTAGGCAAAGAAGTTCGTCTACGTGGCGCTTATGTGATCAAAGCTGAACGTATCGAAAAAGATGCAGAAGGCAACATTACGACTATCTTCTGCTCTTACGACAATGAAACATTGGGTAAGAACCCTGCAGATGGCCGCAAAGTGAAAGGCGTTATCCACTGGGTATCTGCTGATAAAGCGCTGCCTGCTGAGATTCGTTTGTACGATCGTCTATTCACAGTGGCAAACCCAGCCGCTGCTGATGACTTCGCTGCAACGCTAAACCCTGAATCACTTGTTACGCTAAATGGTTTTGTTGAACCTAGCCTAGCAGAAGGTGTTGCAGAGCAAGCGTACCAGTTTGAACGTACAGGCTACTTCTGTGTGGATTCGAAAGACTCTAAAGCAGATGCACTAGTCTTCAACCGCACGGTTGGTCTACGCGATACTTGGGGTAAAACTGAAGCTTAATGCTTGAGCATTTAGTTTGTTAAAAACGACCCAATAAAAAACCGGCTTAGAGCCGGTTTTTTTGTGTCTGCGGATATGTGCCTAGAGAGGACGTTGCTAATTTACTCTACTCGCTCAAGTTATATATCATCTGGTCGAGAGTTCGTGATTTCACCAGTGCGGGAGTTATACCAAAATACGTATTCAGCTCTGTCTGGATTTCTATGATGACCTTCAGCTGTGAAGATGTAATAGCAGAGCGCTTGAGCAGTAACAGAATCGCCCTCTTTAGTTAAAAAGGTTAGATTTTGGCGGCGCGATACAAAATCGAATCCATCAAAATTGTCTCGATCGGTTGTAACCGTAAGATCGCTGTTCATAATTGCGTCCCAGATAGCGACACAACCTTGATGGCCTTGACCTATATTGTAGGGCGCGCCCATTGGCGAATTTTTATCAACACCTAAAGGGTAACCCTCATCGTTGATATCTAGCTGTGGGTTACCGTTAGCATCCTCGCCGAAGCCTGGAAGGTCGTTCATTTCTGAATTACCGCCTCCATTCACTAGCCATTTACTATGCGCGAACGTTATCGCAGTTTGAAATTGAGATTGAGCAGCGTCAAACAGAGCGATACGGCCATCGGTTTGAATGTTAAGAAAACGGGGAAGGGCAACAACAGCAAGTACGGCGATAATCACCACAACAACCAACATCTCAATTAAAGTAAAAGCCTTAACTAGCGGGATTCTTTTCATGGATACTTTATGGAGCCCTATATAAAAAACGCCGGCCTAAGCCAGCGTTCTGTATTACTTCTTCGCTTTATGTGCGTCTGGATTGCCTTTGCAATCTCCGCTAATGCTTTTTCCGTACAAGTATAAACTGTGGTTTGTCAGTTGCACGTTGTAACGCTGAGCAATCTCTTTCTGTCTTTCTTCGATGATGTCATCAGAGAATTCGATCACTTCGCCACAATCTAAACATACAAGGTGGTCGTGGTGGTGCTGTGTAGAAAGTTCAAATACAGACTTGCCGCCTTCGAAGTGGTGACGAGTTACAATGCCAGCGTCATCGAATTGGTTAAGTACTCGATAAACGGTTGCAAGACCGATTTCTTCACCTAGGTCGATCAGCTTCTTATATAAATCTTCAGCACTAATATGTTGGCAGTCTGGCTGTTGTAATACTTCTAAAATTTTGAGCCGTGGAAGGGTCACTTTAAGACCTGCATCTTTTAGCGCTTGATTATTGTCTGACATATACTTTCCTGTTGATGATCTGCAGCAATTAACAGAATTCAATATTAATACCATTATAGTTTAGTCAGGCATAACAATAAACCACGAACTTCAAAGGGTTACTTACTGACATCACAATCTGTTTTGTAAATTGGAAGTATCTCACTTATAGTGGAGGTACGACCAGTCAAGGTGACGGTGTTTCTGATATGAACATGGAATGTTGTTATGAATAAGCAACTCGCAAAAATATATAAACCCAACATTGTAAAATTTGCTCTTAATATTTGGCCTCCCTTTTGGGGAGCGGGTATTCGAATAGCCCACATTAGCGCTGACTTTAGGGTGGTTAAGACGGTACTTAAGCTACGCTGGTGGAATAAGAACGCCAATCGTACTCAATATGGCGGCAGTATCTTTTCTCTTACCGATCCCGTTTACTCATTGATGTTAATGGGAATTTTAGGTGAGCGATATTATGTTTGGGATAAAGAAGCGAGCATTAACTTCATCAAGCCGGGGCAATCGGACTTGTATGCAGATTTTGAGATAAGCCAAGGGCAGCTTGACGATATCTATCGTCAGACACAGCTCGGTGAAAAGTGTTTTCCTGAATTTATTATTCACGTGAAAGATAAGCAGGGTAATGTGGTCTCAGAAATTCAACGCACCCTTTATGTAAGAAAGAAGCCGCAATTTAGAGATGATGATGAAGCATTAGAAGCTGAGTGCTAATTAATAGATTTTAAATAGCAAAAAACCTCCCATAAGGAGGTTTTTTCATATCTACATAATGGTTATTAATTGTAACAATTAACAACCACTAGAGAATTAGTCTTCTAGCTCTGCTAGGCACATCTCTTCGTGGATTTGTTTAACCCAGTTAGATACGCGCTCATCAGTTAGCTCAGGTTGACGGTCTTCATCGATACATAGACCAACGAATTGGCTGTCATCGCCTTCAACTAAACCTTTCGATGCTTCGAATTCGTAGCCTTCAGTTGATGTGTGACCTAGGATAGTACCGCCTTTCGCTTCAACGATGTCACGGATAGTACCCATAGCATCACAGAAGTATTCTGCGTAATCTTCTTGGTCGCCACAACCAAAGATAGCAACAAGCTTAGTTGAGAAATCAATAGCTTCTAGCTCTGGGAAAAAGTCATCCCAATCACATTGTGCTTCGCCGTAGTACCACGTAGGGATACCAAGCAGCAGTAGATCGAAGTTATCGATATCTTCTTTGCTGCTTTTTGCAATGTCTTGAACGTGAACGAGCTGTTTGCTCAATTGCTTTTGAATCATCTTAGCAACAGCTTCAGTGTTACCTGTATCGCTACCAAAGAAGAGACCTACACTTGCCATAGAATCATTACCTTTCATTTTGTCTGTTGTCGGTGTGATAAAGTTCGGAAGAGAATCGTTAGATCCCAGTTCCTTCCCAGCTTAGTTGGATTATCCCTTTGGCGATAAAACCCGCACAGCCAAGGAAAAGTACTAACCATACGATGCGACGACCAAATGGAGGAACATTTCCCTGCTTGAGAACGTCCTTAATTGCCATACCGATTAAAAAGAAAATCGCGGCAAACAGGAGATCTAAACCAACAGATTCAATGATGTTCATGTAGTCGTAAAGCATGGGAACCTTATATACCAATTTTGCTTGGGCGCACTATATCACTGTTGCGAGATAAAGTTAATCTGCAGTGATTACTCAGCTCTCATTTATCTGCATGAAAAAGCGCGCTTAAGCGATGAATTTTCGTATTGCTCTGAGTACTTCAGCTGGCTTTTCTGCGTGTAGCCAATGACCCGTATTGGCAATGACGTGCGCCTTTGCGTTAGAAAATTGCTGCTGAACTGCAGTTTGGTGCTCAGCCGTGAGGTA
This sequence comes from Vibrio sp. 10N.286.51.C3, assembly GCF_003050065.1. NCBI lineage: Bacteria > Pseudomonadati > Pseudomonadota > Gammaproteobacteria > Vibrionales > Vibrionaceae > Vibrio > Vibrio sp. 10N.286.51.C3. The sequence goes on along the minus strand of NZ_PIGC01000002.1, from coordinate 358,370 downwards.
GTCAGAATCCCCACCTTTTATTAGCAAGGTTTTGACCGAGGTTTTGTCGATCGGTTCCCAGCCAATGATGTGAGCGTAGTTTGCAAGTAGTGACGCGACGTTAAAGCGCCACTCCATAATGCCTTGTTCTGACTTGAATAGTGATTTCGTTAAGAACTGGCGAACCCCGTCGATTTCAATATGTTTTGCGAGTACTTTAAGTGCTTCAGAGCGAGATTCTGGTTTTTCTTCTATCACGGCTTGAAGGCCTGCGAATACGTTATCATGGCGACTTTGGGTGTAAGCGACCGGTGCCATGTCCAGTACGATCAGTTTACGTAGCTCTAGGTGTTGGGTGAGTGCCATGGCAACCTTGCCACCCATCGAGTGACCAATCACAGTGACGTCGTCTAACTCGAGATCTTTCAACAGTTGAGAGACATCTTGCGCCATCGCTTGGTAGTCATGAGTGTCACTATGGAAAGATTGGCCGTGGTTACGTAGATCGATACTAAGCACTTGATGATCGGCTTTTAGATCCCTAGCGAGCAAGCCAAGGTTGTCCAGATTACCGAATAATCCATGGATCAAAACAATGGTGTGACCCTCACCTTCAATTTTATAGTTGAGCTGTACTGACATTTTTATCTTATTCATGGTGGGTTTGACGTAGAGTATCCGCGCGGATCTCGCTATAATCCCCCAGAGTTTAAACATTGAGATTGTGAAAAGCGAATGAAAACAATTGAGGTTGATGAGGACCTATACCGTTTTATTGCGGGTCAGACAGAACGTATTGGCGAAAGCGCTTCAGATATTCTGCGCCGCTTGTTACAGGTTGATAGCCAAGGCATGGCTCCGATCGAAGAGATCGTTGAGCCAAAAGGTATCGTTGTTAGCAAAGAGGTAGGCTTTACTCCAGAGAAGTTCGATGGCGTTAAAGAAATGCGCTCACTACTAATATCAGATGAGTTTGCATCACTAAAGAAAGCCATTGATCGTTTCATGCTTGTGTTATCAACACTGCATAAAATCGACCCTTTAAGCTTTTCAGAAGCAACTCAAGTAAAAGGCCGTAAGCGCGTTTACTTTGCAGATAACGAAGCGACGTTGCTAGCAAACGGCAACACGACTAAGCCTAAAGCTATTCCACAAAGTCCTTTTTGGGTTATTACTAATAACAATACAAGCCGAAAAAGACAGATGGTTGAGCAGCTTATGAGCCGCATGAGTTTCCAAGCAGAATTGATAGAAAAAGTAACAGGTTCAATTTAACGAAATCTGATTTAAACCTCATAATATCCATGGATAAGAAGATATTATGAGGTTTTTTTGTTTTTAAATTTTATATATAAGGATGTCGAAAAATGGCTATGCACCCTCGTGCTGGGCAGAAAGCTCAGCAGGAAGATCTTCATAATATCCCGGCTTTAGTTGCTAACTATTTCTTACAGCAACCGGATGCTACGAACCCAGATCATAAAGTACTTTTCGGTACTTCAGGTCACCGCGGTACAGCAGACAAATCAACATTTAACGAAAATCACATTCTAGCAATTGCACAAGCGGTTGCTGAAGTTCGTGCCGAGCAAGGTACAACTGGCCCTCTTTTCTTAGGTAAAGATACTCACGCTCTATCTGAGCCTGCGTTCTCTACGGTTATCGAAGTGCTTGTAGCGAACGGTGTTGAAGTTATTATTCAAGAAAACAACGGCTTTACTCCAACACCGGGTATCTCGCACGCGATTCTTACGCACAACCTAGTGAATGACAAAAAAGCCGACGGCATTGTTATCACGCCTTCACATAACCCACCTCAAGACGGCGGTATTAAATACAACCCGACACACGGTGGCCCAGCTGAAGCTGAATTGACTCAAGCGATTGAAGACCGTGCGAACGTGATCATTGCTGAGCAAATGCAAGGTGTTAAGCGTACGCCTATCGCACAGGCTAAACAGTCTGAGCTAGTAAAAGAAGTCGACCTAGTGGCGCCATACGTCGCTGATTTGGTTAACGTCGTTGATATGGAAGCGATCCAGAAAGCAAACATCAAGATTGGTGTTGATCCACTAGGTGGCAGCGGTATTGATTACTGGCGTCAAATTGGTAAAGCGTACAATCTAGATCTTACTCTGGTAAGTGAAGCGGTTGACCCTTCATTCCAATTTATGTCTCTAGATAAAGATGGCGTGGTTCGTATGGACTGTTCTTCCCCATACGCGATGGCAGGCTTACTGGCTCTTAAAGACGAGTACGCTCTAGCGTTTGGTAACGACCCAGATTACGATCGCCACGGCATCGTGACACCTAAAGGCTTGATGAATCCAAACCACTTCTTAGCGGTTTGTATTGATTACCTATACCGTAACCGTGAAGGTTGGGGTAAAGACGTTGCTGTTGGTAAGACACTAGTATCAAGCGCATTGATTGACCGTGTTGTTGCTGACTTAGGTCGCGAACTTTGTGAAGTGCCAGTTGGTTTCAAATGGTTCGTTGATGGTCTTTACAAAGGCCAGTTTGGTTTTGGTGGTGAAGAGAGTGCAGGTGCTTCTTTCCTACGTAAAGACGGTACGCCTTGGTCAACAGATAAAGATGGCCTGATTCTTTGCCTACTTGCGGCTGAGATCACAGCGGTAACGGGTAAGAACCCACAAGAATACTACGAAGAGCTTGCTGCTAAACACGGTGAATCTAAGTATAACCGTATTCAAGCGGTAGCAAATGGCGCACAAAAAGACGTGCTTAAAAAGCTATCTCCAGAGATGGTTTCTGCTGAAACACTTGCTGGCGATGCGATTACTGCTCGCTTAACGCATGCTCCAGGTAATGGCGCTGCGATTGGTGGCCTGAAAGTGACCACTGAGAACGGTTGGTTTGCTGCTCGTCCATCAGGCACTGAAGACATCTACAAGATTTACTGTGAAAGCTTTAAGGGTGAAGAGCACCTGAAAGCAATCGAAGCAGAAGCTCAAGAGATTGTGAACCAAGTATTTGCAGCGGCTGGTCTGTAATCGAAATTTGATTACTGGATATAAAAGCTAAATAGATAGAAGGGTTGATGTGAAAACATCAGCCCTTTTTATTTGTGCTGGTTGCGTGTAATAAGCGGGAAAAGGTAAGTGAGTTAGCTTAGACGACTAACCGTGTGGCCAACTTTGTGGCATCACAAACCAGAATTGCCCGGACTTGGTTTGCCCATGGACGAAGCGATCACCAAACTCGGTGATAGGCTTACTGCTGAAATCATCCGTCCCTGCCGCCCATTGTTCTTTGGTGAGAGGGTAGAGCGCTTCAGTGATTAGATGAGCTTGGTTTTGATAGCACCAAAAGCCGTTTACTTGGCTCGGGTTAATGTCGTAGCCCAAACATTCAGTAGGTACGTTTTGCTCTAAGAATGGGTTGGTGTATAGACGACCTTGCATGAGGAGATGTTTTGAGTCGACATCGATCTCTGGATACTGCTCAATAAAAGCGGATGAAGATGACATACCAAGCTGGTGGCTGAGCATCCTTTCGAGCTTCTTATCCAATTGATCGTGAGAGTTGGGGCCAAACCAAGTTTGTTCGTGGAGCAGATAAAACTTAATCGCCACTTCCCAGTGTTCTAACTTTTGGTCGTTCGCTTTTTCGAGAATAAAGTCGATTGCGCCGAGTGTTCTACCCTCAACATTAATCTGGATCTCATCGTGCTTGATTGAATAATTATCCGAAGCAGTGATGACTTGTTCACATAAGTGTTGGTAGAGAAAGCCTAATCTAGGATTACCATCATAAGTATGTGCGTCGTCGAGCTCTTGGTGGTTTGAGAATGCTGTGAGATCAGAAATCGGTGGCTTGATTTCTAGTAATGGTGGTGAGTCGATGACCCATTGGTAAAAACGTTGCAGTGCTGTCATCTCTTCCTCATAAACTCATCGTGGGGCTTTCGACATTCTACCCGTAAATTGATATAACGACGTTATTATAAAGGTAAGCTGGAAATAAAAATGAATAACTTACAATTAGAAAAGCTACTTAACGAAAAACTGCAGCCACAACAGATTAAAGATTACTGCCCGAATGGTCTTCAAGTCGAGGGTGCATCTGAAGTGAAGCGCATCGTTACTGGTGTAACAGCCTCTCAAGCTCTGATTGATAAAGCGGTAGAATTGAATGCCGATGCTTTGTTGGTTCATCACGGTTTCTTTTGGAAAGGTGAGTCAGAAGCGATTCGTGGCATGAAGGGCAAGCGCATTCGTACTCTGATTAAGAATGACATTAATCTTCTAGGTTATCACTTACCTCTCGATATCCACCCTGAACTTGGTAACAACGCCAAGCTCGCTGAGCTGCTTGATATTGAGGTAGAAGGTGGCTTGGAAGGGCACCCACAATCGGTTGCAATGTTTGGTAAATTAAAAAAACCAATGACAGGTGCTGAGTTTTCAGAAAAAATTGATCATGTTCTAAATCGTAAACCACTGCATATTGCTCCTGAAAACGCCGATAAAATGATTGAAACGGTAGGTTGGTGTACTGGTGGTGGTCAAGATTACATTGAGCTGGCGGCTTCTCAAGGTATTGATGCATTTATCTCTGGTGAAATTTCAGAGCGCACAACTTACTCGGCTCGTGAGCAAGACATCCATTACTTTGCCGCAGGTCACCATGCAACAGAACGCTACGGTGTTAAAGCATTGGGCGAGTGGTTAGCAAAAGAGCATGGATTGGATGTTGAGTTTATCGATATCGATAATCCGGTTTAAGAACAGATGCGAGATGAGGGATACGAGTCGATTGTATCCCGTAGAAAAGAAAAGGGGTTGATGTTCTTACATCAACCCCTTTTAACATTATGCTTTATAGCGACTATTCACGTTCGTAAAGTGCTTTAAAGTCACGTTGTTCTTCACCAGTATATAGCTGACGAGGGCGACCGATACGGTTCGTCGGATCGCTGTGCATCTCGTTCCAGTGTGCAATCCAACCGATAGTACGAGACATCGCGAAGATTACTGTGAACATAGACACTGGAATGCCGATTGCTTTCAGAATGATACCTGAATAGAAATCTACGTTCGGGTATAGCTTCTTAGAAACAAAGTACTCATCAGATAGAGCGATACGCTCAAGTTCCATTGCTACGTCTAGTAGTGGATCTTGGATGTTTAGCTCTTTAAGTACTTCGTGACACGCTTCGCGCATTACTGTTGCACGTGGATCGTAGTTCTTGTAAACACGGTGACCGAAGCCCATCAAACGGAATGGGTCATCTTTGTCTTTTGCTTTCGCAACGTATTCTTCAATGTTATCTACGCTACCGATCTCTTCAAGCATACGCAGACAAGCTTCGTTTGCACCGCCGTGAGCAGGGCCCCAAAGTGATGCGATACCTGCAGCGATACATGCAAACGGGTTAGCCCCAGATGAACCAGCAAGACGTACTGTAGACGTAGAAGCATTCTGTTCGTGATCAGCGTGTAGAGTAAAGATTTTATCCATTGCACGAGCGACGATAGGGTTCACTTCATACTCTTCACATGGGTTTGCAAACATCATGTGTAAGAAGTTTTCTGCGTAGCCAAGGTCGTTACGTGGGTAGATAAACGGCTGACCGATTGAATACTTGTAACACATTGCTGCCAGTGTCGGCATTTTTGAAATCAGGCGGTATGCCGCAATTTCACGGTGTGTATCGTTGTTTACATCAAGTGAGTCGTGGTAGAACGCCGCTAGAGCACCTACAACACCACACATTACAGCCATAGGGTGAGCGTCACGGCGGAAGCCGTGGAAGAAACTAGCAATTTGCTCATGCACCATAGTGTGACGTGTCACGGTAGTCTTGAACTTTTCGTACTCAGCTCGAGATGGGGCTTCACCGTAAAGAAGTATGTAACATACTTCTAAGTAATCAGCGTTATTGGCAAGTTGGTCAATTGGGTAACCACGATGTAAAAGAATACCTTTTCCACCGTCAATAAAAGTGATTTGAGACTCACAGGATGCAGTGGCAAGAAAACCAGGGTCAAAAGTGAAAAAACCATTAGAACCTAGTGTACGAACATCGATCACTGGAGTACCAAGTACACCTTCTGTAATCGGCAGCTCGATTGGCGCTTGACCTTCAATGTGAAGGGTAGCTTTCTTATCCGCCATAACAATCTCCTTTGTTTATTATTTAATCCGTCCAGGATGTTTATGTGCCATTTTTTTACTGGTCTTACGTGGGAAAGTCAATTTTTCTGCAGCTTTGTGTGCACTTGTTAGTGTTTTTTACATTAAATTCGTTAAAAATCTGGTCTGTGTAGCATTATTTGTTACATCAATTGTATTAGAATGTTGCCAGCCGTATAGTGGCGCTGAAAAGTTTGGTTAAAACCTTATAAATGCAAGGCTAAGAAGAAATGTGAGGTGTCTTTCTTAATCGAGCAGTTAACAATTATTTTACAATTATCTAAGGCTCAACTTCAGTTATTTGTTAAGTTAATGTTAAATTTTGAAGGTTAGCAATCAAATTTTGTCCATAACAATATCATAAGGTTATTTAATGACCATAATGCTCAATGGAGCTGAGTGAGCAAGCCCGTGAAAGAAAGAAAGACAAGACCTGTTAATTTAGATTTACAGACCATCCACTTTCCAATCACAGCAATAGCTTCCATCCTACACCGTGTGTCTGGGGTGATAACTTTTGTCGCGATTGGAATTTTGCTTTGGTTACTATCCATTTCCCTCTCATCCCCAGTAGGCTTTATGGAAGCTAGCGACATTGTCGATGGTTTCTTCGTGAAGTTTATTCTGTGGGGCATTTTAACCGCTTTGGCTTACCACATTGCTGGTGGTATTCGTCACCTTCTTATGGACCTAGGTCACTTTGAAGAGCTGGAATCTGGCGCTAAGAGCGCTAAGGTTGCATTCGCAGCAACAGCGGTATTGTCTCTACTAGCGGGGATCTTAGTATGGTAAACAACGTTTCTACTTTTGGTCGTAATGGTGTTCATGATTATCTACTGATTCGTGCAACTGCCATCATTATGACTCTTTACACTATCTACCTAGTAAGCTTCTGTGCTTTCTCTGGTGATATCTCTTACGCATCTTGGACGCAATTCTTTGGTGGAACATTCACTAAAGTCTTCACCATGTTAGCGCTTACTTCTGTTTTGGTTCACGCGTGGATCGGCCTATGGCAAGTACTAACTGACTACATCAAATGCGCAAAACTGCGTGTTGGTCTTCAAGTTGGTGTTGTTGCAGTTCTTCTTGGATATTTCTTCTCTGGTCTGTTTATTTTGTGGGGTGCGTAAGTGACTATTCCTGTTCGTGAGTTTGATGCCGTAGTTATCGGCGCTGGTGGTGCAGGTATGCGTGCCGCACTGCAAATTTCTGAGCAAGGCCTATCTTGTGCATTGCTTTCTAAAGTTTTCCCTACTCGTTCTCATACGGTTTCTGCGCAAGGCGGCATCACTGTTGCTCTTGGTAACGCGCACGAAGACCATTGGGAACAACACATGTATGACACAGTAAAAGGTTCTGATTACATCGGTGACCAAGACGCTATCGAGTACATGTGTAAAAACGGTCCTGAGTCGGTAATCGAACTTGAAAAAATGGGCCTACCTTTCTCACGTTTTGAGAACGGTACTATTTACCAACGTCCTTTCGGTGGTCAATCTAAAAACTTTGGTGGTGAGCAAGCGGCTCGTACCGCAGCTGCAGCCGACCGTACTGGTCACGCACTGCTTCATACGCTTTACCAACAAAACATTAAACACAAAACGACGGTTTTCTCTGAGTGGTATGCACTGGATCTTGTGAAGAACGAAGATGGTGCAATCTTAGGTACAACCGCGCTTTGTATGGAAACTGGCGAAGTTTGCTACTTCAAAGCGAAGGCAACAATCCTTGCTACTGGTGGTGCTGGTCGTATCTACGCTTCGACAACTAACGCACACATCAACACTGGTGACGGTGTTGGTATGGCGATTCGTGCTGGCGTTCCAATGCAAGACATCGAAATGTGGCAGTTCCACCCAACGGGTATTGCTGGCGCTGGTGTATTGGTAACGGAAGGTTGTCGTGGTGAAGGTGGTTACCTTCTCAATAAAGACGGCGAACGTTTCATGGAACGTTACGCACCAAACGCTAAAGACTTAGCGGGTCGTGATGTTGTTGCTCGTTCAATGATGGTTGAAATCCGTGAAGGTCGCGGCTGCGATGGCCCTTGGGGTCCACACATCAAGCTGAAACTTGATCACCTAGGTAAAGAGACGCTTGAATCTCGTCTTCCTGGTGTATGTGAACTTTCTCGTACCTTTGCTCACGTTGATCCAGTGAAAGAGCCAATCCCAGTAATCCCAACATGTCACTACATGATGGGTGGTGTTCCAACACAAGTTTCTGGTCAAGCTATTAAGCAAACTGAAGACGGAAGCGATGTTGAAATACAAGGCCTATTTGCTTGTGGTGAAATTGCATCAGTTTCTGTACACGGTGCTAACCGTCTAGGTGGTAACTCACTGCTTGATTTAGTGGTATTTGGTCGTGCGACAGGTCTACACCTAGGTGAGACACTGAAGAAGCAAGACGAAGCTAAGCCTGCAACTGAAGCTGACATTGAACGTTCACTAGAGCGTTACAACCGTTGGGAAAACAGCACAGACGGTGAAGATCCAGCGCAAATTCGTAAAGATCTTCAGCAATGTATGCAGAACAACTTCTCGGTATTCCGTGAAGGTAAAGCAATGGCTGAAGGCCTAGAAGAGCTTAAAGCGATTCGCGAACGTCTGAAGAATGCACACCTATCTGACAAGTCGACAGAGTTCAACACTCAACGTATCGAGTGTCTAGAGCTTGAAAACTTGATGGAAACGGCATTCGCAACGGCTGTTGCTGCAAACTTCCGTACAGAGAGCCGTGGCGCACACGCTCGATTCGATTTCCCTGACCGTGATGATGAGCAATGGCTATGCCACTCACTTTACAACCCAGAGTCAGAGAGCATGACTAAGCGTGGTGTAAACATGGAACCTATCCATCGTGAAGCGTTCCCACCAAAAGCACGTACGTACTAAGGAGATATGACCATGAAACTGAATTTCTCTTTATATCGTTACAATCCAGATGTCGACCAGAAGCCTTATATGAAGGAATACACTCTAGAAGTGGATGAAGGTTCAGACATGATGCTTTTGGATGCGCTTATTCTGTTGAAAGAGCAAGATCCAACAATCTCATTCCGTCGCTCATGCCGTGAAGGCGTATGTGGCTCTGATGGTTTGAACATGAACGGTAAAAATGGCCTAGCGTGTATCACGCCATTGTCTGCGCTTTCTGGCCAAGACAAGATTGTGATTCGCCCACTGCCTGGCTTACCCGTTGTTCGTGACCTAATTGTAGACATGACTCAGTTCTACGATAACTACGAAAAAGTGAAGCCATTCTTAGTGTCTGATGGCAATGTGCCACCGGCTCGCGAAAACTTACAAAGCCCTGATGAGCGTGCTCATTTAGATGGATTGTACGAATGTATCATGTGTGCATGTTGTACAACGTCATGCCCATCGTTCTGGTGGAACCCTGACAAATTCATCGGACCAGCAGGCCTGCTTGCAGCGTACCGTTGGCTAATTGATAGCCGAGATACAGCGACAGACGAACGTTTGTCCGATCTTGATGATGCATTTAGCGTTTTTCGTTGCCATGGCATCATGAATTGTGTAAGTGTTTGTCCTAAGGGATTAAATCCGACGAAAGCGATTGGTCACATCAAGACCATGCTAGTGAATCGTTCGGTTTAAGTTATATAAAAATTGCCGCCCTAGAAGTTTTGGGGCGGCCTTTTAATAGCTCGGCATAGACCGCAGCAAACGTGAAAACTACTGGTTAAGGGAAAATATGCACAACGGCGTGATGAAGGCATGGCTCGAGTCTTCACACTTGGCTGGCGCCAATGCAACGTACGTAGAAGAACTCTATGAACTGTATCTAAGTGACCCAGATTCGGTAAGTGACGAATGGAGAAGTGTTTTTGAAGAACTGCCTGTGCAAGCTTCAGAGACAGTGGAACAACCACACTCTCGTGTTCGTGAATACTTCCGTCGACTCGCTCAAGAAACAAAGCATTACAGTGTCCAAGTTAGTGATCCAGATGTCGATGCGAAACAAGTAAAGGTTCTGCAACTTATTAATGCCTATCGATTCCGAGGGCATCAAGCAGCAAATCTAGACCCCCTAGGTTTATGGAAAAGAGCGACAGTTGATGAACTGGACCCTTCTTTCCACACTCTTACCGAAGATGACCTCAATGAGACGTTTAACGTCGGCTCTTACGCCATTGGCCAAGAGACGATGGTGCTTAAAGATCTCTACAAATCTCTAAAGCAAACTTATTGTGGCTCTATTGGTGCAGAATACATGCACATGACAAATACAGAGCAAAAGCGTTGGATCCAACAACGTTTAGAGTCTGTATCTGGTCAACCCTCTTTCAACAAAGAAGAAAAACAAGCTTTCCTAGAAGAGCTAACTGCTGCTGAAGGTCTTGAGCGCTATCTTGGTGCGAAATTCCCAGGCGCAAAACGCTTCTCGTTGGAAGGTGGTGATGCGCTTATCCCAATGACGAAAGAAATTATTCGTCATGCTGGCGGACAAGGCATGCGCGAAGTTGTTGTTGGTATGGCTCACCGTGGTCGTCTAAACATGTTGGTCAACGTGCTTGGTAAAAAGCCACAAGACCTGTTTGACGAGTTTGCGGGCAAGCACGATGACACGTGGGGTACTGGTGACGTGAAATACCACCAAGGTTTCTCTGCGGACTTCGCAACGCCAGGCGGCAACGTTCACTTAGCACTTGCATTTAACCCATCTCACTTAGAAATCGTAAACCCGGTAGTTATCGGTTCAGTACGCGCGCGTCAAGATCGCCTTGGTGATAATGACGGTAGCCGTGTACTTCCAATTACTATCCACGGTGACTCAGCTATCGCTGGTCAGGGTGTAGTACAAGAGACGTTTAACATGTCTCAAGCGCGTGGTTTCTGTGTGGGTGGTACGGTTCGTATCGTTGTAAATAACCAAGTTGGTTTTACAACGTCTAACCCACGCGATACTCGTTCTACGATGTACTGTACTGATATCGCGAAGATGGTTCAGGCTCCGATTTTCCACGTTAACTCTGATGACCCAGAAGCGGTCGCTTTCGTCGCTCGTTTGGCATTGGATTACCGTAATACGTTTAAGCGTGATGTTGTTATTGATTTGGTTTGTTACCGTCGCCACGGTCACAACGAAGCCGATGAGCCGAATGCAACACAGCCTTTGATGTACCAAAAAATCAAAAAGCACCCAACACCACGTAAGCTTTACGCTGACGTGCTAATGGAGCGCGGTGAGTTTGGTATTGATACAGCAACTCAGCTAGTTAACGAATATCGTGATGCACTTGATCACGGTGAAGTTGTGGTTAAAGAGTGGCGTCCAATGGCACTTCACTCAGTAGACTGGTCTCCTTACCTAGGTCACGACTGGAACATCGAGTGGGATAACAAGATTGATATCGAGCGCCTGAAAGAGCTTGGTACCAAACTTTGCCAATACCCAGACAGCCACAAGCTGCAAAGCCGAGTCAATAAACTGTACAACGATCGTACTGCCATGGTGAATGGTGAGAAACAAGTCGATTGGGGTATGGCTGAAACTCTGGCTTACGCAACACTTGTTGACGACGGTAAGCGTATTCGTATCTCTGGCCAAGATTCAGGTCGTGGTACGTTCTTCCACCGTCACTCAGTACTGCACAATCAATCAGATGCAAGCACGTATGTTCCTCTTGCGAACATTCATGATAAACAAGGGCCATTCCAAGTGTTTGACTCTGTGTTATCTGAAGAAGCGGTACTCGCATTTGAGTATGGTTATGCAACAGCAGAACCAAGCGGTCTAACCCTTTGGGAAGCACAATTTGGTGACTTCGCAAACGGTGCACAAGTTGTTATCGACCAATTCATTTCATCAGGTGAGCAAAAGTGGGCACGTTTATGTGGTCTAACTATGCTGCTTCCTCACGGTTATGAAGGTCAAGGCCCAGAGCACTCTTCTGCACGTCTTGAGCGTTACCTTCAGTTATGTGCTGAACAAAACATGCAGGTTGTTGTTCCTTCAACACCGGCGCAGGTTTACCACATGATTCGCCGTCAGGTTGTTCGACCAATGCGTCGTCCACTGATTGTAATGTCACCTAAGTCATTGCTTCGTCACCCTCTGTGTACTTCTTCTCTTGAAGATTTGGCAGAAGGCACGTTCCAACCAGCTATCGCAGAAATTGATGATCTGACACCTGAGAACGTAAAACGCGTCGTGTTCTGTTCAGGTAAGGTTTACTTTGACCTGCTTGACCAACGACGTAAGAACGAGCAAGACGATGTCGCTATTGTGCGTATCGAGCAACTTTACCCGTTCCCTTACGAGGACGTGAGAGCTGCCATCGCACAGTACACAAATGTAGTCGATTACGTTTGGTGTCAAGAAGAGCCACAAAACCAAGGTGCTTGGTACAGTAGCCAACATAATTTCCGAGCTGCTATCCCAGTGGGTGCTGATATTCAATACGCAGGTCGCCCTGCATCAGCATCACCAGCTGTTGGCTATATGTCGGTACACTTGAAACAACAAAAAGCGTTAGTAGACGACGCTTTGACCCTACTTAAGAACTAGAAGTAAAAGGAAAATACAGACATGACAATTGAAATTCTGGTTCCAGATTTACCTGAATCTGTGGCTGATGCAACAGTAGCGACTTGGCACAAAAAACCAGGCGAAGCGGTTGCACGTGATGAAGTCATTGTAGACATCGAAACAGATAAAGTAGTTCTAGAAGTACCGGCTCCTGAAGCGGGTGTTCTGGAAGCTATCATCGAAGAAGAAGGTGCTACGGTACTTTCTAAACAGCTTCTGGCTAAAATCAAGCCGGGTGCTGTCGCTGGTGAACCAACGAAAGATACAACGGAAGATACAGAAGCTTCTCCTGATAAGCGCCACAAAGCGGCTCTTACAGAAGAGAGCAACGACGCACTAAGCCCAGCTGTTCGTCGCTTGCTTGCAGAGCACAACCTACAACCAGCTGACGTTAAAGGCACTGGTGTTGGTGGTCGTATTACTCGTGAAGACATCGACGCACATCTAGCAGCAGCGAAAGCGGCTCCGGCAGCAGCATCTGCACCAGCAGTTGAAGCGCCAGCAGCAGCTCGTAGCCAAAAACGCGTACCTATGACTCGCCTACGTAAGACAGTTGCAAACCGTCTTCTAGAAGCGAAGAACAGCACAGCAATGCTGACTACTTTCAACGAAGTGAACATGAAGCCAATCATGGACCTTCGTAAGCAGTACAAAGACCAATTTGAGAAGCGTCACGACACGCGTCTGGGCTTCATGTCTTTCTATGTGAAAGCAGTAACAGAAGCGCTAAAACGTTTCCCAGAAGTGAACGCTTCTATCGACGGTACAGATATCGTTTACCACAACTACTTCGACATCAGCATGGCAGTATCAACGCCACGTGGTCTAGTAACTCCAGTACTGAAAGACTGTGACACACTAGGTTTCGCTGACATCGAAAAAGGCATCAAAGAGCTAGCAATCAAAGGCCGTGACGGCAAGCTAACTGTTGATGAGCTGATGGGCGGTAACTTCACTATCACAAACGGTGGTGTATTTGGTTCTCTAATGTCTACGCCAATCATCAACCCGCCTCAAGCGGCAATCCTGGGTATGCACAAAATCCAAGATCGTCCAATGGCTGTTGATGGCAAGGTAGAGATTCTACCAATGATGTACCTAGCGCTTTCTTACGACCACCGTCTAATCGATGGCCGTGAATCAGTTGGTTTCCTAGTGACCATCAAAGAGCTTCTAGAAGATCCTGCACGTCTGCTGTTAGACGTTTAGTATCGCTAAAACGTCTAGTTAACCCCGTTAGCTAGACGTAAAAAGTTTCAAAGGCTAGGCTGCTCAACGTCTGGCCTTCACTTGAACTGTAAAGCCATTAGAAAATGGACAGCAGTTGATTTGAGAAGACCCTACAGACGTAACACAGGAAACTGTGTCGTTATGGAAATAATAATCCCTTAAGGGAAAATAAACGGAATATCAAAATGAATTTGCATGAATACCAAGCCAAACAGCTGTTTGCAGAATTCGGTTTGCCTGTACCAGAAGGTTTCGCATGTGATACTGCACAAGAAGCTTTCGAAGCTGCAGGTCGTATCAGTACAGCCAAGAAAGTCGTTAAGTGTCAAGTACACGCTGGTGGCCGCGGTAAAGCGGGCGGCGTAGAGCTGCATGACACCAAAGAAGGCGTTAAAGAGTTTGCACAAAAGTGGCTAGGTAAAAACCTAGTGACTTACCAAACAGACGCTAATGGTCAGCCTGTAACAAAAATCCTAGTTGAAGAAGCATCAAACATTGCTAACGAACTTTACCTAGGTGCTGTTGTTGACCGCGCAACGCGTAAAATTGTATTCATGGCGTCAACTGAAGGCGGTGTGGACATTGAGAAAATCGCTGAAGAAACTCCAGAGTTGATTCACCAATCAGCGATCGATCCTCTAGTGGGCCCTCAAGCTTACCAAGGCCGTGAACTGGCGTTCAAACTTGGTCTAGTTGGCGATCAAATTAAACAGTTCGTTAAGATCTTCATGGGTCTTGGCCAAATGTTCTCTCAGTACGACCTAGCGCTACTAGAAATCAACCCGCTTGTAATTACTGGCGAAGGCAACCTTCTTTGTCTTGACGGCAAGATCAACATTGACTCAAACGCAATGTACCGTCAGCCAAAGCTTCGTGAAATGCACGATCCTTCACAAGAAGATGAGCGCGAAGCACACGCAGCACAGTGGGAGCTGAACTACGTAGCACTAGATGGTAACGTTGGCTGTATGGTCAACGGTGCAGGCCTTGCGATGGGTACGATGGATATCGTAAACCTACATGGCGGCAAGCCAGCAAACTTCCTTGATGTAGGCGGCGGCGCGACGAAAGAGCGTGTAGCTGAAGCATTCAAGATCATCCTTTCTGATGACAATGTTAAAGCAGTACTAGTTAACATCTTCGGTGGCATCGTTCGTTGTGACATGATCGCTGAAGGTATTATCGGTGCGGTTAAAGAAGTCGGCGTAACAGTTCCTGTAGTTGTTCGTCTAGAAGGTACAAACGCAGACCTAGGTCGCGAAGTACTTGCTAATTCTGATGTTGATATCATTGCAGCTGAATCTCTAACAGATGCTGCTCAGAAAGTTGTTGCTGCTGCGGAGGCTAAATAATGTCTGTATTAATTAACAAAGACACTAAAGTAATCTGTCAGGGTTTCACTGGCGGTCAAGGTACATTCCACTCAGACCAAGCTATCGCATACGGCACGCAAATGGTTGGTGGTGTTTCACCTGGTAAAGGTGGTCAAACTCACCTAGGCCTTCCAGTATTCAACACAGTACGCGAAGCAGTAGAAGTAACTGGCGCAACAGCAACAGTTATCTATGTACCAGCTCCTTTCTGTAAAGATGCAATCCTAGAAGCAATTGATGCAGGTATCGAACTGATCGTAACGATCACTGAAGGTATCCCTACAACAGATATGATCGACGTTAAAGTGAAGCTAGAAGAAACTGGCGTTCGCATGATCGGTCCTAACTGCCCAGGTCTTATCACTCCAGACGAGTGTAAGATTGGTATCATGCCTGGTCACATCCACAAGAAGGGTAAAGTAGGTATCGTATCTCGCAGCGGTACTCTTACGTACGAAGCAGTTAAGCAAACAACAGATGAAGGCTTTGGTCAGTCTACATGTGTTGGTATCGGTGGTGACCCTATCCCAGGTTCAAACTTCATTGATATCCTAAAACTTTTCCAAGAAGACCCAGAGACTGAAGCAATCGTAATGATTGGTGAGATCGGTGGTACTGCGGAAGAAGAAGCGGCTGAGTTCATCAAAGCAAACGTAACTAAGCCAGTTGTATCTTACATCGCTGGTGTTACTGCTCCTCCGGGTAAACGTATGGGCCACGCTGGCGCAATCATCTCTGGCGGTAAAGGTACTGCTGAAGATAAATTCGCAGCACTAGAAGCAGCAGGCGTTAAGACTGTTAAGTCTCTTGCTGACATCGGTAAAGGCCTACGTGAAATCACGGGTTGGTAATCAGCTGGCTTTTATCGATTGAGATAGAAGTTAACTGAACGATATTAAAAAGGCTTGGTCACTGACCAAGCCTTTTTTGTCTGTTTTCAATCTTACGAGATACGAAAATCGTACGCTTAAGCGCGACTTCTAATCATTTGAGATAACATAAACATTGCTGCAGCACTAATAACAACAGACGGGCCTGCAGGCGTATCATAGAACCAAGACAAGCTTAGTCCTCCGAACACTGCGATAGAGCCAATAATCGATGCGATGAAGGCCATTTGCTCGGGTGTATTCGCGAATTTCCTTGCTGTAGCCGCAGGGATGATCAGCAGCGATGTCATGATTAACGCACCAACAAACTTCATACCGACAGCAATCACGATACCAACAAGCAACATCAAAATCAGACGCATTAAATCAATGTTGATGCCATCAACCGCCGCTAGGTCTTCGTTAACCGTTGTGGATAGTAGTGGGCGCCAAAAGATAGCAAGTACCAATCCAATCACGGCTGCACCCGCATAGATAAACACTAAATCAGTCGGCGATACCGCAAGCAAGTCGCCAAATAAGTAACTCATTAGGTCAACTCGAACGTTGTCTAAGAAGCTTACCGCTACAAGGCCTAAAGAGAGCGCACTGTGCGCCAAAATACCGAGTAGGGTATCGGTCGCGACCAGTTTTTGTTTTTGCAATGTTACGAGCAACACAGCCAGCATCAAACAACAGATCAGCAGCGCGAAGTACAAGTTAATGTTGAACAGGAAGCCAAGTGCTAATCCCATCAAAGAAGCGTGAGCAAGCGTGTCACCAAAGTAAGCCATCTTGCGCCAAACCACGAATGAACCTAGTGGGCCTGCAATCAGTGCAATACCCAAACCCGCCAAAATAGAGGGAAGAAGAAACTCAAGCATTAGTGGTGTCCGTGTTTATGGTTTGAACATTCATGTGCACCGCCCGTTACTGGTTGGCCTGCAAGATCATGATGGTGATGTTCGTGTTGGTGGTGATAAAACGCTAGTGTTTCTTGGGTCGCGGTGCCAAAGAGCGCAATATACGAAGGGTGGTGTTTGATGTCTGCAGGTGCGCCTGAGCAACAGATATGATGGTGCAAACAGATAACATCGTCTGTTTTTGCCATCACTAAATGCAGGTCATGTGAAACCATAAATACGGCACAACCAAAGCGGTGACGAATGGTGTCAATCAAGTCATACAGGTCAATTTGCCCTTGAACGTCGACTCCTTGAGCCGGTTCATCAAGAACCAGTAGGTCTGGTCTTCTTAGTAATGAACGAGCAATGAGCACACGTTGGTTTTCACCGCCTGATAACTGGTGCATGTTGCTCTTTTGCAGATGTTCAGCACCAACGAGCTTCAATGCTTCAAGGATTTCTTGCTGACTGAACTTGCCAGTGAGCTTTAGAAAACGCTCTACGTTGAGCGGTAGTGAGTCATTGAGCTTTAATTTTTGTGGTACATAGCCAATTTTCAGTTTTTTGGCTTTTGTTATTGTGCCTGAAAATTTGGTCTGTAAACCCAGTACCACTTTTACTAATGTCGACTTTCCTGCACCGTTTGGCCCAATCAGGGTGGTGATTCTGCCGCGCTCTAAATTTAGAGAGATGTTGTCTAGAACTTTTCGACCGTCAAATTCGACGCTCACAGAATCTAGTTGGATTAAGTTATCCATGAATAGAACTCATTTGCAATTCACTAATGTTATAATGTAACATTTACCTCAAGCCTAAGCTACTTTTCTATTATCGAGGGATTATGTCACGTTCATCTTTTATACTTGCTACTTTGCTTTTAGCGCCAAGTGTCGCAAGTGCCAATACTATTCTAACAAGCTTTAAACCAATTCAAATGATTGTGACGGAATTAACGCAGGGCGTTAGTGAACCGGATGTGTTGATGAACAGCAATGCTTCGCCGCACGATTATGCGCTTAAGCCATCTGATGTCAAAAAAGTTCACAGTGCCGATATGGTTATCTGGTTTGGCCCTGACCTAGAAGCCTTTTTGACTAAGGTGATTGGTTCAAAAGAAAACGTTATCAAGATCAGCGAGATTCCAGGAATTAACTTGCGAGAGTTCGGACACGATGACCACGATGCTCATGAAGGACATAATCATGGTAGCCATGACCCGCATTTTTGGTTAGGTATCGATCAAGTTGAAGTGGCCGCAAAATACATCTCAGCAAAGTTGATTGAATCTGACCCTGATAACGCAATGGCGTATCAAGAGAACCTAGATTCATTCCTGATTGCTTTAAAAGAAAAGCAGCAGTCTATTCATGAACAACTTGCGCCAGTGAAAGACAAAGGTTACTACGTATTTCACGATGCGTATGGCTACTTTGAGCAAGAGTTTGAACTAAATAACTTAGGCCACTTTACGGTGAGCCCAGAGCGTAAACCGGGCGCAAAAAGCCTGATTGCTATCAAGAAAACCTTGGTGCGTGACAATGTTCAATGTGTATTCGCAGAGCCTCAATTTACTCCGGCTGTGATCGAATCGGTGACTCGTGGAAGTAACGCTAAACAAGGCCAGCTTGATCCGATCGGTTCAACGGTTGAAGTGAAGAGTGGAAGTTATTTCGATTTTCTTCAGCAACTTACAGATAGCTACACAAGCTGCTTAAGTGGGAAGTAATTCATAACGAGTATTCTTTACTCTACTTTGCTCTCGTTAATTTATGAATGATGCCGCTTTTTGCGGCATTTTCGTGACCGTTAAGATAAAACCTCCTAACAAATAGCAAACCTCCTTTCTCCTTTTCTAATTTCCGCTAAAATAGAAAGATAATAATAATCACAAAAAAACTCAGTTTTTGGTTCAGCAACGATAAGACGTTGTGGTGCCCAAAATTTCATGCGTTGTTGCTGTTCAGGATTAAGAGTTGTATCGAATTATCTTTAAAATGTTCATGTTTATGAGCATTTCATTTAGCGTTCTAGCGGTAAATACATCACCCTCCGTTTTCTATCCTTTGCCCGTTCAAGCGCAAGGGAATTTTCTTGCGGCTAAAAACTTGTACCTAGGTGCTGGAGGTGGGCTTTGGGTTCATGATGTGCATGGAAAAATACTTTTTTACGATGGCCGAACCTTATTTCCTCGCAAAGGTAGCTTGCTGCAATTTTCTTCAGAAAGAGTCGCGTTTCTTAATGATGAGTTTTGGACATTTTTCGACAACGAGGTGTATCGACATAGCCCAGGAATTGGCAATGAATTGGCGTTTAGCCTAAGTCCCGGCGCTGAAATAACGAATATCGGTGCATCAGGCGATTATATTTGGGTCACTGACGGCAGTAATTTTTATACCTACAACACTCAATCTTTAGAATTCAACACGTACTCTTTACTTAAATTGTACCGATACAATAACAGTAGTGACATTGCGATTAACGATGCGGAGTGGGTGCTGTCAAAGTGGGTACTGGCGACCAGTTCAGGTGTTTACCTTTCAGAGAATCAAGAGTTTACCCATGTCACCGCATCAAACAAGAGCCATATTGAGACGGTTTATTTTTCGAATGCTCGACGTGAGTTAGTGATTGGTACCTTAAATGGTGCTGTGATTGTTGATCTCGCGAACCCAGATAAAGAGACCATCGTTAAAGGGTCGCATGTTCTCTCGTTGGCCGAAACTTCGGACCAGTATTGGATTGGTACAGAGCACGGCCTTATTAGCTACAATTTTATTACGGGACAAATTACTCGATTCAAACAAGCCGCCAATCAAGACTTCTCGTTACCGGGTGAGAAAATATATTCATTGATCAATGACCATGCTGGTGGCATGTGGATTGCGACAAACAACGGTATCCGATATTTCTCACTGTTCAGCAAAACTTTTTCGAGAACGCCCCTAACTGGTATGGGCATGCATTCGAGTAGTGTGGTGATCAACAAAGTACTGCCTGTCAGTGACCAGTTATCTTGGGTCGCGTCTTCAATGGGGCTCTACTTGGTTGATTCTGAAAGTGAAGAGAATCCAATTCGTGTTTACTCTAATTCCGTTAATGATTTTGAGATTTTTGGCTCGTCAATTTGGTTGGCGACCGAAGAAGGCATCATTAGTCTAAATACGGAAACGCTACAACCTGAAGCCCTTGATTTACCAAGGCCGATTAAGGGAGTACACGTTGAAAACTTTGCGCTTCAGGCAGACAACGTACTTTGGATGACTTCTGGGCAAAACCTTTATTCGTTATCTATCGAAACCATGAAACTAACGAGCTATGGCACTGACTGGTTAGTCGACAAGTTTTTGCCTGCGAAGATCACTGATCTCAATATAGGCTTGCTCGGTCGTATCTATATAGGCACTGACCATGGCTTCTACTCGTTCATTGATAAACGAATTAGTTTTAGTCGTTCCAGCGAGCGTTTTGGCAAAGTCGTCGATATTGAAAAAGCGAAGGATGGGGCTCAGTGGTTTGCAAGCAGTTATGGCGTGTATCGAATCCCTGATGACAGCTCTATTATTCAAGAAATCACGCTTGTTGAAGATAATATTAGCCCTAACTGCTTGATAAGCGATGATAATGGTGTGTGGTTAGGCTCTTCGAAAGGCATCAGTTATTACGGGTTGGATGGACAGTTGCATAAACACATCGGTTCACCATTTGGTTTGATCACCAATGAATTGGCGGCGGGAGCATGTGCTCTGTTTTACAGCGAAGAGAGCCAATCTTCGAGGTTGGTTTTCGGCTCAAAGTATGGCGTAGTCAGCGCATTATCCAACGAATTACTGGTATCAACAACACCTCATAGCCGTGCCTTATTGAGTAAGATAAGTGTCGATCAACAAACGGTATCTCTTGGCGGAAGAACGGCTGAACTGGATGAGATCCCTTATGGTTCCTCGATGGGTTTTAAGCTAGGCATCTTACCAGCAACGTTCGCGCCTGCGATGGAGTATCGACTGAGCGATGATGAACCTTGGAGTGAGTTTGAAGGGGGATTGTTAACGCTCGACCATCTTCTTCCTGGAGATTACACACTTGAAGTGAAGCCGGTTAAGGACTCCCATTACCGCTTTGTGTCAACGAACCAAAGTTTTTCGATTGCGGAGCCTTGGTATCTGACGAATTGGGCTGCAGCAAGCTCTCTGATGTTACTGATTGGCGTTGTAACTATCTTGGTGTTTTGGCGTTCGCGTTATGTCACTTTTGCCAACAGGCACTTAAAAGCGCAAGTTGCATTGAAGACGGATCAATTGAGACACCAAAGCCGTATACTACTTACGACCAATCAACAGCTTAAAAAGCAGCTATCGGTTAAGAATGCGCTTGTATCTCACACTGCCAATGAACTCTCTTCTGAAGTGAATCATATTGCTGCGATGATCCCTAATTGGAATGACGAGCACGGGAAGTCGCCAATTCTAACCTTGAAAAATGGCTTAGCTCAATTGAGTAATACCCCTCAAGGGGAAGGGCAAGTTTGTTACGATATAATTTTAATCTTAGAGGCGGTACTCAAAGCTTGGCAAGATGACTTAGCCAAAGCCGGTATTGAACTGGATATTAAAGTCGAAACAAAGCAACGATATGTCTCTTTGCTGTATTTTAATCTCGATATTATCTTCAATAGCTTGGTTGCGAGCATCATCAAGAGAAACTTTAAGTCTCAGAGTATGGTGGTTCTGGTTGAAGAGGTTAAGGAGCATCTTGTTGTTACCATTCGAGATCATGGGATGCCTTTCCCTAAACTGGCATCAAGTATGAGTGACAATACCGGAAAGTCGACCGATCTTAACATCGAAAAGCTGCCTCTATTGATGAATCAAAGCGGTGGCGAGCTTAACGCCTTTGTTTCGGAATCTCAAAATAAGGTTCAGCTTTCGTGGCCAATTGAATATCAAGTACTCGATAATCTTGAAGCCAGCACAATTGAACAGATTGAAACCATTAAACTTACCGCTTCAACGCCAGAGCAGCAAAAACTGACAGCGGAACAAGAGTGGAAGAACAGAGTGTCTCAGCTTGTGAGTGAAAACTACGCTGATGCTGAGTTCAGCACTGCAACTGCTGCCAAGTATTTGTTCATGTCTGAGAGAAGCTTGCAGAGGCGCTTTAAATTGGCTTACAACAAGACCTTTAAAGAGCACTTGAATGAAGTACGTCTAGAGCATGCGTGCGAGCGCTTACTCGCTGGAGAAAAGATATCTGACGTCGCTTTTGATTCGGGTTTCAATGACCCTTCCTATTTCAGTCAAAGGTTTAAGCACCACTTTGGTATGTCACCATCTAAATTTGCGGAAAACAACGAAGAGTAGTGAGCTGCAGATAATAGAACATAGATAAAGATACTTTAGCCTCGACATTCGTGTTGGGGCTTTTTTATGTTCCTACGAGATACGAGATACGAGATACGAGATACGAGATACGAGATACGAGATACGAGATACGAGATACGAGATACGAGATACGAGATACGAGATTAATATGGAGTGCAAAAAGGTTGTTGGGATAAAACAAAAGAGAAGAAAAAAAATATCGTGGTATAGCCGGGGGGACTATACCACGGGTGCCAATGACACCTTCGCTTGCTGCCGGAGTGATATAGCAAAGCCATATCACCTCTGGAATAAAATTAAAGAGAAGGAGTTTCTCTTCGATGGAATAACTATACGTTCAGGTACTTATTTTACTTATAAAATTAACGACAGAAGGCTATGAGAAAACCGACATTATTTTAAGTGATTGATAATTTTCAGTTTGTTTTTAGCGGGGGCGACTTGTACTAGTGAGGTAGTTCTCGCTAATTGTTGAAAGTAACGTTTTTGACGTAAACGTTTTTAACGAAATTTACGAGTATGTATTTTCGAAAACATTGATTTCACACAATGGAATTGTGGACATGTATGTGTATCATGGCGGTAATAACAATCTTTCTCATTATCAGTCACGAATTGGGTATTTATGAAACTCTCACAACTAGAGCAAGGAAAGGCGGCTTCTATTGTTGCACTAACAGGTTTAACTCCAGACGTAAGAAAAAAACTTATGGTCATGGGTATGTTGCCAAAAACCGAGGTGACGCTTATCCGCCGTGCACCTATGGGGGATCCGCTTCAAGTTGAAGTGAGAGGTGTTTCGATCGCCATTCGTGAAAGCATTGCAGAACAAATCGAGGTTATCTAAATGGATTATCAAGTTCTTACCGTTGGTAACCCGAATAGTGGTAAAACAACACTGTTCAATGCACTAACTGGTGCCAAGCAGCACGTTGGTAACTGGGTTGGTGTCACCGTAGAAAAGAAGACGGGTTTATACTCACACGCAGGTGATCAGTTCCAGCTTACCGACTTACCCGGTATTTACGCGCTAGACAGTGGTAATGACGCGAACAGCATCGATGAATCTATCGCGTCTCGCGCTGTTCTGACTCACCCTGCAGATGTGATCATCAATGTTGTTGATGCTAGCTGTCTAGAACGAAGCTTATACATGACATTACAACTACGTGAGTTGGGTCGCCCAATGATCGTTGTGTTGAACAAAATGGATGTATTAAAGCGCGAGCGTCAGGTGATTAACCTTAAAGCGCTAGAGAAAGAGCTAGGTTGCCCAGTTCTGAGCTTGTCCGCAAACGACAAAGGTCAAGTAGTTCGCTTTAAAGAACGCCTTCATAAACTGCTTGTTCAGGGTGTGAGTCTTGACCCTATCTCTATTGATTACGATGTCGCGTTAGAAGCTCTCATCCCTTCTGTTGAGTCACAATTTGATGATGCTGACGTATCTCACCGAGCGCTCGCGATTCGTGCTTTAGAAAATGACTACTTGGTATTGAATGGACTGGCTCCACAAACTCGCACTCAAATTGACAATGTGCGTCTAGGTGCCGATTTCGATATTGACCTTGCTGTTGCTGACGCTAAGTACACTTTCTTACATGACCTTTGTAAACGTGTTCGTCGCAGCGAAGGCAAACTAAGCCGAAACTTTACAGAGAAAGCAGACCAATTCATTTTGAACAAATGGGTCGGTATTCCTTTCTTCTTCGTCATCATGTACTTAATGTTCATGTTCTCTATCAATATCGGTAGTGCGTTTATCGATTTCTTCGATATTGGTGTTGGGGCAATATTAGTTGATGGTGGACACCACTTATTGGATGGTCATTTGCCGGTTTGGTTAGTTACTATACTTGCTGATGGTATTGGCGGCGGTATTCAAACCGTTGCGACCTTTATTCCAGTTATCGCAGCGCTTTACCTATTTTTAGCGGTGCTAGAAAGTTCAGGCTACATGGCTCGTGCTGCATTCGTACTTGATAAAGTGATGCAAAAGATTGGTCTGCCGGGAAAAGCATTTGTCCCACTTGTACTAGGGTTTGGTTGTAACGTGCCTTCAATCATGGCAACTCGTACTCTTGACCAAGAGCGCGAACGTAAATTGGCAGCATCAATGGCGCCGTTTATGTCATGTGGTGCTCGTTTACCGGTATACGCATTGTTCGCAGCGGCATTCTTCCCTGGCGCTGGCCAAAACGTAGTATTCGCTCTGTACATCATGGGTATCGTTGCTTCTGTATTTACGGGGCTGTTCCTGAAAAATACGATCTACCCGGGTAGCAGTGATAGCTTAGTGATGGAAATGCCAGATTACGAACTGCCGACAGTGCAAAACGTAATGCTGAAAACTTGGCAGAAGCTAAAGCGTTTCGTACTGGGCGCAGGTAAAACCATCGTGATGGTTGTGGCTATTCTTAGCTTCCTAAATTCACTAGGTATGGACGGTAGTTTTGGTAACGAAGACAGCGAAAATTCAGTACTTTCTAAGGCAGCTCAAGTAGTGACCCCTGTATTCCAACCAATTGGTATCACAGAAGAAAACTGGCCAGCAACAGTAGGTATCATCACTGGTATCTTCGCGAAAGAAGCGGTAGTCGGCACGTTGAATAGCCTTTACACAACACCATCAGCCGAAGAAGCAGCTGAATTCGATTTGGCAGCAAGCTTGCAAGAAGCGGTAATGACGATCCCTGAAAACCTATCAGGCTTGAGTTACTCAGATCCGCTAGGTATTGAGGTTGGCGATTTAAGCGATTCAGGCGCAGTTGCTGAAGAGCAAGAGGTAGACTCATCAATCTTCGGTAACCTAAAAGACAAATTTGTTTCTGGTCATGCTGCATTTGCTTACTTAATCCTTATCTTGCTTTACACGCCTTGTGTGGCAGCGATGGGTGCTTACGTTCGTGAATTTGGTCAAATGTTTGCACGCTTTATTGCGGTTTGGACAATGGCGCTTGGTTACTTTGGTGCGACCTTCTACTACCAAGCAGCAAACTTTGCTGCACATCCGGTGACAAGTGCAGTGTGGATGGTGGCAATTGCTGGTGGCTTTGTAATTACCTACCGCGTTTTCAAGAAAGTCGGTAGCAAGCAGAAAGCGCTAGAGGTGCAAGTCGTATGATTTTAACTGAACTTCATCAATACATTGATAGCCAAGGTGTTGCGGCTCGTAAAGAACTCGCTGCAAAGTTTGGCATGAGTGAAGATGGCGTCGATGCGATGCTGAGTGTGTGGGTTAAGAAAGGGAAAGTATCTCGCTTGGTCGACACCAACAAGCATGGTCATACAACACGTGTTCGCTACACCATCAGCAAACAAGATGGCCTGTCGCTGAATGTGATGATGTAGTTTGGTCAATATCTAATAAAAAACCGCAGCCTATGAACTGCGGTTTTTTTGTTTGTGTTTATAGACTTAAGACTCTTTGGTCTCACCTAACCCAAGAACTTTAAGGCCGATACTCAGTAACAGTATGGATACTGGAAGAACCAAAATGTCCCATCCAATGCTGTCGAAATTAACGAGCACAAGCTCCAAAAATTTCACGAAGAGAATGATGATAATCACTTCAGCCAAAATGTTTTTCAGGTGACCAATGTTGGGTGTTTTTATCCAACTCAGTACTTTGCTTTTATTGATTTGCTGGTCACTTTTCGCGGTATTACTTTTATCCGAGATGAATAAAGTGAACACACCGTGAGAAAAGATGAAGAGTACAAAAGCAATCAAGAATGTATCCAGAGACTTAATCAAGTACGAGATCGCGATATCTGTTGTGTCTAAATGCGCGAGCGATTCTGGTGGTACCTGATTGAGCATGAAGATCGCAAAAGCAGAGTAAGTCTTGGTTGCTCCCATAAAGAATAAGAGTAGGGAAGCGAGCATAGAACAGATGATGGCGATCCAGCTGATATGACGAAATAAGTTGAAGGTTTGTTTCATGATGCTCTCTCTATGTTGTGTGCAAGAGAGTATACGTGGGAGTCTATGTTGTGATAATTGGGTGTTTTTGTGAATCATTATTACGCAGTGGTAATAATGGTGATACCTAGCTAGGAGGCATCACCTGTGTCAGAAGGTTAAGCTTTCTTAAAGATAGAGCTTAGTGACAGAACGTTCTGAATACGAGTCAGAATAGCAGCTTGCTCTTCTTCACTACGTTGTTCACCTTTGGTGTTGCCCCATACAGGACCAGGCCAAGCAATGTCATCTTTGAAACGCGCAATATGGTGAATGTGCAGTTGTGGCACCATGTTACCCAGCGCGCCTAGGTTGAGCTTATCCGGTTGGAACGTTGCTTCTAGTGCTTGGCTTACCGCTTGAGATTCATGTAAGAACTGCTGTTGCTCTTTCATTGGTAGGTGGTGCAGCTCTTTCAGGTTGGCACGTTTTGGTACCAAGATAACCCAAGGCACTGCGTTATCTTTGCTTAGTAGTACTAGGCTCAGAGGAAACTCGCCGATAAGCGTGGTGTCTTTCGCTAACTGTGGGTGAAGTTCAAAGCTCATTATTATTATCCATTTCGATTTCTTGAATTCAGTATACGTTAGATAAAACAAAAGGTTGATGCTCTCACATCAACCTTTGTATTTATTCTTTGTAACCCTAAGGGAATTACATACGCTCTAGAGTATCGATACCTAGAAGCGATAGACCTTGCTTGATAGTCTTCGCTGTTAGTGCAGCAAGCTTCAGACGGCTCTGCTTAACAGTTTCGTCTTCAGCAACTAGGATAGGGCATGCTTCGTAGAAGCTAGAGAATTGACCCGCTAGTTCGAACAGGTAGCTACACATGATGTGTGGTTGACCTTCACGAGCAACAGACTGTACCGCTTCTTCGAATTGTAGAAGTTTCGCGATAAGTGCTTTCTCTTTCTCTTCAGTGATTTTAATTTCACCCTCAAGAGAGTCCATAGAAATGCCAGCTTTAGCAAAGATTGAAGCAACACGAGTGTATGCGTATTGCATGTACGGTGCTGTGTTACCTTCGAACGCAAGCATGTTGTCCCAATCGAACACGTAGTCAGTAGTACGGTGCTTAGAAAGGTCTGCGTACTTAACCGCTGCCATAGCAACCGTGTTAGCGATCACTTTCTTCTCGTCTTCTGCTAGTTCTGGGTTCTTAGATTCGATCAGTTGTGCTGCACGAACTTCTGCTTCATCAAGAAGATCAGCAAGACGAACAGTACCGCCTGCACGAGTCTTGAATGGCTTGCCGTCTTTACCTAGCATCATGCCGAACGCGTGGTGCTCAAGAGAAACAGATTCTGGGATGTAACCTGCTTTACGAACGATAGTCCAAGCTTGCATTAGGTGTTGGTGCTGACGTGAGTCGATGAAGTAAAGTACGCGGTCTGCGCCTAGCTCTTCAAAACGGTATTTTGCACAAGCAATGTCGGTTGTTGTGTATAGGAAGCCGCCGTCACGTTTCTGGATGATAACGCCCATTGGGTCACCATCTTTGTTTTTGTATTCGTCTAGGAATACAACTTGTGCGCCGTCATCTTCTTTAGCAAGACCTTGCTCTTTCAGATCCGCAACGATAGTTGGCAGCATGTGGTTGTACATGCTTTCGCCCATTACGTCATCACATGTTAGAGATACGTTTAGACGATCGTAGTTGCGTTGGTTTTGAATCATTGTAACGTCAACAAGCTTCTTCCACATCTCTGCGCAGAACTCGTCGCCGCTTTGCAGTTTCACAACGTAGCCACGTGCTTTAACTGCGAACTCTTCGTCTTCATCGTAAAGCTTTTTAGACTCACGGTAGAAGCCTTCAAGGTCAGCAAGTTCCATTGAAACTTCGCCAGACTCGGCCTGAACGCGCTCAAGGTTTGCGATAAGCATACCAAATTGAGTACCCCAGTCACCGATGTGGTTAGCACGGATAACGTTGTGGCCTAGGAATTCTAGAGTACGAACAACTGCATCACCGATGATAGTTGAACGTAGGTGACCAACGTGCATTTCTTTAGCAACGTTTGGTGCAGAGTAATCCGCAACAATAGTTTGCGTTTCAGCAACTGCAACACCAAGGCGAGAGTCAGCCAATGCTGCGTCTGCTTGTTTTGCTAGGAAAGCTTCATCTAGGAAGATGTTTAGGAAACCCGGACCTGCGATTTCAACTTTAGACGCGATACCGTCTAGGTTTAGAACGTCCAATACTTTTTGAGCAAATTCTCGTGGGTTAGTGCCTAGTCGTTTAGCAACGCCCATAACGCCGTTTGCTTGGTAGTCACCAAACTGTGGTTTTGCAGATTGACGAACAGCAGCAGGAGAGCCTGCAGGTGCGCCAGCGGCTTCTAGAGCCTGAGATACTTTGTCATTAATAAGTGCTTGGATATTCACACGCGTTTCCTTCAATTCAAGGATGATAAGAGTGGCCGTTAATTCTTGGTCATTAAACTGGTTAATTATGCTTCTAGTTAACGATTTAATGCCAAAATCAGCAGCAGACTCTGTTTAAGTTCACAGAAATGGCGGTAATCATACCAATTTTGTGGGGTTTCTTATAGGTCGAATTGATAGAAAATTAACATTTCCTGAGTGGTTTTTGACAATCGACTTTTACCAAGACGCGTTTGCATGTTTAAGGATCGGAAAGAACATAGTTATTGAGTATCTTTTGTAAAAGCAACGCTTGTTGCAAAAGGCAAAACTGATAACATGCAGCCATTATTTGGAGAACGCAGACAATGATGATGAGCCTGAAGCAAGCTGAACTAGAACCACAACAAATGATCGCCCGCCTTGATACCTTTATGGCAAAAATCGAGAACCTAGGAAATACATTAGGTTTGGATTTAAGCTTTGCTCAAGCGGATCATATTGCGCTGCGAATCAATGACACTGAGTTAGCCAAATCTGCTCATCAAGCATGGTCTGAGTACGGCTCTACCATTTCAGAGGCGATGATCAATGGTCGTCCAATTGTGGTGTTGGCTTTCGATGAACCCTTGCAAAGCCTTGGTTGGAAAATTGAATGCTTGGAGTTGCCATATCCAGCAGAAGGTAAGATTTACCCAAGCCAAGATTGGGAACATGTAGAGTTTGTGATTCCGTCTCATGCCCAAACGGCTGATGAGTATCTAGCGGATCTTAAAGAAACTTACCCGCAGTTCGCTGCTAACTTTGAAACGCTGGCTGAGCAAGGTATTAAGATCAAACTCTCTAGTCCGAAAGGCGAGGGGGAACGCTTGAATAACCCAACAGTGGCTTTTAAACATCAAGGGATTTGCATCAAGCTGCACCCACACTCACTTAAGCGTATTGTTGAATCTGAACAGGCTTAATTTGAGTAGAGAGTCGCTAGGAAAAGGTTCCTGAACTCGCCTAGGCTCGTCGGAATGACGGACGTGGGCTGGGCTTGAGCCTTACAATCATTCGGTTTGAGTGGATGTTTCCGAGCCATAGTTTTTGCTAGCTAGAGAACGACGTCATTCCCGATAGCGACGAAGGAGCGTAGTCGGGAATCTCTTAAAGTTACCCTGAACATTAAATATAAAAAAACGCGCAGTGGGTTAACCCTATTGCGCGTTTTTTATTGGATTCTAGCTGGAAGTCGAACTTAAATTAGCAACTTACAGAATCACAGTCTTGTTGCCGTAAACAAAGACGTGATCATTGATCACCTTGTTTAGCGCCTTACTCAATACGTTCTTCTCTACGTCACGACCCGCTTGCGCCATGTCTTTCGCGCTGAAGTTGTGATCCACTGGAATAACGTCTTGCTTAATGATCGGTCCTTCATCGAGATCATTAGTCACGAAGTGTGCCGTTGCACCAATGATCTTTACGCCACGCTCATACGCTTGTTGGTATGGCTTCGCACCGATAAACGCTGGCAAGAAGCTGTGGTGGATATTGATGATCTTGTGGTTGTACCTTTCAACAAACCCCGGAGTCAGTACTCGCATGTACTTAGCCAAAACAAGGTAATCAGCCTCGTATTGGTCAATCACTTCTAGCATCTTCTTCTCATGCTCTTCACGGTTTAGCCCTTCGTGAGAAACATGGTGGTAAGGGATGTCAAAACGCTCGGTTAGGCTTTGTAGAATGTCATAGTTGCCAACCACTGCTGCGATTTCCACGTCTAAACTGCCATCGAAGTTCTTCATTAGAATGTCGCCAAGGCAGTGCGCCTCTTTGGTCACGAGTATCACAACACGCTTGCGAGATGAATCAACAAGTTTACGCTTCGTATTTTGTGGCAGCGCCTGGTCTAAATCGGCAAGCAAGGTTTCGTCATTGAAATACCCTTCAAGCTCGGTGCGCATAAAGAAGTGGCCACTTGTGTTATCTACGAACTCATTGTTGTGAATAATATTGAGTTGGTGCTTATAACAAATGTTGGTGATCTTAGAGATGAGGCCCGGGGCATCAGTACAATGTGTTAGTAAAGTTTTTCTTTCCATTTGCATCTTACTTCCATGAAATATTTTTATTCTTCAAATTAAATGCAGGCCGTCGAACGGTGAACTGAGCCGCAATATCACCGTTATAATTAATCTATTATCAAGTTGGTTTCAACAAATTCTGCTGCTCATTTATCGCTTTGATAAATTGTTTGATGTGGAAATATCAGTTTTTAGATAGGAAAACAGGCAGAAGCTTCATTTTTAAAGTTTTGACCGTAGTACGCATTTGAACTTCAACCGAGGCATTTACGCCTTGGCCAAAAATAGAGGTGATACTTATGGATAAAGAGTTACTAGCCAAAAAACTGTACTGCCAACGAGTGAATTCATTGGCGAGAGGTACCGAGTTAGATGGTAATATTCTAGATGAAATGTGGGAAAGTAAGACCCCACCAACCGATGCAGTGAAGGCCATACAACTTTGTGATAACCATTTTGAAGGCGCCTCTTGGTTGTCACGTTATCTAAGTCGAAAATAAAAATGACTCTCTAATTCTTACTTCTTCAGTTCTTACCTTTAAGGTAACTCAAGTCACGTCAAACTAAACCAAACACCTCCGGTGCGAAGTCATTCTTGATTCGCGCCGGCTCACTAAACCTGCCATAATTCGTCTTCTATTTTTCTAAACTTCGTACTCTATGATATCTAAAACGTTTTCTGCTGATGGTGCTCTGGGTAAAGCGATCCCCGGGTTTCAGCCACGACAAGCTCAGCTAGACATGGCTGAAGCGGTTTCACAAGCTATTGAGCAACAGAGCCAATTAGTTGTTGAAGCGGGAACGGGTACCGGTAAGACCTTTGCTTACTTAGTGCCAGCGCTGCTTAGTGGCAAGAAAACCATCATTAGTACGGGGTCTAAAAACCTTCAAGAACAGCTGTTTCACCGAGATTTACCATTGATGGTCGATGCGCTTGGCTTTTATGGTCAGGTTGCGTTACTTAAAGGGCGTTCAAACTATTTGTGTTTGGACAGACTCAGCCGTCAAATGATCGAGAGTCATGGTGCTCATACCGATCCAACACTGCTGGCTCAGTTAGTCAAAGTTCGTAGTTGGTCGTCATCCACTCAAACGGGGGATTTAGGCGATTGTGATGATATCGCTGAAGACAGCCCAATCATTCCTACGATTACTTCCACTAACGACAACTGCTTAGGTAAAGAGTGCCCAAGCTACACCGATTGCTTTGTGCTTAAGGCGCGTAAAAAAGCGATGGATTCGGATGTGGTTGTTGTAAACCATCACCTATTCTTAGCGGACTTAGCGATTAAAGAAACCGGGTTCGGTGAGCTAATCCCAGAAGCAGACGTGTTTATCTTCGATGAAGCCCATCAGCTTCCCGATATTGCCAGCCAATACTTTGGTCAGTCCGTGTCGAGCCGACAGATTAATGAGCTCGCTAAAGACATCGAGATCGCCTACCGAACCGAAGCGAAAGACATGCGTCAGTTACAAAAGGTGGGGGACAGGCTTGTTCAGTCAGCTGCCGACCTACGCATTGTGTTGGGCGATACCGGCTTTCGTGGTAACTGGCGTGAAGCACTAAAGTCTGAGTCAATTGCACGAGAACTTGTTCGTCTACAAGATGCGTTGCAACTGGCCGTCGATGTATTGAAGCTAGCATTGGGTCGAAGCCAACTGTTAGACACCGCTTTTGAACGTGCGAACATGATTAAGTCACGCATTGAACGTGTGTGCGATGTGTCGATTACGGGTTACTCCTATTGGTATGACACAACACCAAGGCAATTCGCTTTGCACATCACACCACTGTCGGTTGCGGATAAATTCCATGAGCAAATCGAACTTAAACCGGGCGCTTGGGTATTTACCTCAGCAACCTTGGCGGTGTCAGATGATTTCGATCACTTTACCTCTCGACTTGGCTTAAAGCCGTCGGCTCAGTTTTCACTGCCGAGTCCATTTGATTATCCGAATCAGGCACGTTTATGTGTGCCTCGTTATCTTCCAGAACCCAATAGTCCGGGTTTGGCGGATAAGTTAGTTCGAATGCTGACTCCGGTGATTGAGCAAAACCAAGGCCGCTGTTTTTTCTTGTGTACTTCACACAGCATGATGAAAGAGTTGGGTGAGCGATTCCGAGAAACCCTCACTGTACCAGTCCTACTACAAGGTGAGACAAGCAAGCAAAAAACCTTAGCCGAGTTCATGGAATTAGGTAACGCATTGCTCGTAGCTACAGGTGCTTTCTGGGAAGGGATAGATGTTAGGGGCGACGCATTAAGCTGTGTTATCATCGATAAATTGCCCTTTACCGCCCCTGATGACCCTTTACTTAAGGCTCGAATCGAGGACTGTAAGTTAAAAGGGGGTGATCCTTTTGCACAGGTACAGTTGCCAGACGCCGTGATTACCTTGAAACAAGGTGTAGGCCGATTGATACGTGACAAGCGCGATAATGGCGCTTTGATTATTTGCGATAACCGATTGGTGACTCGCGATTACGGTGGCATATTTTTGGCGAGTTTACCGCCTATCCCACGTACCCGTGATTTAGGGGTCATTAAAGAATTCTTAGCTAAAGACCATTCAATCGCTGCTGAGTAATTGGCATTGTTGAGCTTAGCCATTATTTTTAGATTAGATAACAGATATTTGAGACACAAATGAGCGCGAAAATTCTTGCAGTAGATACCGCAACTGAAAACTGTTCAGTTGCATTAGTAATGGGTGACCAGGTGTTCGCACGTAGCGAAGAGGCTCCTCGAGACCATACAAAAAAAATTCTACCTATGGTTGATGAAGTACTGAAAGAAGCGAATGTCGCTTTAACCGATATTGATGCTATCGCGTTTGGCCAAGGTCCAGGCAGTTTCACGGGTGTACGTATTGGTATTGGTATTGCTCAAGGCTTGGCTTTTGGTGCGGATTTACCGATGATCGGTGTCTCTACACTGGCTGCGATGGCGCAAGGCAGCTACCGTAAATTTGGTGAAACTCATGTTGCGACAGCGATTGATGCGCGTATGAGTGAAGTGTACTGGGCTCGCTACAGCCGTGAAGAAGATGGTCGTTGGACTGCGGTTGATGCAGAGTGTGTTACACCACCGAGTGAGTTGGCAGCGCAGCTTGAAGCGGACTCTGAAACATGGGCAAAAGTCGGTACAGGTTGGGAAGCGTACGCAGAACATATGGATACTCTAGCGATCAACACCAAAGCATGTGAAGTGCTATTCCCAGAAGCTCAAGATATGGCTTTCCTTGCTCAATTCGCTTATGCAGAAGGCAAGGCGGTTGCAGCAGAAGAGTCTGAGCCTGTTTATCTTCGTGATAAAGTGACTTGGAAAAAACTGCCTGGCCGCGAGTAAATACATATTATTTTGGCTCTGCATTTACTTTGCGGAGCCGCTTTAAAGCCAGACACAAAGTCATTAAATTAGGTACAAAATTTCTTAAGCATGGTTTCAATAAACGGCTTACCTCCTTCTTCGATAGGCAATACATCCAAAACCAATCGAACCAATAAAAAGAATGAGGTAAAAAAAGGCGATGCAAAAACCTCAGTTGGTCAGCCAACTAAGGTCGCGAATGCTGTCTCGCATTCCATTCGCCAAGTC
This sequence comes from Vibrio sp. 10N.286.51.C3, assembly GCF_003050065.1. Taxonomy (NCBI): domain Bacteria; kingdom Pseudomonadati; phylum Pseudomonadota; class Gammaproteobacteria; order Vibrionales; family Vibrionaceae; genus Vibrio; species Vibrio sp. 10N.286.51.C3. The sequence continues at coordinate 323,921 of NZ_PIGC01000002.1, read as the reverse complement.
AAAGAATCTGAGATTCACAAAGCTCAGGTTCAGTATGATCTTCCAGAAGGGCGTGGTCGACGTGCGATGGAAGAGTATATGGATGTGATGAATCAAGCTAAAAAAGAGGAACTTGCGAAGCTTATTGGAGTCGATATTTACATCTAGCTTTGTGCTTTTATTTATCCTGTTCTAAGGACCAGCATTATGTTTTCTCTCATTTCTAAATCTCGCTTATTCTTCCTTATCGCTTTCTCTTCGATGGTGATGGGGTGCTCCTCGCTACCTCAAGAACTTAATGCAAACTCTGAACAAGTGGTCACCGATTACCAAGAGTGGGTTAACACAGTGCCTGATGCGGGTGACGTTCGCTTGGGTGGCGTGATTGCTAAAGTAACCAACTTGAAAGATAAGACTCGAGTTGAAGTGGTTAATTTACCTATTTCAAGCAATGGTAAGCCAGATATTGACGCCGAGCCAAAAGGACGTTTTGTTGGTTACATTGATGGCTACGTTGAACCATTGAGCTTTGCTGAAGGCCGCTTAGTCACTTTAGTTGGCACATCAAATGGCACTGAAGATGGCACCATTGGTGATTACCCTTACACCTTCCCAGTCATGAATGTCTACAATCAACGTTTATGGCAGATCACTGAGCGAGTGGTTATCAACGATTTTTCGCCGAACTATTACTCTTGCCGCAGTTTGCATTGTCGCAGTTTTCAAACCATGCCTAAGTCAGGGCGTGTGATTCAAGATGTGGAATAGTCGAACCTTACCCCGACACACTTAACGACAGGGACAACTTAAAATCAATGATTGAAAAGTCATACTCCCTTGCGAGCGGGACGCTTGCCACACAACAGATAGGCAACCCACAAACGACCGCAACGACGGTCGTTTTTATTCATGGGTGGTTGGATAATTCGTCCAGCTTTAATCAGGTTATACAGCAAGTCGCTAAGTTTGCGCCCAATGCTCACCTTGTTGCTATCGATCTCTTCGGACACGGCTTCTCGTCGCATAAATCGGGAAGTTATTACCCATTTCATGATTATATTGATGACTTGCATCAGTTGGTGACTAAATTATCGCCAAACAGACTGGTACTGGTAGGACATTCACTTGGTGCATTGATAGCAAGTTGCTATAGTGCCGCCTTTCCTGAAAAGGTGTCAGGATTAATTCAAATTGAAGGTCACGGACCTCTTTCTGAAGCTCCCCACGAAACAGTCTCTCGCTTGAGGGATGGGGTACTCAGTCGTCTTCGACAGCGAAGAAAGCCTTCACGTCCTTTGGCAAGCCTTGAGGATGCTATTAAGCTGAGAGCTCACGCCAACCAAATTAATGCTGAATTAATCGCTCCTATTGTTGAGCGAGGTATTGTCGAGTTCGAGAACTCTTGGCAATGGCGATGCGACCCTAATCTAAAATGTGACTCGTTATATCGAATGTCACAGGCGCACGCTGAAGCGATTATGGCGGCTATTGAATGCCCTCAATTAATAATCCTAGGGAATGGTGGATTCCGACATTTGCAGCATAATCGCTACAAATCAGTGCATAGTCCTCTGCATATAGAGACTGTTCCTGGCGGACATCATTGTCATTTAGAGAGCCCAGAGCTAGTTTCAGAGCTAATTCTTGGTGTAGTTAACAAAATTTAAACAAGTGTTTGAGCCTTTTAGTGCTCATGCACTAAAGCTGTGCTGTAATACCGCAATGATAAAAAGCGGCGAAGCAGTCGTCAGCTGATAAACGAGGAGTAACATCGTGGATAAACCTTGGCTTTCACGTTATCCAAGTGACGTACCAGAAACGATCAACCCAGATCAGTACCCATCTCTTGTAGAAATGTTTGAACAGTCGGTACAGAAGTACGCAGACCAACCTGCATTCGAGAACATGGGCTCGATTATGACATTCCGTAAGCTAGAAGAGCGCAGCCGTGCTTTTGCCGCTTACCTGCAGAATGACTTGAAACTGAAGAAGGGCGATCGCGTCGCGCTAATGATGCCAAACCTACTGCAATACCCAATTGCACTGTTTGGTGTATTGCGTGCCGGTATGATTGCAGTGAATGTCAACCCACTGTACACACCTCGTGAGCTTGAACATCAACTGAACGATTCTGGTGCAAAGGCGATTGTTATCGTATCTAACTTTGCGAGCACGCTAGAGAAAGTGGTTGATAACACGCCGGTTAAACACGTAGTTCTAACTAGCCTAGGGCAAATGCTGCCACGCGCGAAAGGTACAATTGTCGATTTCGTAGTGAAGTACGTAAAAGGCATGGTGCCTAAGTATGACCTGCCGGGTGCTATCTCATTCAGAAAAGCACTGCACAAAGGTCGCCGTCTTCAGTATGTGAAGCCGTTTATGGCGGGTGATGACATTGCATTCCTACAGTACACGGGTGGTACAACGGGTGTAGCTAAGGGCGCAATCCTAACGCACCGCAATATGATTGCGAACGTACTTCAAGCGAAAGGGGCTTACGGTCCTGTTCTGCAAGAAGGCCGCGAGTTGGTTGTAACAGCACTGCCGCTTTACCACGTATTTGCACTGACTGTGAACTGCTTACTGTTTGTTGAGATGGGTGGTCGTAACCTTCTAATTACTAACCCTCGTGATATTCCAGGTTTCATTAAAGAACTACAAAAGGTTCCGTTTACCGCGATTACTGGCGTAAATACCCTGTTCAATGCGTTGGTAAATAACGAAGATTTCCATGAATTGGATTTCAGTAACATGCGTTTATCTGTTGGCGGCGGCATGGCGGTTCAACGCGCTGTTGCTGAGCAATGGAAGAAAGCAACAGGTGTTCACCTATTGGAAGGCTATGGGTTAACCGAGTGTTCACCACTGGTAACGGGTAACCCATACGATCTAAAAGACTACACAGGTGCAATCGGCCTACCTGTACCATCGACAGAAGTTCGTATTGTTGATGATGAAGGGAAAGTAGTAGGCAATGACCAAGTGGGTGAGTTGCAGGTTCGTGGCCCTCAAGTGATGCAAGGTTACTGGCAGCGCCCTGAAGCGACTAAAGAAGTGATCGATCAAGACGGTTGGCTATCTACAGGTGACATCGTTAAGTTTGATGACGAAGGCTTGTTGTACATCGTAGACCGTAAGAAAGATATGATTCTTGTGTCTGGATTCAACGTTTACCCGAACGAGATTGAAGACGTAGTGGCTCTGCATGGCAAAGTGTTAGAAGTAGCAGCTATCGGCCAGCCTCATGAAGTGTCTGGTGAGCTGGTTAAGATCTACGTTGTTAAGCGTGACCCTAGCCTAACCAAAGAAGACATTATCGCGCACTGTCGTGAGCACCTAACGGGTTACAAGATCCCTAAATTAGTCGAGTTCAGAGATGATCTTCCAAAGACTAACGTAGGTAAGATCTTACGCCGCGTACTGCGTGAAGAAAACGATGCAGAATTGGCTAAACGCGCTAGCGAATAATTAGCCCGTTTACGCGAAAGTACTGCACCATAACCATTGAGGCGCTTAATCTAAGCGAGCGCTGAAAAATGGTGTTAGAATGCCGACAGTTAATGTCGGCATTTTTGTATCCGGCGATCAAATAGAAACCAGTGAGAGTTTTTGTGGATTATCAAATCATTACCCAATTGAAAGACCTTGAGCGAGTTTGCCAACAAGCACGTGAAGCCGATGTCGTTATGCTTGATACGGAGTTTGTTCGTACAAGAACCTATTACCCTCAATTAGGCTTGATTCAGTTATTTGATGGTGAAACGCTGTCACTGATTGACCCTATTGCTCTTGGTGAAATGACACCATTTGTTGGATTGTTGAAAGACGCCTCTGTTCTGAAAGTGCTGCATGCTTGTGGTGAAGATTTGGAAGTGTTCCAAAACGCATTTGGCTGCACACCAACACCAATGGTTGATACCCAGATCATGGCAGCTTTCTTAGGTCATGGTTTATCAACGGGCTTTGCTGCTCTGGTTTCAGAGTTTGTCGGTGTCGATCTCGATAAGAGTGAATCTCGCACTGACTGGCTAGCGCGTCCGCTTTCTCAAAAGCAATTGGACTACGCAGCGGCAGACGTGCATTACCTAATGCCAATGTACAACAAGCTTCTTGAAAAAGTGATGGAAGCTGGCTGGTGGGAAGCGGCGCAACAAGAGTCTGATTTACAAGTTGCCAAGCGCATCCGTAAAGTAAACCCAGATTCTGCCTACCTTGATATTAAAGGGGCATGGCAGCTTAAACCTAAGCAGCTAGCGATCTTACGACCTCTAGCAACTTGGCGTCTAAAAGAAGCAATCAAGCGCGATTTAGCGCTGAACTTTGTCTTCAAAGAACAAGATCTATGGGCTGTGGCTCGTTTCGCGATGAAAGATCCTAAGCACATGGAGCAAGAAGGTTTTGATTACCGCTCTGTACGCCGCCATGGTGCGAAGATCAGCTCAATCGTTAAGTTGGCGGAACACACGCCTGAAGAAGAGTACCCAGCACCAGTAGAACGTTTAATGGACTTCCCTGGCTACAAGCAACTTTTCAAAGTGCTGAAAGATGAAGTGAAAACAGCATCACAGCACAGCGGTTTGGCTACGGAATTCTTAGCATCTAAGAAGCAACTTAACCAAGTGTTAAGCTGGGTGTGGAAGCACGATCGTAACCCAGAAAAACTGCCTGATGTTATGCAAGGCTGGCGTTTAGATCTGGTTGGCGAAAAGCTGAATAAAGCGATTAAGTAGCCTGTTCTTGTTCTAAGAGTTAGCCAGTTACAGATATAAAATGCAGACACAAAAAAGAGAGCCTAGGCTCTCTTTTTTATTTAATCTGCTGACTACTTACAAGATAACGAAGATCACTTATCGTCTTCTGGTAGCTTAACATTCAGCTCTAATACTGAGATGTCGTCATCTTTGTGTTCGAACGTCAGATCAACCATTGATGGATCGACCTCAACGTACTTTGCAATACACTTCAAGATGTCTTCTTTCAGTTGCGGTAAGTACGATGGAGCAGGGTCGTCATGACTGCGGCGCTCAGCAACAATGATCTGCAAACGCTCTTTGGCTAGGTTTGCGGTCGTCTTTTTCTGTGGTCTGAAAAACTCTAGTAATGACATTGCGTATTAGCCCCCGAACAGTCTTTTGAAGATGCCTTTCTTCTGTTCCGTTAAGAAACGGAAGTCCACTTGGCTACCTAGTAGTCGCTCTACAGTATCATTGTAAGCCATACCTGCGTCGGTTGCTTCGTCAAAGATAACTGGAACACCCTTGTTCGATGCATTCAGTACCGCTTGGCTCTCTGGAATCACGCCCAGTAGAGAGATGTGTAGGATCTCTTCAACGTCTTCAACACTTAGCATCTCACCTTGAGTTACGCGTGCTGGGTTGTAGCGAGTCAGTAGAAGGTGTGTTTTCACTGGCTCTAAGCCGTCTTCTGAACGACGAGATTTAGAGTCAAGAATACCTAGAATACGGTCTGAGTCGCGTACAGAAGAGACTTCAGGGTTAGTCGTTACAATCGCTTCATCAGCAAAGTACAACGCCATTAGAGCGCCTTGTTCGATACCCGCAGGAGAATCACAGATGATGAAATCAAAGCCCATTTCATCTAGCTCATCAAATACGCGACGAACACCGTCTTTGGTTAGTGCATCTTTATCACGAGTTTGAGAAGCAGGAAGAATGAACAGGTTCTCTGTGCGCTTGTCTTTGATCATCGCTTGGTTCAGCGTAGCTTCACCATTGATAACGTTAACGAAATCGTAAACGACACGACGCTCACAACCCATGATTAAATCTAGGTTACGCAGACCGATATCAAAGTCGATAACTGCGGTTTTCTTCCCTTTTAAAGCCAGACCTGAGGCAATAGCTGCACTAGAGGTCGTTTTGCCTACCCCGCCTTTACCTGACGTTACAACGATAATGCGTGCCATTATTTTTTCCTTTTATTTCTCTTATATTGCGAGGACGTCAACGTGTAATACATCGTTTGCCATACTGAACATAGTTTTCTTCTGCCAGTACTCGCTTTCAATTTGATCGCTGAGCCAGTAATTTCCCGCAATGGAAACCAGCTCGGCTTGTAAATCATTACAAATTATTTTTGCTTCAGTTTGACCTCTTGCACCTGCAATCGCGCGGCCGCGTAATGTGCCATGTATATGGATGCTGCCATCGGCAATCACTTCTGCACCCGCACTCACATGGCTAAGGATCAATAGATCGCCATCTTTGGCATAAACCTGCTGACCAGAACGAATTGGGGTTCGAACCACCTTAATCGGCGCCATCTTAGCCGGTGCTTGCGATGGAGATTTACTTGCCGTCATGACTGCAAAGCCCGCTTCTTTCGCTAGATTTTGCATACGCTTATCAGAACAGCCAGCCACGCCAACCGGGATCATGCCCGCTTGAGATATACCATTTTTCAGTTGCACAAAATCGATATCACCAACGACTTTGCTGATGTTGATAACAACAGGTGCGGCAGCGAAAAACGTGGGTGCTTGGTCTACCTTCTCTTGAAGAAAAGACACTGCATTTTCGACTTGATCATCGGATAAGTGCAAAACAGATAGCGTAAAGCTGCTACCTTTTAGATCTGGGTTACTAGACATCGAAAAACTACAGGACCTCAATAGCGAATTGGTACAATTTCTTTATCAATAAAATAAAGGGCATTGCCTGAAACTAGGTTTATCATGTTATATTCCCAAACCAAGCACAGCAAGTAATCTTGTTGTCAAATGGACGTTTTGTTCCCAATATTTCCCTAACATAAACTATTGATCTCGCAAGTGAGAGTTTTGTAGTCATAATCAATTAAAAAGGTTTGTCATGCTGTGTTCTATATATAAAAGCTCAAAGAAAGAAGGAACATACCTTTATATCCCTAAGAAGGATGATTTTTCACAAGTTCCTGACGCATTGATGCAAATGTTTGGTAAACCTAGTTTTGTAATGGTAATTAAAATGGATGGCCGTAAACTGGCTCAAGTGAACATCGAAAAAGTGAAAGAATCACTGAATACCGATGGTTTCTTTTTGCAGGTTCCGCCACCACCAGTTAACGAACTTGAGCTTCATAAAGAGCGTAAAGCTCAACAGAAATCTCAAGACGAAGAGTGATAGCCACCTCAATTCAAGGAGGAGTGATTGTTGAGTAAATTTTCGAAAACCATATTGGCTGTGTCGGCATTACTATTGGGTAATAGCTTGACCATTAGCTCAGTGCACGCTGAAGAATTGAGCTTCGAACAATATGTAGAAAAACTAAAGCAACAAGGCCGTGAAGAAGGCATCTCTGAAACGATCATTGATGAAGCCTTTGATGGTGTAACGTTTAAGCCAAGAGCGGTGAAAGCCGACAAGAATCAACCTGAGAAAAAACTGACTCTGGATGAATACATTCCACGAGCAGTGCCTGATTGGAAAGTGAAGCAAGCCAGATCACTTTATAAGAAGCATTACACAGCGCTAAAGCGTATTGGTGATGAATATGGTGTTCAACCAAGATTCATTGTCGCGCTATGGGGTGTTGAGAGTAACTTTGGTAAGTTCACTGGTAACTACAGTGTTATCGATGCGCTAACGACCATGGCTTACGAAGGACGCAGAGAAGCGTTTTTCCGCAGCGAAGCGATGGCGGCGTTGAAGATTCTTGATCAAGGCCATATTGCACCAAAAGAGATGAAAGGCTCTTGGGCGGGCGCAATGGGTCAGCCTCAATTTATGCCAAGCTCATTCTTAGCATATGCGGCTGATGGTAATGGCGACGGTAAGAAAGACATTTGGGGCACTGAAGAAGACGTATTTGCTTCAGCGGCAAATTATCTCAGCCAATCAGGATGGGATGACAAATATACTTGGGGTCGTCAGGTTCATGTTCCGTCATCTGTGTCGATCGATTTACAAGGTCGAACTGAAGACAAAGCGAAATACTTAAAAGAGTGGTCTGAACTCGGTATTAAGCGTTATGACGATCGCCCACTGCCAACACTTGATGAAGACATTAAAGCTTGGTTAATCATGCCGGATGATGAAACCGGACGTTCGTACCTCATTTATAACAACTACAATGTGTTAATGAAGTGGAATCGTTCTTACTACTTTGCTTTGGCAGTAAGCCACCTAGCCGACAGAATTAAGTTTGATTAATTGGCATAGCTTGCTTTGATAGCATTTGGCCTACCATAGGCAGAACGAACTAAAGGACTCTTCGGAGTCCTTTTTGATTTTATATTTCAGAGAGTTAAGAAGGTGGTCTTGTGCTAACAGATAGAGCTGCACAGATGGTGATATTCCATGCGCTGATCAAGCACGAAGGTTTTACCAGTGCTGCAAAAAGCTTAAATGTTTCAGTGTCTCATATCAGCAAGCAAGTCGCTTTGCTTGAAGACTCGATAGGAATCAAGCTGGTGCAAAGGACGACACGAAGCCTCACGCTTACCGAAGCGGGAGACGTGTTCTATCAACACTGTGAGCAGCTGTTTAACACGGTGAAATCAGCTCAGATGGATATGGACAGCCAGCGCGATGATATCTCTGGAATACTGCGCGTCGGTTTGTCGCAGTCATTTGGCACGCTGCATATCATTCCCGCGATCGACCAACTCAGACAGCTTTACCCACAGCTGAGAATCGAGGTCCACTTGTTCGATTATAAGGTGGATATGATTGAAGAGCGCTTGGATCTCTGGATCACCAACAATGAAGACTTGCCTGAAGGTTACATTGCGCAGCGATTAGCCGACAGCCAGTTTGTGGTGGCTGCATCACCCGATTACCTGATTAAGGCCGGGACGCCGCATGTGCCTTCTGATCTGATTGACCACAATTGCCTTATCTATCGCAGCCGAGAGCGAGATTACACATCGTGGGCGTTTGATAACGGACAAGAAAACCTCAGTGTCAAAGTCGCGGGTGATTACTCAGTTGATTTGGCTGAGGCAGTTCGAGACGCAGCCGTATCAGGGTGGGGCGTGGCTTACTTAGCAACCTACTTAGTCAAAGAAGAGTTTAGAACGGGCAAGTTGATTCAAGTATTACCAGAGTGGAGAGCCAGTCAGCTGATGCCATTCTATGCTGTTTACCCAAGCAGAAAGAACATGCCGAAGAAGCTTTCAGCGGTGATTGAGTTCATTAAAGATCATATAGGGTCGCCGACGTATTGGGACAAAAACCTCAAAACTTGTGTTGAACTGCATCGTTAACTGTTTCCTAATCTATAAATATAATTTCCATATGGAAAAAGTACGCTTTTTAATCAAAGTTAATTATTAAAATTCAATAACTTAATTATACTCATAGTTAAATCGTGATTACCCCAACATCACGTTAACAACCTCAGCTTGCCGCAAACGATTTCCTCTATAGAATGCGTCGCCTTTCCTATCTATAACTTTTAGGTTGACGCACATGGCTTCCCTACTTGGAATTATCACTATTTTAGTTGCCGCTTGGTTACTATCTACGGACAGAAAAAATATTCCACTAAGAACAGTCTCTTTGGCTTTCTTATTACAAATCTCATTCGCGCTGTTGGTTCTGTATGTACCAATGGGTAAAGAAGCGTTGAATGCAGCCACAGGTGCGGTATCTAGCTTGATCAACTACGGTCAAGAGGGGATTAACTTTCTATTTGGTGGCCTAACGAATAACGGATTTGTTTTCGCGATTAATGTTCTTGGCATCATTATCTTTTTCTCTGCATTGATTTCAGGTTTGTACCACATTGGCTTTATGCCAAAGGTGATCAACCTTATTGGTGGTGCGCTACAGAAGTTCTTGGGTACAGGTCGTGCAGAATCACTGTCTGCGACTGCCAATATCTTTGTCGGCATGATTGAAGCGCCATTGGTGGTTAAACCTTACCTAAAGCACATGACGGATTCACAACTGTTTGCTGTGATGGTGTGTGGTTTGGCTTCTGTAGCTGGTGGTACGTTAGTGGGTTATGCATCTCTTGGCGTTGACTTAAACTTCCTGATCGCTGCGGCATTCATGTCTGCACCAGCCGGTCTACTGATGGCTAAAATCTTAGTACCTGGCAGCCCAGATGACGCTCAAGAAAATATTGAGTCTGATGTAGAAATTCCACGAGCAACAAACGTAGTTGAGGCAATGGCAGATGGGGCTATGTCTGGACTTCGTATTGCCGTTGCAGTGGGTGCAACACTTCTTGCCTTTATCAGTGTGATTGCAATGCTGAATGGCTTGCTAGGTATTGTTGGTGGCTGGTTTGGCGTAAACCTAAGCTTCGAACTTATCCTAGGTTATGTGTTTGCACCCGTTGCATGGCTAATCGGTGTACCGTGGTCTGAGGCTGTGGTTGCAGGTTCATTGATCGGTAACAAGATTGTCGTGAACGAGTTCGTGGCTTTCATCCAACTAATGGATGCTAAAGAGGCACTGAGTGAGCACTCTCAAGCGATCGTAACTTTTGCTCTATGTGGCTTTGCTAACATCTCTACCATGGCAATTTTGATCGGTGGTTTGGGTAGCTTAGTTCCAGAGCGTCGCTCTTTCATCTCACAATATGGCTTCAAAGCAATTTGTGCGGGTGTGTTTGCTAACTTGATGAGTGCAGCGATTGCTGGTGTTGTACTTTCTCTGTAGCTAACTGATCATGACTTTACTCTCCCTATAGTAAAGTGACTGATTAATCACAATAATATTCGGTTAGCGTGAAAAAGAGAGCCTATAGTGTAAGAACGTAGGCTTTCTTATTTCATTGAATAGTTTGTACCACAGGGTGTGGTGCAAACCTTTTAGGGGCACAAATGGATTTGTCGATTACTTCTTCTTTGGCGTTAATTGGACTCTTGTCTTTAGCTTGTCAGCTGCTCGGTTGGCGTTTACGTCTTCCCGCGATTCTTCCTCTCCTTATCGTCGGCCTATTGTTAGGTCCTGGCTTGAATATCTTAAATCCCGATGCCATTTTTGGTGATGTGTTGTTTCCTATGATTTCATTAGGGGTTGCCATCATCCTGTTTGAAGGGGCATTAACCCTAAATTTTAAAGAAATCAGAGGCCATGGCCGGATGGTGACTCACCTCGTGAGTTTCGGTATGTTGATTACCTGGGCCTGTATCGTGGTGGGTGCTTACTACTTTGTGGACTTTAGTTGGCCGTTAGCCGCATTGTTTGGTGCATTAGTCGTGGTAACTGGCCCAACGGTGATCGTACCCATGCTTCGCAGTATTCAGCCTAAATCTTCTCTAGGCAGTATCTTGCGATGGGAGGGTATAGTGATTGATCCCATTGGCGCTCTGTTTGCTGTTCTGGTTTATGAATACATCGTCTCTTCGGCCGACCCTACAGGACATGTACTTTCAGCTCTGGGACTAACCTTAACCATTGGTTTAGGTTTAGGGATCATCGGTGGCTATTTGATTGCCAAGATGCTGCAAGGGCATTGGGTACCGCACTATTTACGTAATGTGGCTGTATTGACGCTAATGCTCGCTGCGTTCTCTTTCTCGAATGACTTGAGTGAAGAATCGGGTTTATTAACCGTGACCATCATGGGGATCTGGCTTGCCAACGTGAAAGGCTTGGATATCGAAGACATCATCGAATTCAAAGAAACCCTGACCGTATTACTCATTTCAGCGTTGTTTATTCTGTTAGCGAGTAGACTCGATTCAGGAACCTTCCTCTCGATAGGTTGGGGCGGTATTGGTTTATTAGCGGTGGTTATGCTGGTGGCTCGCCCGTTAAGTGTGTGGATCAGCGGGATCGGCACGGATCTTACCTCTGCGGATAAATGGTTTTTGAGCTGGATGGCGCCGCGCGGGATCGTTGCAGCCGCGGTTTCTTCTCTGTTTGCAATCAAGCTTCAAGAAAAACAATTAATAGAAGGCGCAGACCTGCTGGTACCAATGGTGTTCTTGATCATCATCGGTACAGTTGTGATTCAAAGCCTCACCGCGAGTTGGTGGGCAAGAAGGCTAGGTGTGACTCAAGAGAAGGCACAAGGCGTTATCTTCTTTGGTGCGACTCAGTTTTCACGCCAGTTTGCCAAAGTATTGGCGACACACAACATCAATAGTGTGCTTGCCGATACCAACTGGGAAAGCATTCGCTTAGCACGCATGGATAACTTGAATGTCTACTTTGGTAACCCAGCTTCGAGTCACGCTGAAAATAATCTGGAATTGGATGGAGTAGGGCGTGCGATGATCGTCTCGCCTTATCGTCAAACCAACCCATTAGTTAGCATGCACTATCAAGACGAGTTTGGTGAAAATAAGGTGTTTGAGCTTGAGTCATCAGAGAATAAACATGAAAGGCATCAGGTGAACCGCGATGGCAACAGAAGCTTGTTTTCGGAAGGAGTTACCTATTCCAAGCTTAACTCGTTGATGGCTCAGGGTAGCCAAATTAAAAGTACAGGTTTGACCGAGGCATTTGATTTAAACGAGTTTAACGCGCTGTACCCTAAAGCCATTCCTCTTGGGGTGATTACTGGCGGTGATTTCCGTTTAATTACACAAGGATCTGAGTTGGAAAAACTCATATCAACGGAGTGTGAGCTTATTAGTTTATTACCGCCTTCTGAACAGACGGAAAAAGTCGAGAATCCAGATAAGTAGCGAATAGCAGTGCATCAAAAGCGAGTCGCCCTGTTTCAAAACGAATGTCTAAGTATCAAAAAAGCCGCAGCGTTCATCACGTTGCGGCCTTCTAATTTTATTTATATGCGCTGCGGATTACTTCGAGTGAAATTGCTCACAAGCGATCATGGTGTTCTCGATTAGGCTCGCCACCGTCATTGGACCAACACCACCCGGTACAGGCGTGATGAAGCTTGCGCTTTCTTTCGCTACGTCGTATTCAACGTCACCCACTAGTTTGCCAGATTCCAAACGGTTGATACCCACATCGACCACAACAGCGCCTTTCTTGATCCAAGCACCTGGAATGAAGTTTGGCTTACCTACTGCAACTACAACAACGTCTGCTTGACGCACGTGGCCTTCAAGGTCTTTGGTGAAGCGGTGACATGTTGTCGTTGTACAACCTGCTAGAAGGAGCTCTAGCGTCATTGGGCGACCTACGATGTTTGATGCGCCAACGACAACCGCGTGCTTACCACGTAAATCGATGTTGTAACGGTCAAGCAGCGTGATGATGCCTTTTGGCGTACAAGAGCGAAGCTTAGGCATACGCTGAGCCAAACGGCCGACATTGTATGGGTGGAAGCCATCAACGTCTTTTTCTGGCGTGATACGCTCAAGAACGTGAGTGCTATCAATACCAGCAGGTAGAGGCAGTTGAACCAGAATACCGTCGATCTCTGGGTCTTGGTTCAGTTGGTCTACCAGTGTTAACAATTCGTCTTCTGTCGCAGTGGCTGGCAAGTCGTAAGATTTAGACACGAAGCCAACTTCTTCACACGCTTTACGCTTACTTCCAACGTAAACCTGAGAAGCAGGGTCTTCACCCACTAAAACAACCGCTAGGCCCGGAGCGCGTAATCCAGCTTCAGTACGAGCTTTTACACGTGCAGCAACTTCGGAGCGAACCGTTTGAGAAATTAGCTTTCCATCAATATTTTGAGCAGTCATGAATTTCCTTAGTATTGATATTCAAGTTAGTGGCTGATGTTTTTGGCGCATTATTCCAGAAAATCTTTTTGATTACCATCAAGCAAACGTTTGCTTTGTTCTATTTTCCAACACTTATATGTTTGTTGCCCTTTTTTTACTCACTTAGATCAGAATGTTACATAAAGCCGTTGCTTTACTGATTCGAATTCGTATAATTCGTTCCTGTAGCGCGCCCTTAGCTCAGCTGGATAGAGCACCTCCCTTCTAAGGAGGTGGTCGAAGGTTCGAATCCTTCAGGGCGTGCCATTATTTAAAGAAACCCGATAACTCTCCGAGTTGTCGGGTTTTTTGCTTTCTTACCATAATAAAAATACTCTTCTCAAAGCGCCACTCATTTCCCCGCGTTATTCATTTCATTCGGCTCATGTAATAGAAAGTTAAAATTGTTCGTTTTTTGGGGTTTACATCATTTGGTAATAAAGCCACTATGAATTCACGAAGAATAGACAAGTAAAGCTGTTAGCCAGTCGGTTTCGGAATCAAACCTTCTGCTCAATAGCTGATTTAGAGGAAGTAATGGCAGGAAACAGTATCGGACAACATTTCCGCGTGACCACGTTCGGAGAAAGTCACGGTATCGCACTAGGATGTATCGTAGATGGGTGCCCACCAGGATTAGAAATTACCGAAGCAGACCTTCAAAGAGATTTGGATCGTCGTCGCCCTGGTACTTCTCGTTATACAACGGCTCGCCGTGAAGCGGATGAAGTGAAAATCTTATCAGGTGTATTTGAAGGCCAAACTACGGGCACTTCTATTGGTCTATTGATTGAAAATACAGACCAACGCTCTAAAGACTATTCCGAAATTAAAGACAAGTTCCGCCCAGGCCACGCTGACTATACGTACCATCAAAAGTACGGTGTACGTGATTACCGAGGTGGTGGTCGTTCTTCAGCTCGTGAAACTGCAATGCGCGTTGCTGCAGGTGCAATAGCGAAGAAATACCTAAAACAAGAATTTGGTGTTGAAATCCAAGCATACCTTTCTCAAATGGGTGATATCTCAATTGATAAAGTGGATTGGAACGAGATTGAAAACAACGCTTTCTTCTGCCCAGATGCCGACAAAGTACCAGAATTTGATCAACTGATTCGTGACTTGCTAAAAGAAGGCAACTCGATTGGTGCGAAGATTCAAGTGGTTGCGACTAAAGTGCCTGTAGGCCTTGGTGAGCCAATTTTTGATCGTCTAGATGCTGACATTGCTCACGCTCTAATGAGCATCAATGCGGTGAAAGGTGTTGAGATTGGTGATGGCTTTGACGTCGTTAATCAACGCGGTAGTGAACACCGTGATCCATTAACGCCAGAAGGTTTCAGCAGCAACCATGCTGGCGGTATCTTAGGTGGTATTTCTACTGGCCAAGATATTGTTGCAAGCATTGCGCTTAAACCAACATCAAGCATTACCGTTCCTGGTGACACGATCACTAAAGACGGTGAAGCAACGCAACTAATCACTAAAGGTCGTCATGACCCATGTGTAGGTATCCGTGCCGTGCCGATCGCAGAAGCGATGTTAGCGATTGTATTGCTTGATCACTTGCTACGTCACCGTGGTCAAAACTTTGGTGTGACAACTGAAACGCCAAAAATCTAGTTCTGCTTCGTTGTAATCAGAACAGATTTGAAACTGATTTGATAAAAACAAAGAGGGTTGCTTCGTGATGAAGCAACCCTTTTTATATTCTGCGTAATTGAGAATATATCATTTAATGTACCGAGCTTTCAGGATCAAGCTGGAACGAAGGTAAACGCCACTTGAATCGTACAGCTGCCATACGCAGCAAGTAACCAACTACAAGCGTCACAATCGTCGCGGTTACGTCGTTAATGCCAAGTTCAAGCAAACCTAGATATAAACCTGAAGCGACAAGTGCAACAGAGGCATACAGCTCTTCATGCAACACCAATGGTGTTTGACGACAGATAAGGTCGCGCAGTAAACCACCAAAGACACCCGTGACTAGCGCAGACACCATGCAGATCATTGGATGTAGACCCATGGTCATCGCTACTTTAGTACCAATGATACTGAACACGATAAGCCCTAGTGCATCTAAACGAATGAATAGCCCTTTGAGCTTGATAACCCATTTAGCCAGTCCGGTTGTAATAACACCTGCGATACAGGTGATTGCCAGATACTGTGGGTTTTCAACCCAACCTAAAGGGTAATGGCCGAGTAAGATATCTCGTACTGTACCGCCGCCAATTGCCGTTGCACTGGCAACCAACATTACACCAAACCAATCCATTTTTTGTTTGCCAGCACTGAGAGCGCCGGTCATGGCTTCTGCCGTGATGCCAATGATATACAAAACACTTAGTAGCATTGCTGTAGCTCTATAATATAGGTCTATAAATTGGAGTCTTATAGGCCTTAGGGATATAAAAATGAAGCGCGAGTGTAGTAGTAAAAACGCTGATTGACGAATGAATATTTGTACCGTGAATGGGTGTTTCAGATTAGCTAAACTAATCATTCGCCTCAAAGTAGTGTAATCTGGGATCAGCAATCGATTGTCACAGTAAAGTATTGGGGGCAACCTAATGCCATTGCTCGTGATAGGGCTTTACCGAGCGCTTAAAAAAACGCAAAATGCCCCGGTTCTTTTTACTTAAATTTGATTTTATGACGCACCAATACCCAGACATCATCGATATTTTCAATCAAACCTTTTTCGAGAGTTACAATACCAAACTCGAACTGGGTGCAGACGAGCCTATTTACCTGCCAGCCGATGGGGAGGTTCTTCATCACCGTATCGTATTTGCTCGCGGATTTTATGCGTCTGCACTTCACGAGATAGCGCACTGGTGTGTCGCTGGTCCTGAGCGTCGTTTGTTGGAAGATTTTGGCTATTGGTATGAGCCTGATGGTCGAACTGAGTCGGTTCAAGCTGAGTTTGAAAAAGTAGAAATTCGCCCACAAGCGTATGAATGGATCATTGCGATGAGCGCAGGCTTTCCTTTTAATGTCAGCTGTGACAATCTACACGGCGATTTTGAGCCAGATCGTTTGGCCTTTATGAATAAAGTACACAGCGAAGTCATGGGTATCTTTGAAGCTGGCCTTCCGCCTCGCGTAAAAATGCTCTCTGAAGCATTACGCAGCTTCTACGATGTAGAACCTTTATGTACTAGCCAATTTATTGTGAAATAAGAGAATATTATGATTATCGAATTTGAAGAAAAACTACTTGAAGTAATTGATGCTCGCATTGAAAACGCATCAGACGATGAACTGTTTGCTGGTGGTTACTTACGTGGTCATATTTCTCTGTCAGTGGCTTCATGTGAAGAAGAAGGCATTGAAGACGTAGCTGAAGTAAAAGCACGCATCGAGAAGAGCCTAGATGACGCTCGCTCTGAACTAACGCCAGCAGATCGCACCATCGTTAATGACCTTTGGGTTGAACTGCAAAACCAAGCTTAATAGCTAACAATTTATCACTATCCGCTCAGTCCCTTCCTTTCCATTTTGCTGAGCTGTTAATTATTTGAGACTCATTCGAAATTTTTGAATGAGTCCGTTCAATCCTTGTGATGGTTCCATTTTCTGACTACGTTATTCTAATCCCACTTAACGGATTTACAGAAAAGGTCACATCATGAAAGTTATCGCATTCGGCGCAAGCACAAGCTCTACTTCTATCAACAAAACTCTAGCAACTTACGCAGCTAACTTGATTGAAGGTGCTGAAGTTAAAGTTCTAAACATCAACGATTACAACGTTCCTATGTTCAGTGAAGACACTGAAAAAGAGATTGGCCAAGCGGAAGGCGCACAAGCATTCTTACGTGATTTAGCTGAAGCAGATGCGTTTGTTATCTCTTTTGCTGAGCACAACGGCCACTACCCAGCTGCGTACAAAAACCTATTTGATTGGGCGACACGCATTGAGCGCTCTGTGTTTGGCGAGAAGCCGGCGGTTTACTTAGCGACTTCACCTGGCCCAGGCGGTGCACAAACGGTACTTGGCGCAGCAACAGGTTCAGCGCCATACTTTGGCGGAAACGTAAAAGCGTCAGTTTCAGTACCAAGCTTCTACGATAACTTTGATTTTGAGTCTGGTTCTATCAGCAACGAAGAGATTGCTCAGCAGATCAAAGACGCGGTTGCTAAGCTGTAAATACAAGTTAGATCAACACGAACAACAAAAAGCCCGAGGGACATAATGTCGCTCGGGCTTTTTAGCTTTTAGTTTCAGGTATTTCCAATATTTAGATATTCAGAATAGTTGAACTAGAAACTACTGATTTGTTTTTGAGTGCTTATCTGCAACCCAGCCAGCGGTTAATGCTTTACCTTTACGCAGCCTGCGTACCCACATTCTGCTTGGGTGAATCGCTTCAAGCACATCGACAGGTAAGGGAAGCGGATCGCCACAAATTTGTGATGCTAACACTTCAGCCAATAATGGCGCAGAGCTCAAGCCACGTGAGCCTAATCCGATAAAACAGTATAGGTTAGGGAAGCTTGTCACCGTTTCAACATCATCAACCGAGTCACGCTGTGGGTTAAAGTTGTGTAGATCTTGGTACTGATCTTTAATGGCTTCGAAATCGCCCACATTGCCAACAAATGGCAAGTGGTCACGGCTCACGCTACGGATACCTTGGCGCGCTAGGTTGCTACTGGTATCGACATCTTTTGTCCATGCTTGGTCTGGCAGTGACCCATGCAGACGCTCGCCATTATGTTGCTGAACCTCAATATCAAACTCTTGGTCGATGTTGGTTTTGTCGTAGTTTGCGCCAATACAATGGTGTCCATTGTTTGGGTTTTGTGGTGTTAAGTAACCATCAAAGCACAACACGGTTTTTAGTTTACTGAGGTTATCCGTGGTCGGAATGTGGCTCACTTGACCTTTAACCGGTGTCAGTGGTACTGGCTGAGTCTGCTCAAACTGAGTGAACTTGTGGCCGTTCGCAACCACCACTTGGTCATGCTTGGTTTGAATCTCACCTTGTGGTGTCTCAATGATGAGCAACCATTGTTGTTCAGTTTCGAGCCATTCTAGTTGAGTCACTTGATGTTGATAGTGAGTGCTAACTTGGTGGGTCTCTTCTAACTTCCCGATCAGGCCTTGTGTCAGTTGCAGAGGGCTCAACCAACCACCCAGTGGGAAGTAAACGCTCTCTTTATCGACCGGTAGGCCAATCTTTTCATTCGCTTGTTCTGGCGATAAACGCTGAATCAAATCTGTATGGAAATTGCCTTCCAACATGCGGTTGAGCTTTTTAGTGGAGCCTTCGTCCCACATCAAAATGTTCACGCCACACCAACTGTGGTCAAACTGAATAGATTGCGCCGCCTGATTAATGAACTGGCGAGCAAACAGTAAGCCTGGTCCAAACACGCGAGACACGTTCGAGGTGGCTTCGCTTAACAATGGATAAATCGCACCTTGATTGTTGCCTGATGCATTACCCGCTGCTTGTGGGTGCTCACAATAAAGCGTGATGTCTTTACCACGGCGGCTCAGCGTTTTAGCGAGTGCTGCACTAGCAACACCACCACCGATGATAGCGATGTCTTGCGATTCGTTGTGCTGTGATAGGCCATACCAAGGTTTGATGTTGGTGTGAGCATGCTTTTCGCCAAGTCGGCCTGCAATCATTTCTCGCTTGGTGCCAAAACCTTTGACCTTCTTCATTTCAAAGCCAGCTTCAATTAAGCCACGGCGCACAAAGCCAGCCGCGGTGAAAGTCGCGCAACTACAATCTTGCTTGGCGAGCTTGGCCATACCGTTGAATAGGTTTTGATTCCACATCTCTGGGTTCTTGCTCGGAGCAAAACCGTCTAAGAACCAAGCATCAACCAAACCTTCACGTGGGGTTGGTACGTTAGGCATGCAATCTTTAATATCGCCAAACCATAAATCAAGCGTGATTGCACCGTCGCCAAGCACAATGCGGTGACATTCAGGCAGGGCGATAGGGTAGTGTTGTTGGAGTTGCGTCGCATACTCGGCTAATTCTGGCCACGATTGGTGTGCTTTGATGAGATCCTCTTTATTTAAAGGATATTTTTCAAAACTGATGAAATGTAACTCTTTGGTCATCGCTTGTGGGTTATCTTTAAGAAAAGCATCGAACCATTGCCAAACTGCAAGAAAGTTCAAACCTGTGCCAAAGCCGGTTTCTGCAATCACAAAACGGCGTTGTTCATGTTCAAGCCAACGCTCTGGAAGGTGGTTTTGCTTTAAAAAGACGTAGCGAGTTTCTTCTAAACCGTTAACATTGGAGAAGTAAACGTCGTCAAATTGGTCTGAAACTGGCGTGCCAGACTCATTCCATTCCAGTTCTGCATTAGTAATTGAAGTCATAAAATCTATCATTTTGTGATTTGAAGCGATATGTTGGTAGGGATTGTACGAATTTCTAGGAAAGCTGACCACTTTTGTTAGGCTTCTTAGTTATCATCTAGCTGAATTTAGAATTATAGGAATGTCACATGAAACGAGTCGTAATCACCGGTATGGGTATTGTTTCAAGTATCGGTAACAACGTCGAAGAAGTTTTAGCATCACTGAAAGAGGGTAAATCTGGTATTACCGCTTCAGAGCAGTTCAAGGAAAATGGCTTGCGCTCTCAAGTATGGGGTAACCTAAAAATGAACCCTGCTGACCATATCGATCGCAAAAAAATGCGCTTTATGGGTGATGCAGCGGCATTCGCTTATCTTTCAATGGAGCAAGCAATTGCTGATTCTGGTTTAACTGAAGATCAAGTATCTAATGACCGCACGGGTATCGTTGCGGGTTCAGGTGGTGCTTCATCTCTAAACCAAGTAAACGCGGTAGACATCATTCGTGAGAAAGGCGTGAAGCGCGTTGGTCCATATATGGTTCCACGTACAATGGCTTCTACGGTTTCTGCTTGTCTAGCAACTCCTTTCAAAATCCGTGGTGTGAACTACTCTATGAGCTCTGCATGTGCGACATCTGCACACTGTATTGGTCACGCAATGGAGCTTATCCAACTTGGTAAGCAAGACGTTGTATTCGCTGGTGGCGGTGAAGAACTGGATTGGTCTCTGACTATGATGTTCGACGCAATGGGCGCACTTTCTACTAAGTACAACGACACTCCTGAGCTGGCTTCTCGTACTTATGATGCAGACCGTGACGGTTTCGTTATCTCTGGTGGTGGCGGCATGCTAGTAATCGAAGAGCTTGAGCACGCAGTTGCTCGTGGCGCAAAAATCTACGGTGAGATCGTAGGTTACGGCGCAACTTCAGATGGCTACGACATGGTTGCTCCTTCTGGTGAAGGCGCGGTTCGTTGTATGAAGATGGCTATGCAAAACGTTGATGGCGTTGACTACGTGAACACTCACGGTACTTCAACTCCAGTTGGCGACGTGAAAGAGCTAGGCGCTATCCAAGAAGTTTTCTCTCAAGGTAATGGCGGCGGTAACAGCCCAGCAATTTCTGCAACTAAAGCGATGACAGGTCACGCTCTAGGTGCAGCTGGCGTACACGAAGCGATTTACTCAACGCTAATGCTAGACAACGGCTTCATCGCTCCAAGCATTAACGTTTCTAACCTAGACGAAGCAGCTGCTGGCCTAGATATCGTAACTGAAGCTCGTGAACAAGAGCTAACAACGGTTATGTCTAACAGCTTTGGTTTCGGCGGTACGAACGCAACGCTAGTAATCAAAAAGTACCAAGCTTAATTTAGGCTTGAGTCAGATATACAAAGGTTAATCGTTAAAGGGTTACGCGAGTGTAGATTCAACACGCACAGGTAACTCATTAATTATGAACCACAGAACAAAGCTTTATAAACATGGGTTTTAAATCTAGGTTTAAAAGTTGAAAGGTTTCCAGAGCTTGATCAGTAGTGACTTAGTTAGTACTGGTTGAACAGACGCAAGACTCTGTCTCCTGGAGAGCGAGATAGGATCCTTTTGTTCTGGATGTTTGCCCGATTGTTTATTCAATCGGGCATTTTTCGTTTTAGCCGTTTGATCTTGGGTGTTCACTTTGGTTTCGGTTCTTGTCTGTCAAGGCTAGCCGATTCAGCCCTTTATTTATAATGTATTCCAATTGCTACTCGACACCGTGTGTGGAATTTTGCACAATCATTTCAATTCACATTTAGGTCGATAGACCCCAACGAAAGTACTCGCCAAATGAAAATCTTAATCGACGAAAATATGCCTTACGCTGAAGCGCTATTTAGCCAGCTAGGGGAAGTGACAATGAAGTCTGGTCGCACATTAACAGCTGACGACCTAGTTGACGTAGACGCATTGATGATTCGCTCTGTTACCAAAGTAAACGAGTCATTAATCAGCAAAGCCAATAAGCTGAAGTTTGTCGGGACTGCGACGGCTGGTATGGATCACGTTGACCAAGAATTGATGAAAGAGCGTGGCATTTTCTTTACTGCGGCTCCTGGCTGTAACAAGGTGGGTGTTGCTGAGTACGCGTTCAGTGCGATGATGGTTCTTGCGCAGCAGCAAGGCTTCTCTGTTTTTGATAAAACGGTTGGTATTATCGGCTGTGGTCAAGTGGGCAGCTACTTAGCGAAGTGCTTAGAAGGCATAGGTATTAAAGTTCTGCTGAACGATCCTCTAAAACAACAAGAGGGTGATTCTCGCGAATTTACTGAGCTAGAGACTCTGCTTGAGCAATCAGACGTTATTACATTGCACACGCCAATCACTAAGACGGGTGAGTTTCCAACGCATCACTTGATCAATGATCAAGTGCTGAACAACTTACGTGCTGATCAAATTCTGATTAATGCCGCTCGTGGCCCTGTGGTGGATAACCAAGCGCTAAAAGCTCGTTTACAAAAAGCTGATGGATTTACTGCGGTTCTTGATGTGTTTGAATTTGAACCTGAAGTCGACTTTGAACTTCTTCCGTTACTCGCTTTTGCAACTCCTCACGTAGCGGGCTACGGTTTAGAGGGTAAAGCGCGTGGTACCACGATGATCTTCAACAGTTATTGTGAGTTTTTAGGTACTGAACAGCGTGCGTATGCAAGTGACTTATTGCCGACAGCGCCTGTACCTCAAATGAAATTAGATAGAGCTTGGGATGAAGCAACACTGCACAATTTGACTCAGTTGATCTATGATGTGCGCAAAGACGACGCCTTATTCCGTCGCAATATCGCTACGCCGGGTTCTTTTGACAAGATGCGTAAAGAATATTGGGACCGCAGAGAATACAGTGCAGTCGAGTTAACGGGCGACGAATCTTGTAATTTAACGCCGTTATCTAAACTCGGTTTTATGGTAAAGCCAACTTTATAAAAGAGAGAAACAATGAGCCAAGAATTTAATATTGCTATTTTAGGTGCGACTGGTGCGGTTGGTGAAACCATTCTTGAAGTACTTAAAGAGCGTAAATTCCCTGTCGGTGAACTGCACTTACTAGCAAGTGAACGTAGTGAAGGCAAAACTTCCCGTTTTAACGGCAAAACAATACAAGTACAAAACGTAGAAGACTTCGATTGGTCTCAAGTACATATTGCGTTTTTCTCTGCAGGTAGCGAACTTTCAGAGCGTTGGGCTCCAATTGCTGCTGATGAAGGTGTTGTTGTTATCGATAACACATCACGTTTCCGTTACGAATACGATGTTCCTCTGGTTGTGCCTGAAGTGAACCCTGAAGCAATTGCTGAGTTCCGTAACCGTAACATCATCGCGAACCCTAACTGCTCGACTATCCAAATGGTAGTAGCGCTAAAACCAATTCACGATGAAGTGGGCCTTGAGCGTATTAACGTTTCAACTTACCAATCTGTGTCTGGTGCAGGTAAGCCAGGTATCGATGAGCTAGCGGGTCAAACGGCTAAGCTTCTTAACGGCATGCCAGCTGAAAATTCAGCGTTCTCACAACAGATCGCTTTCAACTGTATTCCTCAAATCGATGAATTTACAGAGAACGGCTACACGCGTGAAGAGATGAAGATGGTTTGGGAAACTCAAAAAATCTTTGCTGATTCTTCAATCACAGTGAACCCGACTTGTGTTCGCGTACCAGTATTCTACGGTCACGCAGAATCTCTACACATTGAAACTCGCGCGCCTATCGGTGCAGAGCAAGTGGTTCAGCTTCTAGAGAACACAGAAGGTGTTGAAGTATTCCAAGCGCTAGACTTCCCAACTCAAGTTCGTGATGCCGGTGGTAAAGACCACATAATGGTTGGTCGTATTCGTAACGACATCAGCCATCACAGCGGCGTGAACATGTGGGTTGTAGCTGATAACGTTCGTAAAGGCGCGGCAACAAACGCAGTTCAAATCGCTGAAGTTCTGATTCGCGATTACTTCTAAGCTTTATTGCTTTGATAAACAAGCCTCACTCTTTAGTGGGGCTTTTTTAATCGATTAAAAATATTGTTAGTCAAATTGTGTGAAATTGCTGCGAATATTGTTGCTGCAACACATTTTTTGTTTTCATCTCTATAGTTTTACGTCATTTATCCGATATATTTAATAGATCATCACTTTTCCGAATTTAAGCACCTAGCTGAGCCTTTTATGTTTCAAATTTTCAAGCCGTGGTTAATGCCTTTTGCCTTTATCATTGCGACTCAGATTTCCGTTGTTCGTGCAGATTCCATTCGAGTTGTAGGGCCTAATGGTCAGATACAATCAGCGCCTACGTTTTCAGAACCTCTTCAAAGAGCGCAATCGAATAGCGCTGAGCCTTCACGTTTCTATGGTCCAACTCGCGGCTCAGAGACATTGTGGTCTATTGCTTCAAAGTTACGCCCTGATAACTCCGTTTCAGTCCAACAAACCCTGTTGGCTATTTATCGCTTAAACCCACAAGCGTTTGAAAACCAGAATATCCATAGTCTGCTGCCTGCCAGCAATTTACGTGTGCCTTCTTTAGAGCAAACACGTGCAAGTTCGACGCAGCAAGCTATCAACATCATGAACTCACATCTTGCTAAGCTTGATGCTCCTGCGAGCAAGCCTGTCGCTTCAAAACCAAAAACCTCGAGTTCTGATGCAAAAAATACTACTCCTGCCAAGCAAGTAAGCTCTGCTGAAACTGCAAAAAAACCATTGTCTCTAACTCAGTCTTCTCTAGAACAATCCGCTCCAACCCAAGAGATGAACAAGTTAGAGAAGCAGCTAGAGCTTTCAGAAACTGAACTCTTGTCACTTGAAGAGAAAAACCACCAACTTCGTTTGATGTTGTCGAATGTTCAATCGGAAGTTGATGAACTAAAAACTGAGCTCAGTGATGAAGACCGCATTCGTAGCGAAGTGGAAAAGCTGCTTGATGAAGAGCGCAGAAAGAACGCCGAAATTGAAAAGATGGCACCAAGTGCCATGGACGAATTGTTATCGAATGGTTGGTTAGTGGCGGCTCTTGCGATTATTCCAGGTCTGCTACTTGGTTTGATCATTGTGATGTTGTTAGGCCGTCGTTCTAAAAATGATGAGCAACAGCAAACTACTCAAGAGCAACCGATTCAGCCAGAACCAAGCGTCGTCGCGCCTATTGCATTGGGCGACGAGATGGATGACCTTAACGAGCTGTCGTTAGACGATGATTTGTTTGGTACGGAAGATGACGCCAACAAGTTGTTTGACGATCAAGCGCTAGCTGAAGAAGACGATGTCTTTGCCGGTTTAGATGAGTCGGATCTCGATTTTAACCTCGACGGTGAAGATGATGACCCGTTTGCCAGCATTGGCGAAAACGGTGATTTAGACACCAACTTCGATGATCTTGATTTAGACAGCAGTAACGGCATTAGTGTTAATGGCGAAGAGAAGGCTCTTGGTCTTGAAGAGATGGAGCGCGCGCTCGATAAAACAGCGGAAAGCGCACTTGATACAGATGAAGTCGACTTCGATCTTTCTGATAATAACGCGATGTCCGCTGATGACATTGAAGCTTTACTATCTCAAGAGTCTGAAACCGAAGATCTCGGCTCCAACGAGCTAGACCAGTCTCTGTTAGATGATCTGTTTGCTCTTGATGACGAAGATGATGACAGCTTTGATATTGATGCGTTGATTTCGGAAGAGCAAAGTAATTCGCCGTCTAACACTGAAGCACCAGCAAGCGATGATTTTGACATTGATGCACTTATCTCAGAGCAACAAAGCGATACCAAGCCTGCTGATTTGAGCAATGACGATTTTGATATTGATGCTCTAATCTCTGAACAACAGAGCCCTGAGCCTGCGTCACCGACAGCAAATGACGATATTGATGACATCTTTGCCCAGGTTGCCGCTCAGAACGATCAAGCGAATGACCCTTTCAACCTCGATAACGACGATGAGATTGCCACTAACCTAAACAGTGGTTTAGCGTCTGATGATGATATCGAAAACATTTTGTCTCAGTTCGATAAGCCAATCGTAGATGAAGAACCTCAAGACAGCGTTGATCTGCTTGATGAGCAATTGGCTGGGGATGACGTTGATCTAAGTAACTCGACCGACCTTCTTGATGAAATGTTGGAAGACGAATCGGGTGATGAGTCTGAAAGAGAGCCTTTAGGTTTTGATTCATTATCTGAACTTGAAGAGCTTTCTGGTTTGTCGACCGATGATGACCTAAACATCGCAGAAGACAGCACGGAAACCTTGGATGAACTGATAGGTGATTCTGACGATGATGATTTCGAACTTGATGCCGAAAGTACCGACTTATTGGATGACTTCCTTGATAGTGAATTGTCAGATGATGGGCTGTCAGCAGACGAAGCAGATGCCCCAAAAGCGGAATCTTTAGACCCGTTTGATGACTTACTGACAACTGGCATTGAAGACGAGCTTGAATCTGAAGAGAATGCGTTTGATAAAGAGCTAGACGCAGCCTTTGGTTTTGACAACGGCAACGATGAACCTGAAGTGGGCTCAGACGTTGACCTTACTCCGTTAACCTCAGAAAAATCTGAAGTTGAGCCTGAGCACGCGTCGGATATTAGTGAAACACCACAACCTGAAGCCGTTAGTGATGAATCGTTAGATTCGGAACTGATCCAAGAAAGTGCTGACGTTAAGCCAGAAAATGATGAAGACTTTAATCGTGATGACTTTATCGATGATTTGTTCGGTGTCGCACCGGCAACGGATGCTTTACTTGATGACTCGCTAGAAACGACAGACGAAGCGTTGATTGATGAGTTAATGACTTCTGATGACAACGATTCGCTGCCAGCGACAGAAGAGCCAGCTGAACCATCTCTTGAAAATACGGTTGAACCAGAGCAAACGTCTCTTTCAGATAGCAACCAAGTATCAGCGGAAGAAACTGAATCATCGGTTGAAGATGATGAACTGGATATCGACTCGCTGTTATCTGAGAATTCTGATTTTGACAAACCAGATTTTGAAGAGCGAGTTCAAGAAGAAACCGCACAACAAGAACCAGAGCCGAAAGAAGCCGACGTCCAAGAGCAACGTGAAGACATCGCTGCTAGCTTTGAAGATCAAGCTTCACCATCCTCTTTAAATGATATCTCTGACGATGATGAAGAGACGGTTGAAGATTGGTTAGCTGAAGCGATCGACGATGTAGAGTCGCCTGCGAACGTTACCTCTGATTTTGACTTTGAACCGAAGATCCAAGGTAGCGATCAGTTTGAAGATGTCGTTGAATCCTTGCCAGAGCCAGAGCCAGAGCCAGAGCCAGAGCCAGAGCCAGAGCCAGAGCCAGAGCCAGTTCGTGCTGCCAATATGCCAGAAATTATTCCAAATGAATTTGGCGTACCACAAGACGACGATTGGCTGATTGAAGATGAGACGTCTGCACCACAAGCATTAGCAGAAACTGACGCAACACCAGAACCTGTAGCACCTGTTGTTGAACCTAAATTAGACGCTGAATCGCAAGTTGAAGCTACTCCACAAGCGGAAGTAGCAGAACAAGAAAGCGAAGACGAATTCTCGTTTGATGACTTCGAATTACCTGAGTTTGGTGAAGAAGACGCACTGGCGGAAGCTGATGCTGAAGCAACACCAGAATCAGTAGTACCTGCTGTTGAGACTCAAGCTGAAGCTAAGAGTCAAGACGACGAAGAGTTTTCGTTTGATGACTTTGAGTTGCCAGAGTTTAGTGAAGAAGACGCACTGGCGGAAGCTGATGCTGAATCAACATCAGAGCCAGCAACGCCTGATATCGACTCTCAACCAAGTGTTGAATCGCAACCAACCGCTGAGCCTCAGCTAGAGGCTGCACCACAGGCTGAAACTGCGAAACCAGAAAGCGAAGAAGAGTTCTCGTTTGATGATTTTGAGCTGCCAGAATTCGGTGAAGAAGATGCATTAGCTGAAGTTGTTAGCGAACCAGACGAAGCTCAATTAGAACAAGATCTATCTGATGGCACTGAGAAGTTCGAATTCGATGACCTTGATCTGCCTGAATACGATGAAGAGAGTGCGAAAGCCGATTCTGTCTTAGATGATATTGAGCAAAGCAGTGCTGAGCCAGTAGCAGAAGATGAAGGCGTAGAGTTCAATGAACTTGATTTACCAGAATACGGTGAAGATGAAGCCATCTCTGATGCTTTTGCTGAGAAGCCAACACCGCTAACGTCTTTCAGTCCACAAGGCGAAGAGCAGGATGCGTTGCATGATTTGTTCTCAAACCCGCAGAGCTTCAGTCACGCTGAAGATTTCTCGAATGCACAAGATTCTGAGTTGGCTGGTTTTGCACAGCCAGAAGAATCACTGAGCGCTGCGTCAGAGCTAAACTCAACGCCTGCAGCGGTTCAAGACGAGCCACTAGAAGGCTTTGATGACTTTGATGAGACAGCATTAGCTGAGTTGCTTTCTGAAGATGTTCAAGACTCTGTCGACAACATGTTCGATAAGCCATTGGATGCAACATCGATTGATAGTGCAGGGCTAGATATTGATGCCATGCTAGAAGTTGGCGGCGAAGACTGGAAAGGCTTTAACCTAGCGCCAGAGCAACAATCGAGCATGCATAATGATGTGCCTGATGACCAACAAGAGATTTGGGCGTCGGCTGAACAGCAAGCTGAACCGAAGATCAAAGAAGAGAACTGGGCTCAACAAGACAACCTAACCGAATCAGGCAGCAGCCGTGATAAGCAATACATGACCATTGATGAACTGATGGCTCAAGTCGAGCAAGAAGGTGAAGAGGTCATTAATCCGGATGATGAAGAGCTTAAACTGGATGTTGGCCTAAATGAATTCCCAGACGTTATCGGCGACATTGGCAACTATGATGTTGATAGCAACGCAGAGGCTGCAGGTAAGCTTGATTTGGCTAAAATTTACATCGAGATGAGTGACTCGCAAGGTGCAATTAAGCTTCTAGAAGAGGCAATCGTTGACGGTAGCGATGATATTCGTCGAGAGGCAAAAAACCTGATCGATTCGTTAAACGGTCGATAAATTAAAAATCATAAAGGGTAGCGTTGGCTACCCTTTGTTTTAAGGCGATACAGAGCGCCATTGTATTATTTGGTTTCTTAAAAGTATCGTCTCGGTCGATGCTGATTGTTTATTGAAGTTTTAGCCCCATCCTATTTGGGCTAGCACTGATTTCCGTATATACTTCTCGCCCATTTTCAAAGAGAACAAGAACATGAAAATTGCTTTAGGTATTGAATATAACGGTACCCACTACTTTGGTTGGCAGCGCCAACGAGACGTGAAAAGTGTCCAAGAAGAATTGGAAAAGGCTCTTTCAGTTGTCGCGAATCACCCTGTAGAAGTTATGTGCGCAGGTCGTACAGATGCCGGTGTTCACGGTACGGGACAAGTCGTTCACTTTGAAACTAATGTCGATCGTAAAATGGTGGCATGGACAATGGGCGCGAATGCCAACATGCCAAAAGATATTGCGGTTCGTTGGGCGACAGAAGTGAATGAGGATTTCCATGCTCGTTTCTCAGCAACTGCCCGCCGTTATCGCTACATTATCTTTAACCATGCACTTCGCCCAGGCATTTTGAATTCAGGCGTGAGCCATTATCATGGTCATCTTGATGAGAAAAAAATGCACGAAGCGGGTCAGTACTTACTTGGTGAGAATGACTTCACTTCGTTCAGGGCAACACATTGTCAATCCCGTAGCCCATGGAGAAACATGATTCACTTGAATGTGACTCGCCATGGACACTACATTGTGATCGATATTAAAGCGAATGCGTTTGTTCACCACATGGTGAGGAATATTACTGGTAGCCTTATTGCCGTTGGTAAGGGTGAGCAGAAACCAGAGTGGATCCAGTGGCTTTTAGAAGCTAAAGATCGAAAAGTAGCCGGCGCAACTGCAAAAGCGGAAGGTTTGTATCTGGTGGATGTTGATTATCCCGAACATTTTGAACTACCACGAGAGCCAATTGGTCCTCTATTTTTGCCGGATAATTTGAACTAAATGTGAGACTTAGGTTCAAAAATTATTACGGTTTAGTGCGTAAGATAGTCCCAGAAAATAGGTACAACCAGTTTTTTATCTACAGTCGCTGTTTTATGTGCTTTAATTCCCACGCATAATTCCCAAATTTATTTCTTTCGCAATCAAGCGGAAGAATCGAAACAAAAAGGTCTTCCATGAGTTGGCTTGAAAAGATTTTAGAAAAAAGCAACATCGTAACATCTCGTAAAGCGTCTATCCCTGAGGGTGTTTGGACTAAATGTACTTCTTGTGAGCAGGTTCTGTACCATGCTGAACTAGAGCGTAACCTAGAAGTATGTCCAAAATGTGACCATCACATGCGCATGAAAGCACGTCGTCGTCTGGATACATTCCTAGACAAAGGTGAACGTGTTGAACTAGGTACTGATCTTGAGCCACAAGATAAGCTGAAATTTAAAGATTCTAAGCGTTACAAAGAACGTATCTCTGCTGCACAGAAAAACAGTGGTGAGACAGATGCACTAGTTGCAATGAAAGGCGAACTGCTTGGTTTACCTATCGTAGCGTGTGCTTTTGAATTCTCATTCATGGGCGGCTCAATGGGTTCTGTTGTAGGTGCTCGTTTCGTGAAAGCGGTAGATGCTGCTATCGAGAACAACTGTGGTTTAGTTTGTTTCTCTGCTAGTGGTGGTGCGCGTATGCAAGAGGCATTGATGTCTCTAATGCAAATGGCGAAAACCAGTGCTGCTCTAGAGCGTTTATCGGCGAAAGGCCTACCGTTTGTTTCAGTAATGACTGATCCAACAATGGGTGGTGTTTCTGCAAGTTTGGCGATGCTTGGCGATATCAACATTGGTGAGCCAAAAGCTCTTATCGGTTTCGCTGGACGTCGTGTAATTGAACAAACGGTACGTGAAGACCTTCCTGAAGGTTTCCAACGCAGTGAGTTCCTACTAGACCACGGTGCTATCGACATGATTGTTGACCGTCGTGAGATGCGTCAGCGCGTTGCAAGCCTTGTTGCTAAAATGACCAACCAGCCTTCACCATTAGTAGTTTCTGTGAACGATTCACCGAATGAAGCTACTTATGAAGTACCAGAAGCGCCAGAAAAAGGGTAAAGTACCTTCTAACAAACCAACTTAATTATGGTTATGAGTTAGATGAGTCAACAACCTATTCCTCAAGCCACATCCTCTTTGGAGATGTGGCTTGATTATTTATCAAACATCCACACAAGCGCTATTGATCTTGGATTAGACCGAGTTCAGGCCGTCGCCTCTAAGGCAAACCTCACCAAACCTGCTCAACATGTTATTACTGTTGCCGGAACCAATGGCAAAGGCTCAACATGTGCACTGATGGAAGCGATTCTATTGGACGCTGGTTACTCAGTTGGTGTCTACAGCTCTCCTCACTTAATTCGCTATAACGAACGTGTTCGTATCAACGGCCAAGATCTCTCTGATGAAAAGATGGTTCAGTCTTTCGATTTTATTGAGAAAGAGCGTGGCGAAATCAGCCTGAGCTTTTTCGAATATGGCACTTTAGCGGCGTTACGTGCATTTCAAACTGAAGCGGTTGATGTTGTGCTATTAGAAGTTGGTTTAGGCGGACGTCTAGACGCGACCAATATCGTTGAGCATGATGTTTCCGTGATTACTAGTTTGGCTGTCGACCATGTTGACTGGCTAGGTGATGACATCAATGTGATTGGTTTTGAGAAAGCGGGCATTTATCGTAGTGGTAAACCCGCTATTTGTGGTCAACCTAAACCACCGGCAACGGTTGCAGCGCACGCTGATGACATTAAGGCTGAGTTCTATCAAGTTGGTATTCAATACACTTATGATGTTGACGGTGATACGTGGAACTGGCGCAGTGGTGCATTCCAGCTGGAATCGCTACCTATTCCGAGCTTGCCGTTACCTAACGCTGCAACAGCGCTGATGGCATTGGGCACATCAGAGCTTAATATTAGCGACGTGAACGTTGTTAACGGCATGAAGAATGCGAAGCTTCCTGGGCGTATGCAGCAAATTAGTGATCAACCCGTGATTGTGCTTGATGTGGCGCACAACCCGCATTCCGCTGAATACTTTGCGCAGCAAGTTACGAAAAAGTATGCGGGTAAAAATTTACACGTTGTAGTCGCCATGCTTCATGACAAAGATATCCCTGCGACATTGGAAGTATTAGCGCCAATCGCAACTCATTGGTATCCAGCTTCATTGCAAGGGCCACGTGCAGCGACAGCAGCTGAATTGTGTCAAAGCCTGCCTGAAGGTGTAGAGCAGTATCTAAACCCTGTAGCAGCGTTTGAAGCGGCTTTAGCTTCTGTTAAAGGTGATGATGTTGTGTTGGTGGTCGGTTCTTTCCATACCGTAGGCGAAGTCTTGGAGCATTGGCAGAAAAAAGGAAACTAAATGGCAAGTAAATTCCAAAGCCGATTAGTCGGCACCATCATTTTAGTGGCCATTGGCGTGATTGTATTGCCCGATGTGCTAGATGGTAAGAAGCTCCACTATAAAGAAGAGTTTGCAAGCATTCCGATTAAGCCAGAGCTTGATAGTAATGTTGAAGTGTTTGAAGTACTCGATCCCGTTGAAGATCAGATAGCGCTACCGGATTCTCCAGTTGAGCAAGTGGTTGAAAGTGGTCGTACTGATAATTCAAACACGCAAACCGCGTCTTCTTCCAATAATAAAGAAGCTGACAAAGTGGCAGTAGTAGTTAAGCCAGTACCGGAAAAAAATGAATACCAAGACAGTGCTTGGATTATTCAATTGATGGCTTTGAAGAATGCTGACAACGCAAAAAACGTTGTTGAGGATCTGCAAAAGCGTGGTTATCAGGCTCACACCAAGCAAGAAAAAACTTTTACGCGAGTAATTATTGGCCCGGATGTCTCTAAATCCAAACTTGAGCGACAAATTAAGGAATTAGAAAAAATTACGGGTTCAAAAGGCCAATTGCTCAAATTTAAACCGTTAAATCCATAAGAAAACGTTTGCGTCAGCATTTTTTCTGTTAAAATGCGCGCCAACTTAAGATGAAGAATTCATGAATTGGTTAGATTTTGTCATTTTAGGCGTGATCGGCTTCTCTGCCGTGATCAGTTTAGTTCGTGGTTTCGCTAAAGAAGCCTTGTCACTCGTAATTTGGTTTGGAGCATTTTTTATTGCTAGCCAGTACTACGCTAAATTAGCGATGTACTTCACCAATATCGAAGATGAGATGTTTCGAAACGGAACTGCGATAGCAGCATTGTTTGTTGCAACGTTAGTTGTTGGTGCCTTAGTTAACTATGTCATCGGTCAGCTAGTTCAGAAAACAGGCCTGTCAGGTACAGACAGAATCCTCGGTGTCGTCTTTGGTGGCTTACGTGGTGTTTTGATTGTTTCTGCAGTGTTGTTTTTCATGGATGCGTTTACTGCATTCCCAAGTTCTGAGTGGTGGAAGAATTCGCAATTGGTTCCGGAATTTAGTCGAATCATTGCGCCGTTCTTCGAGCATTTACAAGCAACATCTAGTTTCTTATCTGGCGCGCTCTAGCGCCAGTTAATGTCGAAAAATCGAGGATTAGGACATGTGTGGTATTGTTGGAATCGTGGGTTCAACACCTGTAAACCAGTCTATTTATGACGCTTTAACGGTATTGCAGCATCGTGGCCAAGATGCCGCTGGTATTTGTACCATAGAAAGCAATCGTTTCCGTCTGCGTAAGGCGAACGGTTTAGTAAAAGATGTTTTTGAAGCAAAACACATGCAGCGCCTACAAGGTGAAGTTGGTATTGGCCATGTTCGTTATCCTACAGCGGGTAGTTCAAGTGCGTCTGAAGCTCAGCCTTTCTACGTAAACTCTCCTTTTGGCATTACGTTGGCGCACAACGGTAACCTGACGAACGCAAACGAAGTTCGTGAGAAGTTGTTCGAAAAAGACCGTCGCCATGTAAACACAACCTCTGACTCTGAAGTTCTACTGAACGTATTGGCTCATGAGATCGATACTGTTAAAGGTAACGTGACTTCGGATGATGTTTTCCGCGCTGTGGCAAATGTGCACCGCACAATTCGCGGTGCTTACGCCGTAACTGCGATGATCATCGGCCACGGTATGATCGCATTCCGTGACCCACATGGTATTCGTCCACTGTGTCTTGGTAAGCGTGAAGTTAATGGTAAAACAGAGTACATGGTTGCGTCTGAATCGGTAGCACTCGATGCTGTTGGCTTCGACTTCATGCGCGACGTAGCGCCAGGTGAAGCTATCTACGCAACATTCGACGGTGAGCTTTTCACTAAGCAATGTGCAGACAACCCACAACTAAACCCATGTATCTTTGAGTTTGTATACTTTGCACGCCCAGATTCATTCATCGATAAAATCTCGGTTTACAGCGCACGCGTTGAGATGGGTGAGATGCTTGGTAAGCGTATTAAAGAAGAGTACGCAGACTTAGATATTGATGTGGTTATCCCAATCCCTGAAACATCAAACGATATTGCGCTGCGAATCGCTCAAGCGATCAATAAGCCATACCGTCAAGGTTTCGTAAAAAACCGTTATGTTGGCCGCACGTTCATTATGCCTGGTCAGCAACAGCGTAAGAAGTCGGTTCGCCGTAAGCTGAACGCAATCCGTTCTGAGTTTAAAGGTAAGAACGTTCTATTGGTTGATGACTCTATCGTTCGCGGCACAACATCAGAGCAGATCATTGAAATGGCTCGTGATTCTGGCGCAAACAAAGTGTTCATGGTTTCAGCAGCTCCAGAGGTTCGCTTCCCTAACGTTTACGGTATTGATATGCCGAGCGCGACAGAGCTGATTGCTCATGGTCGTGATAACGAAACGATTTGTAAGCAGATTGGCGCAGATGCCTTGATTTTCCAAACACTACCAGATCTGATTTCGGCAGTGGGCATGGGCAATCAAGACATTTCTCGTTTCGATACTTCTGTATTTAACGGCGAGTATGTAACGGGTGATATCGACCAAGCGTACCTAGATTTCCTAGACTCTTTGCGTAATGACGACTCAAAGGTTCAGCGTGAGATTCAACAAGATCTAGCGAACCTAGAGTTACACAACGAAGGTGCTTAGTTTTCGTTAGTGGCAAGAATATAAAAAACCAGAGCATCGGCTCTGGTTTTTTTGTTTACGGAGAAGGGGATTGACCTTAATGAATGTGGTACGCGATCACAAAATCAATAAACAATCTAACTTTCTCTGGTAGATGGTCTTTGTGGTTATAAAGCATGTAAATATCACGAGGGTTAGCGCTCCAGTCTTCTAAGACTTGGACTAAGCTGCCATCTTCAATGTATTCACGGATCATCACGTCAGGCATTAGGGTGATACCTAGGCCTTCTGAACAGGCTTGTCTCACGACATTAAGCGCATTCGCATTGAAACGGCCTTTCTCGCTATTCACCACCGTCTCTTCATTCGAATTACTCAGCTGCCACTTAATCAGCGGGTAGCCTTTGAGTAGCGAATGGTTCGCTAGCTCTTCAGCATGGCTTGGTGCTGGGTTCTTCGCTAAATACTCAGGGCTCGCGATAAGAATATCTTTTACTTCACTGATTTTTCGAGCGATTAGGCTTGAATCACGTTGTGGGCCGACACGGAAAATCACGTCCCACTCAGTTGGGTCCAGCTGATCCGCTTGGTTGTTCATCATCAGCTCAATATTGATATCAGGGTATTGAGTCATGAAATCGCTGAACATTGGCATCATCATGCGCTTGGTCAGGTTGGAAGGTGCCGTAATACGAATCTTACCGGAAGCTCCTTTGCACACGTCAGTTAACTCTTCAGCAGTAGAAGAGAGACGCTGCAATAACGGAGAGCATTCATTGTAGAAACGTTCGCCAGCCTCTGTTAAAGAAAGTTTACGCGCGTGTCTATTGAGAAGCCTAAGGTTCAAAGAGTCTTCTAAGGCTTGGATGCGTCGTGTGATGGTCGCAACCGGAATCATAGTCTTGCGCGATGTTGCGGTGTAGCTCCCATTTTCAACGACGAGTCGAAAGAGGTTTAAATCATCTAATTTCATAAATCCAGACACATTTGTTTACAATCTCATCTAATTTATACGTAACAGTGAGATCAATGTTTGCGTTACGTCAACTCGTTGCACTATTTACAAGTATTCCAACCCTCGTCACGAATTACCAGCAAAGAGTGCAAATTTGTGTATTTAGCATTTTATTACTAAGTTTTATATTAGTTCTTAGAACAGATAACAATAATAATTCGACTTAGTTTTGTGAGGTTATAGATTATGTACAAAACTCACAGTCAGCCAGTAATGACCTCGGCTCAGGAAGTAATTAACCAAAAATGCGTGATGTTGGTTGATGATGATCCTATTTTTCGCCGGATAACCAGCGCATACCTAGACAAGGTTGGTTATAAAGTGGTTGAGGCTGAAAATGGGCTGGACGCTCTGCAAAAGCTTAGAGACTCAGCGCCAGATTTAATTGTGTGTGACTTATCAATGCCGATACTTGATGGCATCGAGCTTGTGGAAGAGCTCAGTTTAGAGTACCCGTCGCTGCCTATGATCGTTGTGTCCGGCACAGATGACATGTCTGATGTGGCGAAAGCATTGCGATTTGGTATTAAAGATTTTTTAGCGAAACCGTTAGAGGATCACGGTCACTTAGGAAGTGCGATTGCGAATACATTGACAGATTCGTTCGATAACATTTCAGACCAACGAGATTTTTCAAGCCAATGGTTCTGCGTTGATGACGGGGGAGAGATCCCTGAAGACCAAGAGCTACATTGGCACCTGAATTACCTGCAAGAGAACCCTAGTGCGGCAAGAGACTTATTGCACGCGTTGCTACCAGAGAAAGACACACGACAAGGTTCATGGCGTTGCAGTTACCGACTACTGCAATCAACAGAGATGATGCCACTCGTCTTTGATTATGCTTGGATGATGAATGGGCAATTTGCTTTTTACCTCGTTGATTCGTCTTCTGCCGATAATGGCAGTTCAGCGTCAACACTTCTGGTGAGAGCCTTATTCCACGATTACATAAGAAATCGAAAAGATTTTAATGTTGATCTCAAAGATATTGCCGAGATTTTAGAGAAGGGGATTGAGTGCTCGAAATGCGCAACGCCCGTTAACGCTTTGTTTGGTGTCGCCAATCTTGCCGAGGGTACTATCTCTATTTTGCCTGCGGGTTTAGATGGACAATGGTCTAATGGTGAATTGAATCAACATATTGCCGCGGGCGAACGCTTAGGTGAGAATTGTAAGAAGAACTTCATTACACGGGATCTGCCGATTGAACAGGGCTGCCAACTTTCGTTGAGCCTGCTTGGTTCGGCGAGTTTTAGCTTAGACATACATCAAGGGTCTACTGATTAACCCTATATTTCCTCGGTTTTTGTGAATAATTGATTAAGGTATAGTTGCGCAAATGGTGTTGCTATGCCTTTTTTGTTAAATGTCGATTTAGCAAAGCGGGTTTGGTTCGCCAGACACTTACCTTTACTAACAAAAACAAGAAGTAATCATGGCAGATAACAAAGACTTTCAAGACCCGTTTAATGTATTCTACTTTTTAGGATTTTTAGCCGCATTTTTAATGATTCCATTGCTACCAGCAACACTTACGTTGATCCGTGTATTCAATGGTTACGCAACATTCTAGTGACGTTATCGTCGCCAATTGGCGATAGCTAACTCAAGGAGGCCACAATTAGCGTTCGAGTTTTAAGCCTCAATATTGCTGGTGGCCTTTGTATATTTCTTGCAGTTTTAGGGATAGTTTTACCCGTTCTGCCCACAACACCTTTCCTCCTTCTTGCTAGCGCATGCTTCATGCGAAGTAACCCTAAAGTTCACAAATGGATGCATGAGCATAAAACGCTCGGCCCGTTACTGAACAATTGGTATCAGCACGGTGCTGTGACTAAACAAGTTAAAACGCGTGGCGTATTCTTTATCTTGTTGAGTTTTGCGTTATCGATCTACTTTGCCCCTATCATTTGGGTCAAGGCTTTCCTAATTTGCGTACTTGTTATTCTTCTCACATGGTTTATGCGACTTCCAACTCATGAGTTGGTTGCTGACAGCAAAGAAAATCACTACCATTAAGCCAGTGTGCCTGCTTGTATAGCGGGCGTTTATTATTTCAGCAACCAGAGTTATGACTCTCGTTGCAATGAATACCAATCGTACCTTTCCTTAATTTCGAACGTTGATGTTTAATTCGTTAACGAGAGTTTGGAAAGCGGCCTAATGAAGTGCATAAGATTATGAACACAGAAAAAATCTCTCTGATCAAAGCAAGCATCAAAAGCATTCCTGATTACCCTAAAGCGGGTATTTTGTTCCGTGACGTAACAAGCTTGATGGAAGATCCAGCAGCTTACAAAGCGACTATCGATCTGCTAGCGGAAACATACAAGGACATGGGCTTTACTAAGATCGTTGGTACTGAAGCTCGTGGTTTCCTATTTGGTGCGCCTTTGGCACTTGAGCTAGGTGTTGGTTTTATCCCTGTTCGTAAACCGGGCAAGCTGCCTCGTGAAACTGTGGCACAATCTTATGAGCTTGAGTACGGCACTGATACGCTAGAAATCCACACTGACGCTATCGTTGAAGGCGATAAAGTGTTGATGGTTGATGATTTGCTAGCAACGGGCGGTACGATTGAAGCAACAACAAAGTTGATTCGTCAGCTAGGTGGTGTGGTAGAACACGCTGCATTTGTTATTAACCTTCCAGAAATCGGTGGTGACAAGCGCTTACAAGGCTTAGGTCTAGAAGTGTTTAGCATCTGCGAATTCGACGGTCACTAATCCTTTTCGGAATTATTCATGAGCTATCTTGCGTTAGCGCGAAAATGGCGACCAACCAAATTTAAAGAAGTGGTTGGTCAAGCCCATGTTTTAACAGCATTAGAGAATGCACTTAGCCAAAACAGGTTGCATCATGCATACTTGTTCAGCGGGACTCGAGGTGTCGGTAAAACGACTATCGGCCGTTTATTTGCTAAGGGTCTAAACTGTGAAACAGGCATTACCTCTACACCTTGTGGTGAATGTGCAACCTGTAAAGAGATCGATGAAGGTCGTTTTGTTGACTTGCTAGAGATCGATGCGGCATCACGTACAAAGGTAGAAGATACCCGCGAGCTTCTGGACAATGTTCAGTACAAGCCGGCGCGTGGTCGCTTCAAAGTTTACCTTATCGATGAAGTACACATGCTTTCTAGGCATAGTTTCAACGCGCTTCTAAAGACGTTAGAAGAGCCGCCTGAGTATGTGAAATTCTTGCTCGCAACGACCGATCCACAAAAGCTTCCTGTGACTATCTTGTCGCGTTGTCTGCAGTTCCATCTTAAGCCGATCAGCGTTGATAATATTCACGAGCAGCTTGACCACATTCTTGAACAAGAGAGTGTGACGTCTGAGTCTCGTGCGCTTGGGATGATTGCTCATGCTGCTGACGGCAGTATGCGTGATGCGCTAAGCCTTACGGACCAAGCTATCGCATTAGGTAACGGCAATGTCGTGACAGACACCGTGGCTCACATGCTTGGCACGCTAGATACCGACCAAGCTATCCACTTGCTTGAAGCGATCAGCAGTAAGCAGCCACAACAAGCGATGGCGTGTATCCAAAGTCTTGCTGAGAATGGCGTAGAGTGGGATGGTTTGTTGAATCAGCTTGCGACTCAACTGCATCGTTTGGCGATGTTCCAAGCTCTGCCGTCAACCTTAGATAAAGCACAGCCGGATGCTGAGAAGCTAGAACTGTTGAGTAAAGCGCTAAGTCCACAAGACATTCAACTCTACTACCAGATCGTGTTGAAGGGTCGTGAAGACTTACCATTATCGCCAACCGCTCGCGTTGGTATTGAGATGGTGGTTTTACGCATGTTGGCATTTAGACCGGCTGAACAAGCGGTTGCTACGGTAATCTCGACTCAGTCAACAAGTCCAGCGCCAGCAGCTCAAGCTCAGAGCGTTGCTCAGCCTGTTAGCCAATCTGCGCCAATGGCAGCTCCGAGACAGCCTCAGATGCAACAACAGGCGCCTCAACAGCAGCCTATGCAGCAGCAACCCGTACAACAGGCTCCGCAGCAGAATCAAGCACAGTATTCAGATTCGCAAGGTTACGCTGATCACTCAGGCAACCAAGGTTATCCAGAGCAGGATTACCCGCATAGCCAGTATGACGCGCCTCCTGCTTATGATGAGCGTCCAAGTTACGGTGCAGAGCAGCCTCAGCAGCAACAAACGAATTATCAAAACCAGAGTCCGGTTCAACAGCCAAGCGCTGCACCTTCTGCTCCGCAAGAGCAGCCAGCGCGTGCAACTTCGCCTGTGAGTGGTTTACGCCACCAATTACGTTCTCAACGTAGAGGCAGTTCGGCAACAGAAAACAAAGGCTCGGCGCCAAAAAAGGCTAAAGCGACACCAGCTAAAACTTCAGTTCTTGATCGAGTTGCTCAGCAACACGGTGGTTCTGAGCGGGTGTCGCCAGCTTCTTTGTCAGCCTCTTCGACAGAAAATGTGACCAACGATAATGAACCTTATCGCTGGAAACCGTCTAAACCTGTAGTGAAAGAGGTGAGCAAAGAGCTTACACCTACTCAGATCAAGCGTGCGTTAGAGCATATTAAGACACCAGAAATGGTCGATAAATTGCTTCAAGAGTCGATTGCTCAAGATGAATGGTCCGCTACGATTCAAAAGCTAGAGACAGCCAAGCTTGTTGAACAGTTAGCATTGAACTCAGTGTTTGCTAAAAACGACACATCAATCACTTTAACGTTAAGGGCGAGCCAAGCTCACTTGAATACGGACCGTGCACAGAGTGAGCTATTGCAGTCTCTCAATACAGTGCTCGGAGAAGAGTGTCATTTGAGTGTTGAAATCGGTGATGGTGGAGAAACACCACTAGAATTACGAGAAAGGTTGTACCAAGGCAAGTTGAAAGACGCGTTTACCAGTTTGGAAAACGATGCCAACGTACAGTTTATCGAAAGACGTTTTGCTGCAGAACTCGACAGAGACAGCGTTCGTCCTATCTAGAACATTTTCTCGTTTAGTGACTTGCATATCATCCCAGATAAGCAAATCTGAGAACTGAACATCGAGGGGTTGAATCGCACTGGCTTAACCCCCATTTAAGCACGTATAGCTTAATTAATTTTAATAAACCAATTAGACCAGAGAGTATTAACATGTTTGGTAAAGGCGGTATGGGCAACATGATGAAGCAAGCCCAGCAAATGCAAGAGCGCATGCAAAAGCTTCAAGAAGAAATCGCAAATATGGAAGTTACAGGTGAGTCAGGTGCTGGCCTTGTAAAAGTAACGATCACTGGTAGCCACAGCGTTCGCCGTGTTGATATCGATGAA
The DNA here is from genome assembly GCF_003050065.1 of Vibrio sp. 10N.286.51.C3. Taxonomy (NCBI): domain Bacteria; kingdom Pseudomonadati; phylum Pseudomonadota; class Gammaproteobacteria; order Vibrionales; family Vibrionaceae; genus Vibrio; species Vibrio sp. 10N.286.51.C3. The sequence continues at coordinate 282,591 of NZ_PIGC01000002.1, read as the reverse complement.
AGCCTAATGGAAGACGATAAAGAGATGCTTGAAGATCTTATCGCTGCTGCTTTCAACGATGCGGCTCGTCGCGTTGAAGAAACTCAAAAAGAGAAAATGGCTAGCGTAACTGGCGGAATGCAACTTCCACCAGGTATGAAGATGCCTTTCTAAGAAACTATTTCTAAAGGTTTATTCAAGCTGCGGTTTATCTTGAGTAAATCGTTACTTGAAAATTAGAACGGTTAAATATGCGTACCAGTCATATGCTGGAGCATTTGATGGAGGCCTTACGTTGTCTACCTGGGGTTGGCCCCAAGTCGGCGCAGCGTATGGCCTTTCATTTGTTACAGCGCGATAGAAAAGGCGGCCTACAGTTGGCTGAAGCTCTTAGCCAAGCAATGACCGAAATTGGTCACTGTAATGAGTGCCGTACTTTTACTGAAGAAGATACCTGCCACATTTGTACCAATCCCAAACGTCAGGAAAATGGTCAAATCTGTGTAGTAGAGAGCCCAGCAGACATTGCAGCTATCGAAGCAACAGGCCAATATTCTGGTCGTTACTTTGTGCTTATGGGTCACCTTTCACCACTTGATGGTATTGGTCCAAGTGATATCGGTCTCGATGTTCTGGACTACCGCTTACGCCGTGGTGATATCTCTGAAGTAATCCTAGCGACTAACCCAACAGTTGAAGGGGAAGCGACAGCGCACTACATTGCTGAGCTATGTAATGCCCATGAAGTGAACGCAAGCCGTATCGCTCATGGTGTTCCCGTTGGTGGTGAGCTAGAGCTGGTGGATGGCACCACGCTTTCGCACTCCTTACTCGGTCGTCATAAGATCTAAAAAAGCCGCTTGGTGAATCATCACTAAGCGGCTTTTTCTTTATTAAGGCAGTCTGAATATCTTCCCTATATTCACTTCAACTGAATATGACTAACCCAGTTAGAATCGGTAGTCGACAGACACGGTAAATTCGCTGTTATTTGGAACCGATAGTTTCACATCTTCTACTGACTCAGAATATGATTCAAACATATGGCGATATTGGAAATCGGCAGAAACGTTTTTCATGATCTTGTATTGAACACCTGCTTGAAGACCGAAAACAAAATCGGTTTCACTTCCACTTTCCTTTCCAAGCTCTGTATCTTTAATGGTTAGCTTATTTTTAACAAAACCTGTTGATGCACCACCGAAAACTGAGAAATCATTGTTCAGAGCATGAACATAGTCGTATGAAACTAAGAATTCAGTTTGGTTTAAGTCAAGAGTCGTAACATCTCCTTGTCCCCAGTTATAGTTGACCAGTTCATTGTCACCGGTGAAGTTAACTGTACCAGTAATTCGGTGATTTTCTTGAATATAAGCACCGCCACGAATGTGAAAAGCAGTGCCTTTGGCTGTTTCACTTTCTTTAAAGCCAGGCCCTGAAATTTGAGCTTTAGCAGAGTGGTAGCCTAAACCACCACCTACAAAAAACTCGGTCTTAATTGGTTCTGGCATTAATTCTGGGGTTGGTGCTGATTCACTAGCGAAAACTGTTGTTGCCGTTAAAGAAGAGATTGCTAGTACAAGTAATGTTTTTTTCATTGTTATGTCCATCGGTATAGGGAATGAGGTGCATTATGCGTAGCCCAGATACCTGCGGCTAATGATTCGATGGAATAGTCTTGTTAACCAAAAGTTATTAAGCTAATGGTGACAGGTGTGATAGGAAGATACAGATAGAGCTTGATAAGTAACTAAACGACATAAAACACAAAGCCGCTAATTTAGCGGCTTTGTGTTGATTGAATGTGTTTTTTGTGAATCAGAGAGCCTAATCAGAACCTCTTACCGCTTTGTAGATCATCGCGCCAATCACAGCACCAATAATCGGTGCCACCCAGAATAACCATAATTGCGAAATAGCCCAATCACCTACAAACACCGCCACACCAGTACTTCGAGCAGGGTTCACGGAGGTATTGGTTACAGGGATGCTGATAAGGTGGATCAAGGTTAAACAGAGACCAATTGCGATCGGTGCAAATCCAGCAGGTGCTTTCGAGTCCGTTGCACCCATAATCACGAAAAGAAACACCATGGTCATGACTACTTCACAAACGAGAGCTGCTGTGAGCGAGTAGCCGCCCGGAGAGTGCTCACCATAACCATTTGAAGCAAAGCCTGACGAGACAGCATCAAAACCAGCTTGGCCTGAAGCAATAACGAATAAAACGCCACCCGCAATAATACCGCCAATTACTTGGGCAATAATGTAGGGTGCAACATCTTTAGCATCAAAGCGACCACCACTCCACAGCCCGATAGTAACAGCAGGGTTGAGGTGGCAACCGGATATATGGCCAATAGCGAAAGCCATGGTGAGAACGGTTAAACCGAAGGCGAGGGAGACCCCGAGTAAGCCGATACCTACATCTGGAAAAGCAGCGGCCAACACGGCACTACCACAACCCCCTAATACCAACCAAAACGTACCGAACATTTCTGCGATATACCTATTCATAACTATCCTTATTAATCTTTACCAGTATCAATAAGATAGTTTAGATCTATCAAAGTTGTGAAATCTTGGGCATATATAAAAAGAAAAGTATTGTTAGGTTATTGCTTCGAGTTCAATCAGGTTATCAAGCGCTTCTTGATCTGTTTTACCACAGATGACAGGGCAAGCTTTAAATTGGTGACACACCTTAGGGCGTGAAGGTTGACCAAATAACTTACACAGATCTTGCTCATTTAATTGGATGCAGCGTACGCCAGCAGGCTTACCATTAGGCATTCCAGGAATTGCAGATGTAATACTTGGAGCGATACAACATGCTCCACAACCTAGGCGACATTCCATCAAATTAAACTCACTAAATAACAGGGTGCGCGATAGTAGCAAAAAATGATGAGAGTGACAGCTGTTGATTGAATCAAAGAATGAACAATTATTATCCTTGAACTTTTTATGGGCTAGCGGTATAACACGCACCCCAGTAAAAGAGTAAGAAGTAATCCTATGACGAATCCATTTTGGCAAGAAAAGACACTAGAGCAGATGACCGAGAACGAGTGGGAATCACTGTGTGACGGTTGTGGTAAGTGTTGCCTACATAAATTAATGGATGAAGATAGCGATGAAGTTTACTACACCAATGTGGCGTGTAGCTGGTTAAACGACAAAACATGTTCGTGTAAAGATTACCCGAACCGCTTCACTTCAGGTGAAGAGTGTTTAAAGCTGACTCGTGACAAGATCGATGAGTTTCACTGGCTACCAGACACTTGTGCTTACCGCCTTCTATCAGAATCTAAGCCGATCCCTGAGTGGCATCCATTGATCACCGGATCAAAAACGGAGATGCATGCAGCAGGTGAAAGCGTTCGTAATAAAGTGGTATACGAAATTGATGTTGTCGATTGGGAAGACCACATCCTGAATCACCCGAATCGCTAATTATTTTAAAACAGCCGCTCTTGAGCGGCTGTTTTGCTATTTGGCGTCGCCTAAATTTAAACTTACTTAGTTTAAAGGTTTAAAGGTTTTAAGACTTAAAAAATTAAAACAAAAAACGCCCCGAAGGGCGCTAAGTGAAACGAGCAAAAGAGATTCAGGCTAGTTTACTTGTTGTTTAATGTACTCACCCAGTTCTGAGTGGTGCATGATTTTTGAAACTGGCAATATCTTCTCTGCTGGGCCCCAAGCAAACACGTTCACTGGTGTGTGAGTATGTGTACCTGTACCCCAAACGATGTTTTGGCCTGTTGCTTGTTCGCGAGCAAGCAAGTTGCCACGGTCGTTATATGGGAAGAAAGCATCGAAATCGTTGATAGCAGGCACTTCTTCTGCTGATAAATATTTGTGTTGAGCCAATCGGTATGGATTCGGCTTACTCGCTAACACGTTTTTCGCTTGTTCCGCTGTGATAGGGAACTCACTACTTTTGTTAACGATTTCAGCGAGCTTTTCAGGTGTTTGCTGCGCTTTATCCAGCTTCTGAAATTCACTGATCATGCCGTAGTAGCTTTGCTTCTGATTATATAAACCATCAAGAATATTGAATGCGCCAAAGTTAAAGTTAGGTGCATAGTCGCGGTCGGCGAAGGCTTCACCAGAGCGTTTCTGTGGTTTTGGTAGGTCGTTAGAAGAGTAGCTGAAGCCAAAAGATCCTGTTTCGTGGTCTGCGGTCACAATCACGAGCGTGTCTTCACGATCTTTCGCCCATTCATACACAGTTTGGATCGCTTCATCGAACTTTAGTAATTCATGCAGCATCGTACCTGCATCGTTACTGTGGCCTGCCCAGTCTATTTGGCCACCTTCGACCATTAGGAAAAAGCCATCTTCATCTTTGGATAGGATGTTGAGCGCTTTTTGTGTCATCTCTTTCAAGCTTGGCTGAGTTCGTTCGCCACTCTTTTTCTTATTGCTATAAGCGATGCCATCGTCCATGCCTGAGTAGGCAAACAGACCAAGTAACTTTTCGCCTTTAGCGTCGTCTAGCATGTTGCGGTTAAACGCTAATTGGTAGCCGTCTTTCTCTGCTTCGGTAAGAAGGTTACGGTCGTCTTTACGCTTTGATTTTAGGTAAATGTCACCTTGAGTCAGTTGCTCAAGTTGCTTATAAGTTTCACCTTTGTCGTTGGTCGATTTAGGAATCCAATGACGTAGTCCTCCAGATAGCATCACATCGGCGCCCGTTGCTAGCATATCGGATGCGATTTGATTCTCTAAAGATCGGTGAGGTTGGTGAGCGGCAAAAGAAGCTGGAGTCGCGTGAGTTAAGCGCGTGTCGGAAACTAAGCCAGTCGCTTTGCCTGCTTTTTTCGCTTTCTCAAGTACTGTCTCAACATGGTTACCTTGGGAATCGATACCGATTACTTCTGAACCGCTGTAAATACCCGTTGCAAGCATGGTCGCAGAGCAAGCTGAATCCACTACGATTGCGTCTTCCGGATGTGTTAGGGATGAACCAATAACCCCTTCTTGAGCAAGTTGATAAAGGGCCGTTTTTTTCCCTTTATAGATGGAGTTTGGCGCTTGGTTTGCGTAGGTTTCCAATAAACCAACTTGCTGAGGTCCCATACCATCGCCAATCATCAGAATGACATTTTTGATTTCTGCTGAAAGTACGTTGAATGAGAGTGTAGAGGTTACCACTGCGGTAACAATTGGTTTCATAAAGTGCTTCATTAGTTATCCCTTTTTATATAAGCGGGATGATTAGAACACCGATTTGTGTCAAATTCGTTTCATATTTATTTCATCAATATGAAATTGAGCATTAACTCAAGTTTTTAGAAAAGCATAAAAAAAGGCTCACATTTCTGTGAGCCTTTGTCGTATTTAGGAGGGTCCAAATCAATGGACTGTGTCATGGCTAATGTCAAGCAAGCGGTAAGTCTGCAACCACCTGGTTGAACGTGATACGAGCATTCTGAGCTTGCTCAGATAACTCGATCTTTTTCGCTTGTGCGGCACTAAGATTACTCTCGGCCTGCTCAAGTGCTTGTTGTAGGTTCTCTGGTAACTCGTGAGTTTCCATTTGTGAACCTTGTTCTAACACATAAGCGCGAATTTCTTTCTTCACTGCGGCAAGTTCTGTGTAAGCAACACGCTCAAGTTCTGCGGCTTCTTGCGCAGCATCTTTTTCTTTCTCAAATTGAGCCAGTGCCATACCTTCAGCAGACCAAGGGTCCATGTCTGGTAGTTCTTCGATGTTGATCGTTGGCTCGATGTACGCATCTTGATGACGTAGGTCGAGGTTAGTCGCACGAACGGCTGAAATCATCAACATGACAGAGATAGCAAGCAGCGGTAGGCCACCAACAATCGCCGCCGTTTGTAGTGTACTTAGACCGCCTAGGAACATCAGGATCGTTGGCAAAAACGACAGAGTAAATGCCCAGAACATACGGTTCCAACGCATTGGTTCTTCAGTCACGTTGTTTTGAACCACAGACGCAAGAATGTATGAGATAGAGTCAAACGTCGTTGCTGTAAAGATGATACAAAGCAAAGTGAATACTGCGATAACTAGCGTGCTCATTGGCAGTTGTGCAAGCATCGAGAAGATAGCTTTGGTTGCGCCTTCTGCATTCAGGATGGCAACCACATCTAGCTCACCAGAAAGCTGAAGTGATAAGCCGTAGTTACCTAGAATCATGAAGAATAAGAAACAACCTAGAGAACCGAAGAAGATAGAACCTGACACCATTTGTTTGATGGTTCTGCCGCGAGAGATACGCGCAACAAACAGACCCATACTCGGTGCAAATACTAGCCACCATGCCCAGTAGAAAATCGTCCAGTCTTGTGGGAAGTGAGTGTTTTCGAATGTACCGTAGCCACCAAATGGTTCAGCCCACGTTGCCATCACGAAGAAGTTAGACAGTAGACGACCAATTGAGTCTAACCCCGTTTCTAACATGAAGATTGTTGGACCTGCAATCAGAACGAAAGCCAGTAGGCCCATCGCACCCCAGAAGTTGATGTTACTTAGGATCTTGATGCCTTTTTCCAATCCAGCATAAGATGAGTAAGCAAAAATCGCAGTACACACTAAAAGCACCATCACTTGCGTTAGGTTATTTTTAGGTAGACCAAATAGGTGATTCAGACCCTCAGTGATAAGAGGAGCGGCTAAACCTAGCGTTGTTGCAGCGCCGCCTAATAGACCGAAAATGAAAAGGATATCGACGATTTTTCCAGGTACGCCTTTACTGCGGTGTTCACCAAGAACAGGCATTAACGCACTAGAGATCTTTAGAACTGGCTGTTTACGTACATAGAAGAAGTAAGCGATAGGAATCGCAGGGATCAGGTAGATAGACCAAGCGATTGGTCCCCAGTGAAACAGACCGTAAGTTGCCGCCCAACGAACTGCTTCTTCACTGCCAGGTTCTAGTTGGAAAGGCGGTGATTGGTAGTAGTAAGCCCACTCAATACAGCCCCAGTACAAGATACTAGCACCGATACCGCCACAAAATAGCATTGCAGCCCATGATGCTGTTTTGAATTCAGGCTCTTCATCAGCTTCGCCTAGTTTAATTTGTCCCATATCACTGAACACAACGTAAACCATAAATGCACAGGCAGCGAGGCCTAGCGCAAGATATAGAAATCCTAGTTGATCCGTCATGAATGTTTTCGCAACCGCAATCCAGTCTGCGCCCTGAGCTGGGAACAAAATGAGCGGGAAAACTATCGTGAGTAGGAGTGCAATCGCACCAAAGAAGGTAGGCTTATCAATAAGCTCAAAAGTGTTTTTCACGAGTATTATTCCATTAAAATGAGAGCGGAATTATGGAATGAACTCGTTTTTTAGACCAAATCTGGTCTGTTGTCGTGACGACAAATCGCTTTAATGCAGAGAGGAAGGTGCAGTAACAGAGGGGGAAGTTAGATTAAGGCAAGTAGAATGCCACCCACGGTTGCCGCTGCGGATAAGTATTGCCCAGCTGAATAAGAACCATCGTCCTCTTCTTCAATCTTATCTGGATGATCCATACCTAAAGCGCCATGAGCAAATGACTCTACTTTATCGGTTACGGTCGCGTTTTCAGCTTCGACCTTCTTGGCTTCTTTATCGATTTCTTTAAGGGCAGATAATAGGGCTTTGCCTTCATCAGAAAGCTTGACGGTATTTTGTTCAACCTTAAGCGGTGCAGGCTTTTCAGCTTCAGTGCTTTTAGCTTGTGCATTCATTTGCGAAGGTGAATACAGCTGAGTATTACTCGTTCCTACTGGCGTCATATCGCTCTCCTTACCTATCCTTAAATATAGTATCGGCAGAGGTGTGAAAAACTTGTGCAATTAATCATCGGTAGTGATGTTTTTTTATTCGCACATTACATTTTCATCTGCTTGGTTAAATCGTCTATTTACTAAGCAAATTTTGTGCCGATAAGAATGTTTGATTTTAGATAGAGTTGGGATGAATGATGGGAACGTGATCAAGTTGTGACGATGGGCTAATTATCTAGGATTAGCCCACCGACTCTTCAGCTTAGAAGAGTGGTTTAGTCGCATTCTAGGCTAGCGCTGCGTTTTGATAGGTGCTTGTATGCCTTCATTCGGTTCTCTTTCTTAACAAAGCGAGCCGGTGGCGAAAGCACTTCAAGCTGATAATCGCTGCTATCCGATGAGATCTCTTCAACTGGGCTGATGATGGCGATTTTCAAATCAGGGTTACGACGTAGAATTGATGCCGCCGTCCCTAAACCACCTTCTGTGTGGAATTTACCGGCTACATGAATCACTTGTTTCTCTGGGTTTGATGCTAGGTAATCCACAATCGATTCGGCCATGGTCTCGTCCCATGTGACCTGAGCGGCAAACTGCTTTTCCGTTTGTTCTGGTGTACCGTGATGCATGGAAGCAATAAACTTTTCTTTGTAAGGGCTATCACCCGTATCGACTTCGGCGGCAATCCATTGGCGTTGCTCGGTCGATAACTGATCTAAGTAAGGTAACCCTTTACGGCCAATACACTGAACGAAAGGCTTTGGTGCGTTTGCTGCAATAACATCGATGTCGTTGGTTTTGGCGAACTCAACGAGCGCACGGTAATCACTTTCGTAGTTTGGCCACGCTGCCGCTTGAGACAGGAGAATTTGTTCGCCAATTTCACCGTTTAAGTATTGGTCGAGTGTGGCTTGGTGCTCTCGAGTAAACTGTTCCATTGAAAGAGCAATGTTTGATGTCGCGTTAAAGCGCGCTTTTAAAAAATCGGTTTGGAAGCGGTGAATAGCAGAATGAGTGTGCCATTCGCCAATAAGAATTACATCAGCGTCAATTAGCTGTTTAGGTAATGCATCGAGAGGAAGTATTTCGCCTTGTGGAGAAGCGAACTGGTAGTCATAGAATGTGGAAACGGATTCCGTTTGAGCCACTTTTTGAGAAGTGTCTTTTGCAGGTTGATTAGCACAAGCCGTGAGAAGAGTCGCTAATCCGATAAGAATAATACGTTGCATGAAATGCCTCCTTGAAGAACACGCATACTAAAGGAGGCAAGATAAGAATTCAATGCAAACGATAATCAATATCAATTAAATTTGTTTGCGATACACTCGCAGCATAAAGTCAGCTTCACAGTTGAATTGCTCAGCTTCGGTGAGTTGTTGTTTAAACTCTTCACTCGCCTTCCAAGCAAACGGCGTCATCTGTAGCAGGTCGAATGCATCTGACCCCGATAGTTCCATCATATAGTTTAGTTGCTCTTGGTGCTCAAGCGTAAAACCTTCGATCACTTCTGGATCTTCATCGTGCAAGCGAACGCCATCATAAATTGCATCACGCAGTTGATACAGGTGTCGGCTAGCGGGTGTCACGGTGATCACCACACCATTGTCTTTGATGGTGCGTTGTAACTCTTCAGCCTTGCAAGGCGCGTAAATGCGTAGAATACCGTCTAAGCTTTTTTCAGCAAAGGGTAGGCGATGGCTTGATGCAACTGAGAAATCGACAGCAGGGTAGCGTTTAGCGGCGTATTTGATAGCAATCTTAGAAATGTCTAGGCCAAAAGTAGCACCATTCTTTTCTTGAAGATTCACAGCAATTTCGTTGGTGTAATAACCTTCGCCACAACCAATATCTAATAGGCTAGGCGCCTCTTCTGGTAGGTAGCGAGAACACAACGTCACCACCGCTTGGCGCATTGGGTCATAGTGGTTACCTTCAAGGAAGCGACGACGTGCCTGCATCATCTCTTTGTTGTCACCTGGATCTTTTGAGCGTTTGTGGTGCGCAGGCATCAAATTGACATAGCCTTCTTTCGCTAGGTCGAACTGATGGTTCTTTTCACACTTAAACGTACGATCGTTTTGAGATAAAGGTTGGTGACACAAAGGGCATTGGTAAGTCATGACGATCTCAGAGGCATAGAGTTGGGCGAAGATTCTATCAAAAAGGTCTGCATCAGGCTAAATAAAAAGGCGAGAATATCCGCTTCTAGAATAGTGAGCTTATGGCTTATTACAATAAAAATCAGAGCTTAGGTTTAGGTCACGTTTATCTGCGTTTTTTCTGGGTATCGTCTACGCTTTCCTACTGTTTAATTAGAAGCTGATATGACAAAGAAAATCATTCTAGATACAGATCCGGGCATCGATGATGCAATGGCCATCCTATTTGCGGAAGCACATCCTGATATTGAGTTAGTGGGCATCACTACTGTTTATGGTAATGCGACGATAGACAACGGGACTCAAAATGCCCTTTATCTGAAGCAGAAGTTTGGAATGAAGGCGCTTGTGGCTAAGGGAACGGATAAGCCGTTAATAAGAGATCCTGTTGGAGCCACGGTTGTGGTGCATGGCGAGGCTGGATTTGGGGATGTGAAAGCGCCAAGTTCATTAGATGTTACAGCGCTTGATAAGCCGGCTTACCAGTTCATTATCGATAGTGTTCGAGCTGAACCGGGAGAGATCACTCTTGTGGCGGTTGGCCCTCTTACTAACCTCGCGCTCGCTCTGGAAGCGGACCCTGAAATTGTCGACTTAGTAAAAGAAGTGGTCATTATGGGGGGCGCGTTCGGTGAAAATGACCATCGAGGTAACGTGACGCCATTTGCTGAAGCGAATATCCATGATGATCCTCACGCTGCGGATAAGGTGTTTACGGCATCATGGCCTGTCGTGATTATCGGATTAGATGTCACTGAGGAGAGCTTCTTTACTGGTCAATACCTTGATGATTTACGAGATGATGCTGGAGAGGTAGGGCAGTTTATCTGGGATGTTAGCCGTTACTACTTAAAGTTCTATTCTGAAAAAGTAGGAATGGAGGGTTGTCATGTTCACGATCCTTCAGCCATTGCTTATGTTATCCAACCATCTCTATTTACCTGTCGTAGTGGCTCAGTCAGAGTAGTGACTGATGGCCCCGCTGAAGGGATGACAATTCAGAAAGTTGATCAACGTAAATATATGAATGATGAGTGGAGTTCATTCCCTGCACAAAAGGTCGGCGTTCAAGTGGACAACAATGCTCTATTGTCACTCTATAGAGAAACTTTAGTTCACTATTCACAGCAGTAAAGCTAACTAATCGTCATCGTAGTGTTGTAAAAAATAGCTGTAAAAAAGGCCGGATAAACCGGCCTTTGAAGAGTTTTTTGAGTCGCTTACTGAGCTGAAATCACCGTAATCAGCTGGTGGCTTTCGCCAGGCTGTAATGTTTTTCCTGCTTCTAGGCTTGGTGCGTGCAGCGTTGATTCAACACATAACATGGTTAGGTAACCGTCGTCTTGCATATCACCCATACCAGCAGCACCTTCGGCCCACGGGTTCCACAGTACTGCAGAGTTATGACCGTGGTTTTCAACTGTTAGCGTGCGATCCAGCTTCTTGTCAGCAACAAAAATTTGCGTTTCTGGTTGCGTGTAAACACGGTCAATCGTGTCGGTTAGTACCAGTTCATCACCGCCTTGGCAGATCTTGCTACCTTGCAGGCTATCGATGTACTCAGCGCCCATACCTGTGGTGGTGGTGTTATGAATGTCAGCAACGTTTAGGTAAGTGTGCAGCGCACCAGAGAAAGTCCATGGTTGTGAATCTGTGTTCTTCACGTCCAGGGTTACTTTTAGTTGCTCACCGATCTCAACATTCAAACGTGCATCGAACTGATGAGGCCATACTGCTAGCGTCTCTTCGCTTGGCTTCAGACCTAAGCTAACAATCACGCCAGCTTCGCTTTCACGGTGCTCAACCAATTGCCATTCACTTGAACGAGCAAAACCATGTGCAGGTGCTGCAATGCGACCAAACCAAGGCCAACATACTGGAATACCACCACGCAGAGCCGTTTTACCATCGAATTTAGCTTGTTGGCTCATCCAAATCAGGTCTTCTTGACCTTGCGGTTGGAATGACACCACGTGGCCGCCAAACAGTGAAATCGCTGCGTTTGCTTTATCGTGGATAACGCGAACCAGTTTTACACCTTCGTGTTCAACGATAGTGACGTTGTCAGAAAGTACCGCCAGTGCAGGTAGAGTAGATAAATCCATTACATGATCCTTCTAAGGAAATTGAATTCAAATGCTGACTAGAGTGATGCTTGTGTTTTCATAAGTAACAAGCAGAGCCAGTATTAGAATTGAATTTTGCATTTGGGCTATCTTTATGAGCTTAGATAGACGCGGTTTAAAAGATAGCAGGTATTAAAAAGGCGACACTAAGGTCGCCTTTTTCAAAGTCTGCTCAAAACAGTCTTCGCTAATGCTTATCTAAAGCTATTTCTAAAAAGAAATTACTTAGAGATGTGAGCGATTAGGTCTAGAACTTTGTTTGAGTAACCGATTTCGTTGTCGTACCAAGATACAACTTTAACGAATTTGTCAGTTAGAGCAACACCAGCTTTAGCATCGAATACTGAAGTTTGAACTTCACCGATGAAATCTTGTGATACTACTTGGTCTTCAGTGTAACCAAGAACGCCAGCCATTTCGCCTTCAGAAGCTTCTTTCATTGCAGCACAAATTTCTTCGTAAGATGCAGCTTCTTTTAGGTTAACTGTTAGGTCAACTACAGATACGTTAGCAGTTGGTACACGGAAAGCCATACCAGTTAGAAGGCCGTTTAGTTCTGGAAGAACAACGCCTACAGCTTTAGCAGCACCAGTTGAAGATGGGATGATGTTTTGAGAAGCACCACGGCCACCGCGCCAGTCTTTAGCAGAAGGGCCATCTACAGTTTTTTGAGTTGCTGTAGTAGCGTGAACTGTAGTCATAAGACCAGACTCAATGCCCCACTTATCGTTAAGTACTTTAGCGATAGGTGCAAGACAGTTAGTAGTACAAGAAGCGTTAGAAACGATGTCTTGACCAGCGTAAGATGCTTGGTTAACGCCCATTACGAACATTGGAGTTGCATCTTTAGAAGGACCAGTAAGAACTACTTTCTTAGCGCCAGCAGTGATGTGCTTACGTGCAGTCTCGTCAGTTAGGAAAAGACCAGTTGCTTCAGCAACTACGTCTACGTCGATAGCATCCCACTTAAGATCTTCTGGGTTACGCTCAGCTGTAACACGTACAGTTTTACCGTTAACGATTAGGTTACCGCCTTCAACTTCAACAGTACCGTTGAAACGGCCGTGAGTTGAGTCGTACTTAAGCATGTATGCCATGTACTCTACGTCGATTAGATCGTTAATACCTACTACTTCGATGTCTGCACGCTCTTGAGCTGCGCGGAATACGAAACGGCCGATACGGCCAAAACCGTTAATACCTACTTTGATAGTCATTGTAGTTGCTCCACAACTTAATTTCTGATTAAAGATAACTGGTAGTAAAATTACAGAATCCAGTATACATCTGCAATAGATAATCCGACTTAACTTGTTTAATGTCAAAAAAAAGCGACGCTTTTCTTAACAATTGGGTGTAAGTGGTTGAAAATTGACCATTGCAAGTGGCTCTGTACCCTTCCAGTTGGGTAAAATACCCCTAAATGATGATTCACTTATGAGTGTATATGTACAATGTTTCCTGGTGAGAAAGTATGTGCTACAAAACGACTGATATGCAAGCCTTTATAGAAAAAAGTAAATATAATAACTGAGAATGTGGAGAAATATTAACGTGATTCAAAAGGGAGGAAATATGATAAAGCCTGATGAATACTGGCGTGAGCGCCTAACAGACGACGAATTTGCAGTGTGTCGTGAACGTGGTACTGAAGCCCCATATAGCGGTAAGCTACTGCACAACCATAAGACTGGTGTCTATAGCTGCACATGCTGTGAAAGCCCTTTGTTTCTGTCGGATAACAAATACGACTCTGGGTGTGGTTGGCCAAGTTTTGATGCCCCAGTGAATGATGAAGCAGTACGCTATATAGAAGATCTAAGTCACGGAATGAAGCGTGTAGAGATCCGTTGTAACGCCTGTGATAGCCATTTAGGTCACGTTTTTCCTGATGGTCCGAAGACCACAGGTGAACGATTCTGTGTTAATTCGGTGTCGTTAATTTTCAACAAAAATGACGAAAGTACGAAATAACTTGTAACTATTGTCTAATCCTTACAGGTCGCATTTGCCGATTTAGGAATGCTGAATGACCCAAGATTTCAGAATTAACTCTAGTACAAATAAAAACAGCTACCAGAAAGGTAGCTGTTTTTTTTTGAAAGCGGGTGAATGAATCGGAAGCTTAGGTTAGAACACACTAAATGGTGCGCTCAGTAACTCGGGACGATTGAAGGGCTGTAAACTCCATCCTCAATAGCTTCGACGATCTTGTCTGCGTCTTTATTTAGCTTCTTATAGGTTGCCTTGTCGAAACGGTACAGCACAGTTAGCTCTGCTTCAGAAGCAATCGGCACGTCAAAGTCTTTGGCAACCATCGCCCAAATGTACGCTTTTTCCATATGGCCAAGGCTATGGTTGATACTTGCCATCGACTTGAAGATTTCAGTGTTGGCTACTGAGCCATTAGAAAGCGTTAGCGCATTATTGAGTAACTTAAGTGTCTTTGCATGATCGCGGGTGGTGTAGAAGGTTGCCAAGGCATATTGCATCTCTGCTGTATTTAATGCTTCTTTTCCTTCTAGCTGTAGGAAACTGCGTCTGGCGTTGGTGTCCCCAGTTTGCGACCACAAGAAGTAAAGCGTTTCTGGTGTATCGGATTTCGATAGCTCATCAACAATGCGCTCAGACTCTTCGATACTGTGCATTAAAGAGGTAAAGCGACGCTCTTGCAGCTTAGATTGATCGATTGTTTCGATCTGCGCCGCGAGTTCTAGGCACTTTTTGTAGGCCGTGACTAATTCGAATTCTTTAATTTTGTTTATTTCGGTGGGTTGCTTCTGAACTTCAAATCGATGCCAGATAAGATCGGTACGTGCTACGCGACATTGCCCATCGTTCATATTCAATTGTTCACACTGAAGGCCCGGGTTGCTTTGGCACAGTTGATCGGTATTTTTGTTCCCTTCAAGACACCCAACCAGAGTGAAAGGCAATAGGCTAATCGCCAACCATTTCATAATTTTCATATTCCTTCACTTGTGATCAAATGCACTTATTATCGGTCAGGTTCTTGACTCAATTTTGTTACGGGTTATTTTCTGGTGAAAATTGTTAAAACTAAGGCTTTACCATGGATGCAGAACAACTTCTTAGCGCAATGACTCCCGAGGTCTACGAACGTTTAACCTACGCAGTTGAAACGGGTAAATGGCCAGAAGGTACGGCGCTCTCAAAAGAACAGCGTGACTCGTGTATGCAAGCGGTTATGTTATATCAATCTAAACATAACTCTGAAGCTCAACATATGACAATTGCAGCTGGTGGTGAAATTAGCTTTAAATCTAAGTCTGAACTAAAGAAACAGTTTAAGTCAGATCAAGAAGACATTGTTAGGGTTAACCCGAATCATTAAGCTTAAATTACAACAAAGGTGTGGCAATGTGCCACCCCTTTTAGTTTAACTCGTTTATTTATAAGCAATAAAACGATTTAGTTCACGTTAAGCCGCCGTTGCTATCATCGAATAACTGGGTTTAACATGAATCTGTGAACTGGTTATAAACTCATCTCGCCACGCAACACTTGTTGCATTTGAGCCTTCACTTCTTCGTAGCCTAGGTTTTGGCTTAGTAGATAATGTAACTTCGCCAGTGCCGCTTCCGGTGTCATATCATAACCGCTGACAACGCCAGCTTCTGCCAGTGCACAACCTGTCGCGTAACCCCCCATATTCACTTTACCCGCTAAACACTGAGTAAGGTTCACCACGATAACACCACGCTCTGATGCGTCTTTAAGGTGTTGAAGCAGTTCTGGGTTTTGTGGTGCATTACCAACACCAAAAGTAAGCAGAATCATTGCGTTCACAGGCTGCAATAACGTGTTGCGAATCACTTCGTGTGAGATGCCAGGGTACATTGTGATTACGCCAATAGGTTGCGGAGTAATGTTATGAACCTTGAAAGCGCCTTCAGGTTGTTCGTTTACCTTTACGTTATTGCTAAGTTGGATATTGATACCCGCTTCTAGCAAAGGATTCAGGTTTGGAGAAGTAAACGCATTGAAGCCATCTGCGTGTGATTTTGTGCTGCGGTTACCACGCATCAACTTGTTGTTGAAGAACAGTGTCACTTCGTTGATAGGGTAGTTTGCTGCAATGTGCAGTGCATTCAGCAGGTTTGCTTGTCCGTCTGAACGAAGCTCTGCTAGGGGGATCTGAGAGCCCGTAACAATCACAGGTTTGCCGAGGTTTTCAAGCATGAAAGACAGTGCAGAGGCGGTGTATGCCATAGTGTCTGTACCATGCAGGATAACGAAGCCATCGTACTTATCGTAGTTCGCGCGAATGTCATCAGCGATGGTCTGCCAATCAAGTGGCGTCATATCTGAAGAGTCCATTAATGGAGAGTATTCGTGAATGGTGTACTCAGGCATCTCTGGGCGATGGAATTCAGGCATGCCGGCTAGCTGCTTATCCATGAAACCTGCGACAGGAACATAGCCGTGGTCAATAGACTTCTGCATGCCAATTGTGCCGCCGGTGTACGCGATATAGATGTGTTTTCTTTCCATGGCGATTAATACTTAGTGTGATATAGGGAACAGGGGGGCGATTATAGCGAATTATCATGCAATAAAAAGAGGCGCCTCACACAGAGGTGCCTCTTGATAATAAAGCGTTGAGCTTATCTTATTGAACTTGGCAGTTTAAGCAGAAAGCGTATCGGCCTTGTGGGTCGTTAAAGTTGCCTAACAGCTGGCTATCTTGAGCTAACTGTTGAGTAACGGGCTGTAAACTGCTTGGAATCATTGACTGAATATCAAGGCCTATCGACATCTGAATTTGGTTCATAAATTCTTGAATAAATTGCTCAGTCGCCGAAAGTGGTTCTTCAACCCAGTAGATGTTGTAACTTTCAAGCTCTGCAAGTGAAGCCGCCGCTGCAACCGCATCATCGAAATCGCCAATCTCATCGACTAAGCCTTTCTGAATCGCATCTTGACCTGTCCAAACTCGACCTTGAGCAATCTTGTCGACCGCATCGACTTCCATGCCGCGATTTTCTCCAACTAGGCTGATGAATCGACGGTATCCGTTTTCAATGCCCATTTGGAACGCGTCTTTCGCGCCATCGCTAAGTCCAGTTGTAATCCCAAGACCTGAGAAAGGTGACGTACCAACGCCATCTGTGTAAACACCAATATCATTCAGTCCTTTTTCGAAGGTAGTGATAACACTGAAGATACCAATCGAACCCGTTAGTGTGGTTGGCTGAGCTAGGATCTTATCTGCGCCCATCGAGATCCAGTAACCACCTGAAGCAGCAAGACTCGACATCGACACAACAACTGGCTTACCCGCTTGCTTGATCGCTTCTATTTCATTACGAATAACTTCAGAAGCAAAGGCACTGCCACCTGGGCTATCTACACGAAGTACAACGGCTTTCACTTTATCGTCGTTACGTGCTTGGCGGAGTAGGGCTGCAGTGGTATCTCCGCCAACTGTGCCACGTGGCTGCTTGCCATCCATAATTGCGCCGCTGGCAACAATCACGGCAACGTCGTGTGATTCACTGGTCATGTCGGGAAGCATGGTTGCACGGTATTCGTAGTAACCAAACGCGTTGTAGCTGTCTTGACCGTCACTGCCGAAAACATCTGCAAGCTCTAGGCGAACTTGTTGGCGTGTCGCTAACTCATCCACTAAGCCAAGTTTTTCAGCCAGTTTTGCAATGTCACCATCGACAGACTCAAGTTCTTTCAAGAAGGTGTCCATGCTTGGGTTCAGTGTTTTAGCATCGATCTGACGGTTGTTACTGACGTCATCAACGTACGCACCCCATAGTTGGCTTAACCAACGAGAAGCGGACTCTTTCGCTGCATCTGACATGTCGTCACGAATGAAAGGCTCAATAGCTGACTTGTAAGTACCAACGCGGAACACATGAGTGTTCACATCGAGCTTCTCTAACAAGGTTTTGTAGTAAAGCGAATAAGCGCTGTAACCTTTAAGAAGAACGCCGCCATCTGGTGATAGGAAGACTTTAGTTGCGTAGCTTGCTAGGTAGTATTGGCTTTGGTTGTAAAAGTCACCCACCGCATAAATAGGTTTGCCTGCCGCTTTGAACTCATTCAACGCTTTAGCGATGTAGCGCAGCTTGGTTAGGTTGGTTTCTGGCAACTCTTTGAGTGCTAAAACGATACCTGTAACCTTGTCATCGTCTTTTGCGTAGCGAATCGTTTCAACGATATCAAACAGGATGTTCTCTTTTGGAAGGTCTTTGCCAAGCAGCGAACCCGTGACCGAATCCATCGGATTGATATAGCGACTTTGTTCTACAATAGGACCAGACAGGTTAAGCACCAGAGCTGAATCCTGTGGAACCGTCGGTTGAGCCGTATCTGAATGGAAGTACACAAAGTAGATGATGGCGATACTGAGTAAAAAGACTAGGTTAACCAGCGCAAGACGTACAAACGTAATGAGCTTCCAAATCCCTTTAAAGATCATACCTATAAATTTGAATATTTTTTTCATTCTGTCTCCGCAGTGAGATCACGTCGCTTTAACAAGCCGTAGTACCATTAATCTCAATCATATGAACTGCTTAGTATCCTACGACAATTCCCAAGCTCAAACTACACCAAGAATTGTTAATCGATATATATTCTCATTAAGTGTAGTCAAATTAAGGGGTTCTGAACGATTAATACCTTCAGCATTATGATCGGTGTTACAAAAATGTAAACGGTTGTTTGAACTTTTGGTGATTGAACTATACTGTGGTCAGACCACAAGGATAAAATAATAGAAGTGATGTCTGCCATGTACCCACATTTACTTGAACCACTCGATCTTGGATTTACTCAGTTACGTAACCGTGTATTGATGGGATCAATGCACACAGGTTTAGAAGAAAATAAAGAAGGCCTACACAAACTTGCCGCGTTTTATGAAGAGCGAGCAAAAGGAGGCGTTGGTCTTATTGTTACCGGTGGTTTCTCTCCTAATTTACGTGGCAGATTAACCCCATTTAGTGCTGAATTCAGTAAAGTAAAGCACGCCAAAGCGCACCAAGTTGTTACCGAAGCCGTCCACAAGCACGGCGGTAAAATTGCGCTTCAACTATTGCATGCCGGTCGTTATGCGATGCACCCATTCGCGCAAAGTGCTTCTGGCATTAAAGCGCCAATCGCTAAGTTCGCACCCAGTGAGATGAGCCCTCGTCAGATCAAAAAGACCATCGGTGCCTTTGCCAATAGTGCAGAGCTCGCTCAGGTTGCTGGTTATGACGGCATTGAGATCATGGGCTCGGAAGGTTACTTGATTAACCAATTCATTTGTAAGCGTACCAACATGCGTTACGACGAGTGGGGCGGTTCTTACGAGAAGCGTATGCGTTTCCCGCTAGAGATCGTCAAATCGATTCGCGAAGCGGTGGGTAAAGATTTCATTATTATTTTCCGACTGTCGATGCTGGATTTGGTTGAGCAAGGTAGCACCTTTGAAGATGTTGTTCTTTTGGCTCAAAAGCTAGAAGAAGCGGGCGTGACTATCATCAATACTGGTATTGGTTGGCATGAAGCTCGTGTTCCGACTATCGCGACGCAAGTACCACGCGGTGCATTCTCTTGGGTAACCGAGAAAGTGAAACCATACGTGTCGATCCCAGTGGTGACATGTAACCGAATCAACACGCCAGAAGAGGCCGAACGTATCCTCAGTTCAGGGCAGGCCGACATGGTTTCAATGGCGCGCCCATTCTTGGCAGATCCGGACTTTGTTAATAAAGCCGCTCAAGACCAAGCGCAGTTCATCAATACCTGTATCGGCTGTAACCAAGCTTGTCTTGATAACGTGTTTAAGGGTAAGCGAGCGAGCTGTTTGGTTAACCCACGAGCTTGTTACGAGACTGAAATTGTTGTTCAGCCAGCGCAAGCGACTAAGTCCATTGCGGTTGTCGGCGCAGGCCCAGCCGGTTTAGCCTGTGCAACGACTTTAGCGCAGCGTGGACACAAGGTTGACTTGATTGAGAAAAATGACCGTATCGGCGGCCAGTTTAGATTAGCAATGCAGATACCGGGCAAAGAAGAGTTCAGAGAAACGATTCGTTATTTTGCTAACCAAATCGATGCATCCGGCGTGAATCTGAAATTGGATACCGAAGCAACGTTTGAGATGTTGTTGAAGTACGATGAAGTGGTGATGGCTGCTGGCGTAGAGCCAAGAAAGCTCGATATTGAGGGCATTGACCAAGAAAACGTGGTCGATTACCAAACCTTGATTCGCGAAAAGACACCAGTCGGCGAAAAGGTCGCGATTGTTGGTGCTGGTGGTATCGGTGTCGATGTGGCAACCATGCTGACAGAGCCGACTTCACACAGCCTAGACGATTGGCTGCATGAGTGGGGTATCGATAAGAACATGGAACACCCAGGTGGTTTGTATCCTTACCCGGATTCATTCAGCGACAAAACGGTTTGGGTGATGCAGCGTAAAGCGGGGCGCGTTGGTAAAGGTCCGGGCAAAACTACAGGCTGGATTCATAAACGTACGCTAGAAAAGCGCGGCGTGAATCTACTGGGCGGCGTGAGCTACAATAAAATTGATGACCAAGGTCTGCATATCAGTATTGGCAAAAAAGAACAGGTCCTCGATGCCGATTCCGTTATCGTGTGTGCAGGTCAGGTGTCAGTTCGTCCATTTGAAGATATGTGGCAAGAGTTTGGTGGCAAACTGCACGTGATAGGCGGTGCCGATTATGCCGGTGAGCTGGATGCAGTACGTGCTATCCGTCAAGGTGTTGAACTGGCTATTAAGTTATAGAATCAGCCATCAAACTGTAATCTTACCGGTAGATATTGTTACTTAATTTGCTGAGCTAGATTTTGAACAAGGCTCCTAAGTCATAGATTTAGGGGCCTTTATTGTTTTTAATCTAGCCCAAATTGACAGTGGTTGAGATTTATTATCGTTTGTATTCTGTGCTAAAGTTCAACTATACAAACAATAAAAATTAGTAAGGACTTCAAATGGATGCTTTGGATCTATTGCTCAACAGACGCTCAATCGCAAAACTCTCTGATCCAGCACCTGAAGGTGTGGCGTTAGAAAACATCATTAAAGCAGGGCTGCGCGCTCCAGACCACGGTGCACTAACACCTTGGCGCTTTGTTATCGCGCAAGGTTCTGGTCTACAAAAGCTTTCAGACATATTGGTTCGTGCGGCACAAGCTGACGAGAGCGAAGAAGCGGTCATTGAGAAAGTTAAAAAAGCGCCGTTTCGAGCACCAATGGTGATCACTATCATCGCAAAGGTAACTGAGCACGAAAAAGTGCCCGCGTTCGAACAACACCTATCTGCGGGTTGTGCTGCACAAGCCATGCAAATGGCTGCCGTTGCTCAAGGTTTCCAAGGTTTTTGGCGCTCAGGTAAGTGGATGTTCCACCCTGAGGTTCACCAAGCTTTCGGCCTAGAAGGCGACGACGAAATTGTTGGCTTCCTATACCTTGGTACTCCGGGCTGTACGCCAATGAAAGTGCCAGAGCGTGACTTCTCAAAGTTCGTCGAGTTCTTATAAAGAAAGCTGAAGCTTGAATAGTGGAATGCTAACTGTATAAACAACCAGTTTTTCTTGATTTATTAGGGTCACATTAGATAATGTGGCCCTAATTGTTTGTAGCATCTGGAAAAACATGTCTCGCCTTATTATTGCTGAAAAACCAAGCCTCGGCCGCGCGATCGCCGCTGCACTGCCTAATCCACAGAAGAAAGACCAAGGGTTTATCAAATGTGGCAATGGCGATGTGGTGACTTGGTGTATTGGACACTTATTGGAGCAGGTTGAGCCAGACGCTTATGACGACCGCTACAAGAAATGGAACTTGGCCGATCTTCCTATCGTGCCAGAGCAGTGGCAGCTAAGACCTCGTAAGACATCCAGCAAACAGCTTACGGTGATCCGAAAGCTATTGAAGGACGCGACCCAAATTGTTCATGCTGGAGACCCAGACAGAGAAGGACAGCTTCTGGTTGATGAAGTGATTGATTACTGCAAAGTATCCAAGGCTAAGAAAGAGTCGATGGACAGGTTATTGATCAGCGACTTGAACTTACCTGCCGTAAAACGTGCACTTTCCCAAATGCGCAGCAACCGTGACTTTATCCCACTATCAATTTCAGCTTTGGCACGCTCTAGAGCCGATTGGCTGTATGGCATGAACATGACCCGAGCTTATACCTTGCTGGGTCAAAAGGCTGGCTACCAAGGCGTGTTGTCGGTAGGGCGAGTACAAACACCTGTACTTGGTTTGGTCGTAAGGCGTGATGAAGAGATCGAAAACTTCATCCCTAAAGATTACTTTACTCTGCATGCGCTGATCCCATACCAAAACAACGGCCATAGCTTTGATATTCGTGCGCGTTGGAAACCGAGTGAAGCATGTAAGCCATGGCAAGATGAAGAAGGGCGCGTGCTCAATCGAAAGTTGGTTGAGAACGTTGCTAACCGAATTGCGAACCAACCTGCAACGGTGACAGAATCAGAGCAGAAGCAAAGCAAGCAAGCCGCGCCACTGCCTTACTCGTTGTCTGCCTTGCAGATTGATGCCTCCAAACGTTTTGGCATGAGTGCTCAGCAGGTGTTGGACACCTGTCAGTCTTTATATGAGAAGCACAAACTTATTACTTACCCACGTTCTGATAGTCGCTATCTTCCTAAAGAACACTACTCTCAGCGAGAGTCGATCGTAGACGCCATCGCCAATAATGCGAAAGAGCTGCAAAGTGGCGCTCAAGGTGCGGACCTTTCTCTTAAATCAAAAGCATGGAACGACAGTAAGGTGGATGCTCACCACGCAATAATCCCAACACCGAAGAAGTCATCGGTGAATGGTTTATCTGCCAATGAGATGAAAATCTATCAGCAAATCGCTCGTCAGTATCTAATGCAGTTCTACCCACCTGCGGTTTTTGCCGATGCTAAGCTGGTCTTTGATATAGCTGGTGGTGTGTTCATTACGAAAGGACGTCAGCTTATCAACCCAGGTTGGAAAGTGTTGATGGGCAAAACGGACACCGAAGAGCAAGGTGATGGCACGGATACGGTTCCTCCATTGGATAAAGGGACTGTGTTGACGTGTCGTGAAGGCGTGATTGGTGATAAAAAAACTGAGCCACCAAAACACTTCACAGAAGCGACATTGCTCCAAGCGATGACAGGTATCGCCCGTTTTGTCGCGAACAAGGACCTGAAAGCTATTTTGAAAGAGACTGATGGTCTTGGAACAGAGGCGACTCGTGCGGGCATTCTCGATACGCTATTTAAAAGGCAGCTGCTAACGCGCCAAGGTAAAAGCATTCATAGTAGCCCAGCAGGTAGAGGTTTGATTCATGCTCTACCTGAGGATTCGACCTTCCCAGACATGACAGCGCACTGGGAGCACCAGCTGCAAGGTATGGCAGAACGAAATCAAGCATACCAACCTTTTATGCAAGCGTTAGAAAGCAAGATTGATGGTTTGATGGGCAAGGTAAAAACCGGTGAAGTTCCTGAGTCTCTGCGCCATCTTCCTAAAGTTGAGAGACCTGCCTTCAAACGCCGTAAAGGCGGTGGTGCGAAGAAGTCTTATGCCAAGAACGGTTCGTATGCTAAGAATGGTTCCTATGCTAAGAAAAGCACTTCCGCTAAAAAGGGCACTAAAAGCTAAGACTTATTGAGGTTAGGATTAACGTCCGACTTTACGCCCACAACGTTTAAACAGTTGCTGCCAATAGTCCACATGGCGGCGAGTTGATGCGCGAAAGGCTTGGTGCGTATCTTTGATGGGAAAATAATAGCTGTGAAGTTCTGGCTGAGCATCAAACATAACAAGCTGCGATGCTAACTGCTGATAGTAGCCATCCAGCTGAGCCATGTAAGGCTGAACCTTGCCAATATACTGTTGTTCGAAGACGTTGTTGAGATAACGAAATTTAGTGGTGTCTCGTTGCTTACCACAGATGATATTGGCATCAAAGGTGGTGAGTTGCTTAGTAATGGTATCCAATTCTGCCGAAGCACGAGCGAGCGAGTAGTACAAATCTCCAAGCGTAGAACTCTTCTCCAATACTTCTTGAACCTCAATGGTTTTGCCCGAAACGAGCGATGTGTTTAACGCTTGATTGATATGTTCTAGGGCGTCGTTTGTCTGTCTCACTTGATCGCTAATATCAGCACGTAACCACTGACTCCCCCGCATTTGCGACTGCATGGCATCACTGGCATAGATGAGATTCCATTGATGTAGCGGAAACTGTGCGAGTTTTTGTTGCTCAATTTCTTTTAGTAATTCTACGATCTCTGGGTCTAACTTGTGATTAGCTAAACATTGACCCACGCCTTCGAGTAGAGCAACTTGATAATCGTAATTGCGGAATTCGTCCGCGACTTTTCCGAGTACTGAATTTCTCTCGGCAATTAGATTAAATAACCCACACTGACGAAGCTGGTAGCTGTCGATGAGGCCGATAGAGAGTGAGGGCACGTCAAGCAGCAGCTCTCGTTTTCTCGGTAGGCTTTCAAATTCCCATTTCTCTTTTATCTCGTCAGCGTCTTGTACCCTGGCTATTTTAGTTTGATAGTCGTCAAATAAGTCTCCAGGGCCTTCCCCAAAACACCCACCGAGCACCACGGTTAACAAAACCAGTGGCGAACGTCGCAGTAAATTTGCAAGAAGGCGAGGATTCATGGGGAGCCTACCAGTCTATCTCGGTGCCATCGAAATTGAAGAAGTGACCACTTACTTCGGTATTGGCAGATTCGATGACTTTGATAAGGCCTGATGCCGAAGTGTCTGTATCGATTAGAGCATTTGGCCCCCCCATTTCAGTCTGTACCCAACCTGGGTGCAGCGCTAACACAGTAAAGCCATTATCGGTTAGGTCGTTGCTTAAACTCTTCACAACGGAGTTAAGAGCCGCTTTAGAGGAACGATAGATGTAGCCACCGCCGGAGGTGTTCTCTGTCATGCTGCCTACTCGAGAAGACAAGCAAGCGACCTTTTTCACGTCACTGTTTTCTAGAACAGGTAATAGCATTTCGACAAGCTTCAATGGCGCAATCGTATTGACTTCAAAAACACGTCGCCACTCTTCTACATCGGTGTTACCCAGTCCGTAACCTTTTGGCCCATAGTAGCCAGCATTGTTAATTAAGATATCTATCGACGGAATTTGAGAGGGAAGTTGGCTAACCGCTTGGTAATCGGTTATTTCTAACTGAATGCAGGTTAGGTTGCTGTTGTGGTCTACGAGTGAGAGCAGTTCTTTTGCTGAAGAGGCGTCACGGTAAGTTGCGTACACCTTGTGATTACCTTTCAAGTATTGTTGAGTCAAACTTAAGCCAATGCCGCGGTTCGCTCCGGTAATAAAAATAACGCTCATGGTGATTCCTTTTCAGTTCAATTAGTTAAGTTTGATGGCTTAACACGAGAAAATCAACGGTCCACCAACTGGCCATTAGCATTCCTACAAAAATCATTACTGCAGCCATCGAGCCGCAGATCACCCCAAGGATGAGTATTACGTTTTTCATTGTTGCCTCTAAAATGGATTTAAGGTAATGATAATTGTTATCATTAATTAAGGTTGTCGCCAAGTCTGAGGCTGTTATGATTTTGAGAAAGATACGCAATTAACTTGATTATGATTCCTTTAATTTACCACCCAATCTATTCGCAACTGCCTTTACCTGAAGGTCACCGTTATCCGATTAACAAATATCAGTTGTTACACAGTGCTGTTGAGGCGCTAATGGATAGCGAACCCTTGTGGAAGAGCAAGTTTGAAGTGTTCCAACCAACGCCCGTTTCGGTTGAGCAAGTAAAACAGGTACACGATAGCGAGTATGTCGATTTGCTTGTTTCTGGAAACCTGCCTGCGGCAAAGATGAGGCGTATCGGCTTTCCGTGGAGTGAGCAACTTATTGAAAGAACGCTCTATTCCAGCGGAGGAACTTGCTTGGCCGCAGAAATGGCGATAGAGAGTGGTTTAGCGATTCATTTGAGTGGTGGCTACCATCACGCGCATCATGACTTTGGCAGTGGCTTTTGTCTGTTGAATGATCTTGTGCTGGCAGCAAAGCACGCGTTGACCTTTGAGCACATAGATAAAGTGTTGATTGTCGATAGTGATGTTCATCATGGCGATGGCACTGCGACGCTTTGCCAAGATAGCGATGAGATTATTACTCTGTCTTTCCACTGTGACAAAAATTTCCCTGCACGAAAGCCATTATCGGATTTAGATGTGCCATTAAGCCGTGAAACTGAAGATGAAGAGTTTCTAAGGTGTTTCGAACAAGTCACTAAGCTGGCGATTGCCCATCATCAACCTGATCTCATCATCTATGATGCGGGTATCGACATCCATCAAGACGATGAACTGGGCTATTTGAATGTGTCTACTCAAGGCATATTTGAACGCGACTGCTTGATGATCGGCTTAGCGAAATCAGACTCCATTCCGATGGCGTGTGTTGTTGGTGGTGGCTATCGAACACAGCATCAAGATCTGGTTCCTATTCACATGCAGTTATTGAAAGCGGCACTAGCCGTGAATAGTTGACCTGCTGAACTAGGTTTTCTCCAGATACAAAAAAGCCGCTGATTTCTCAGCGGCTTTCTTTAATGTGGTGGAGGGATAGGGATTTGAACCCTAGAACCGCTATTAACGGTTGCCGGTTTTCAAGACCGGTGCTTTCGACCACTCAGCCATCCCTCCAATGGCGCGTATAATATAAGGGTGGCTTTCGCTTGTAAATACCCTTATCAACTGACTGCTTTTTTTATGAACGCTTTTTGGTGTTTTTGTTCTAAATGATTATTTATTGTTCGGTTTATTAAGAAACCGACAAAATCTAATACTCAATAAGCCAAGTATTCCTAACTTTCGTTGTACGCGAAGTGTTTCTGTACCATTAAAAAAAGAAAGTATCTAATTGGCTTGCAGGTAAAGTTATGAGGGAAGTGGTTTAGGCATAAGAACTTTCAGCTAGGGACTCTTAACTAGGAGCTTTTAGCTTAGAACTCTGAGATCGGAATTTAAGAGTAGGTATCAAGTGAATGGGTTTGAAAATGAGAGTGGATAGAGTCTTGTTAGATGAGCTTTATATTTTAAAAAGCTTCAGATGCAAAAAAGCCGCTGATTTCTCAGCGGCTTTCTTTAATGTGGTGGAGGGATAGGGATTTGAACCCTAGAACCGCTATTAACGGTTGCCGGTTTTCAAGACCGGTGCTTTCGACCACTCAGCCATCCCTCCAGTGGCGTGAATAATATAAGGGGCAGAGGATCTTGTAAACCCTTAATTTTCATAATTTTGTTTTGTTGCTTGTTTTCTAATCACTCACGGCAATAAAAAAGGGAAGCGCTTGGCTTCCCTTTTCTGTGTGCTGATTATTTAGTCATTTTTTGTGTAGAAACGCTGTAGCTCGGTTAGGCCTTGCATCAACACAGGTAAGCGAGGGCTTACGTTTTTCAAGCGTTTGTAATTCTGGTCGTACAATTTGTAGTTGCCAAATTTATCTAATACCGTTGTTTGTTGGTCAGTAACAAGAGCAAGTTCACGAGAGTCGCCCGCTAGGATCCACTTTCTCTTACGCTCATTAAACAGGCTGCGACCACTACTGAAGTCCGTTGGGTTCGAAGATACGCCCAATAGCTCTTGCATCAGTGTTACTGATACGTCTAGATGACTAGAACGGTGCGTGTATTCAGAAGCAGACTTACCTGGCCAGCTGATAAACAGCGGTACTTGTAACTGATAACGACTGTAGTTGGAGTTTGCACCCCAGCTGTTGGTTTTGGTTTCGTTAAACTCAGTACCGTGGTTAGAGGTAATGATAACTACTGTGTTGTCGGCGAGCTCTAAGCGTTCCAGTTCAGCGTAGATAGTTGCTAACTGAGCATCGGCCGCTGTTGCTGACTTTTGATAATCTGCAGCAAAACGTTCTGCTGTTGTTAACGTTGAGTCCGACTCTGAACTTGAATCGTAGCTGGCGAAGTTATCCAGTGTAGTCAGTTCAATAAAGTTAAACCAAGGGCGTTTAGCTTGTGGTGATTGAATCCAATCAGACCAAGCTTTGATTGCACTCTGGTCATCATAAGTTGCTTGCTGTGGCATAACATCACGGCCTCGGAAGATAATATCCGAGTAAAGTGTATCGCTAAAGTTGTCGCCGCTGAAAGCAGCAAACTTATAATCGTGATTATCTAATACATCCAACAGTACTGCGCTTGACCCTTGAGCTTCGATGCTGCTTGCGTAGCTGCTCGGCAGGCCGTAGAACAAGCCGAAAATACCAAACATATCGTTACTTGAACTGTAGTGGTTGGTGAAGTTGATCGACTGTTGTGCGTAAGCATAGCTGTTTGGCATCGCTGTCGCATTTAGTGCGTCAGCGCGAAGGTTGTTCACACTCACCATCAGGATATTAAGATCATCACTGCGGCGGTTGTATTGAATTTTTTCTAGCGGATAGCTAACTAGGTTTACGTTCTCTTTGTTCGCTTCTAAACGCTCAAGGTACTCTTCACGATCTAATAGGCCATGTTTTTCCATAAAGCTTTTCGCTGTCATTGGGTAAGACAGTGGGAAGTTCGCTTTCTGGCTAGTAATTGGGTTATAGAAATACGCATCAGCCCACATGTAGGTCAAGTGGCTGCTGATGAAACACAAGAAGAAGACGGCAGTAATCGGACGGCCAATGTGTTTATGAGACAGTTTACGCTGCTTACGCCAAACCCACTCAGACAGACCAAGCTGTAGTAAGAAGATAAATGGCATAACAATGAAGAGGTGCTGCAAATCAGATGTGAATGCAGATTCCTCTCCACTGAATAAAACCTCCCACACGACAGGTGTCAGGTGGAGGTTTATATTTTGATACGTTTGGGTATCAATCAGTAGGACAGTTAAACCTATGGTCGCAAAACAAACCGCAACCAAACGTAATAACTTCCTCGACGGAAGAATAAAAGTGAGCGGGAACAGCACTAATAGATAGAGCGCGAACACTAAAAAGCCAAAATGACCAACCCACGATGCAGCCAAATAAAATTGACCTAGCAAGGTTTCTGGCCAAGCAGATTGAGTAATATAACGAGTACCAATCAACATCGCAGCAATGATGTTGAAAAATGCAAACCAGTGACCCCAACCAACCAGTCGAGATACACGATCGCTATATGAGTTTGCGCTGTCTACCATTTATAATTCTTTTATCCGTCAATCAAATTTAGTGAGACTTTTTATCTTCAAGAGAAGAAATTAAAGCCTCGGCAAATTTTTCAGCAATTCCTTTGCGTTGTGAAGCAGCAACATTCTGATTTAAGACATTGGTTGCGATATTTCCAGCGATCATCAGTGAAAGTTCTGGCGAAGCTTTGTGCTTAGATAGTACAGCACCTACTTCAGCTAGGATTTTTTCAACTTGATCATCTGTGTATTTAGATATAATCGGCATAAGGACTCTAATAATGATAGTAAAAGCGGCTTATGATAACCTACTATGCACGACAACTGAAACCTGAACGGTAATATTTTCACTATGAGCCTTCACCTTTCCAACGTAATTTTACACCAGCTGAGTAAGAACGATCAGGATGAGCTGATTGTTAACTATCGTGCTGAATCTCTAGAAAACGATGCTTCATCTGAAAGCCTAGTTGCTGAACTTCACCGTGTTTTTAATTCAAAAGCAGGCAAAGGGTTTGGTTCTTTCAAATCTGACAGCGAATTCCAGCAGTGGTTGCATCAACTTCGTGCTGGTGAGACAAACTTTTACGATTTTTCTCAAAAGAGTGCGCAACGTCTAAAAGACGAACTATCAAAGTACCCATTCGCTGACGAAGGTATCTTGGTAATGGCCGAATATCAGTCACTTGCAACAGATTACCTTTTCATTGGTTTATTGCCTTCAAACCAAAGCCTAAAGGTAACTGAAGGGCTTGATATTAGTGCGACTGACTACCTTGATATCTCAAAAATGGATATCGCGGCTCGCCTAGACCTTTCTACTTATGAGACTGACAAAGAGTCAAACCGTTACTTAACTTACATTAAAGGACGTGTTGGCCGTAAAGTCGCGGATTTCTTCTTAGATTTCTTACAAGCTGAAGTCGGTTTGGATGCAAAACAACAAAACCAAGTACTGATGCAAGCGGTAGAAGACTTCGTTTCTGACTCTAAATTGGAAAAAGAAGAAGCGATCAGCTACAAAAAGCAGGTTGCGGATTACTGTAACGAGCAGCTTAAAGCCGGTGATGAAGTACAAGTGCGTGAACTTTCTGGAGAATTGCCAGCAAGCACAGATGGTACCAGCTTCTTTGACTATACTAGTGAGCAAGGCTACGAGCTAGAAGACAGCTTCCCAGCCGATCGCGCAACTATGCGTAAACTAACAAAATTTGTTGGTGCTGGTGGCGGTTTGAATGTTAGTTTTGATAGTCTGCTTCTAGGCGAACGTATCTTTTACGATCCGGAGACAGACACGCTTACGATTAAAGGCACTCCACCGAACTTACGTGACCAACTGACTCGCAATAAGTCATAGTCCGAAGTTAACGGATAAAAGCGGCAGCAGGATGTTGTCGCTTATTTTGTGCTCAATCTTTTAGTAAGTGTCATGGCTTCAAGTTAACACGCACAAGGAATATAGATGGAACAATCAGTAGCAAAGCCCAAACGCTTTAAAAAACCAGCGACCTTCTTGGTTGTGCTCTTGGCTCTGTGGCTACTTCCTTCATTGGCTCTTCTTAATCTAAGCCGTTCCTACACCAATTCTCTTGCTCAAATCGAAGAGCTCGGTATTCGAGTCAACGAATTGAGGCAATCGCTCTATTTCTCAGAACCGCTTCGAGTCTCTCGTATCAATGATCTCGCACTCGACGCTCAGTTGGTTTATTCGATCCGACTGCAGATTGAATCTGATTTCCAACACGCCTTGTTTCGTCCTGATGTGAACCAACTGTTGTACGTAGCCGATCAGTTCCTAGAAAAGTTCGATGAGTTCATTCCGATCGAAAGCCAAGTTCAAGACATTGTTGATAACATTAAGATGTTGCGTGCTGATAAAGAGCTTTCCCCTAAGCTAAAGCCACTACTAAATGAATTCGGAGTTGTGGTATTTGAAGCAATGTACTCTGACAATCAAAGTTCGTCAGCGACTTATCGATCCTTTGATTCCATTCTAGAAAAATCTTATTCATTAGAAACCGAAGAACAAGATGCACTCCAACAACTACTGGCTGATGCGTCAGCATTGTTGAGTGATTATGCTCAGCTTAACTATTTGGTCGATAAGATTAAGAAAAACTCAGTGAATGAACAGATCATTAAACTCGAAGCTGAGTTCCACGATCGTCAGTTCAACTTATTGTTGGTGATGCTAGGTCTAAGCTTAGTGGCAATGAGCGGGATAGTGTTGTGGGGCGTTAGATCCAAAAAAACGATTACAGAAGCCGGTCACGAACTCAGTTCTGAGCCTGAAATTGATTCCAGTAAAGAAAAGGCTTCTTCAAGCGACGTGGTTTCCTCAGCCGTGAAACAAGCAGATAATGACGCTTATGTGCCCGAGAACACGTCAACGAACCAGTATTCCGACCCTCAACCTCCGCAGAGTGTTAGCGTCTCAAGGCATGTTCAGCAACACTCTGTAGAGCAAGGCCTTGAACCGACGCCAGTAGAAGAAAAGCACATTGCTAGTGTGACAGATTCAAAGCCTGCAATTGATATCGAAGACATGTTAGAAACACTCGATGGTGATGCTGAATCTGTCGAACTGTTGCTTGGTGTGTTTGTACAAGATCATGCCGGTGACTACGAGAAGTTTAAATCTTTGCTGACCAAAGATGAAACCTCTGCCGCTCGCATTGTACATAGCTTAAAAGGTGTGGCTGGCAGTATCAAAGCGTCTCGGTTGGCGATTATTGCCGCGAGTATTGAAATGACAATGAAGCAGTCCAGAGCCATCAGCGAACACGACTTAGAAGAACTAGAGCAGGCAATAAAAGCCTCTGTGGATTCTGCTCATGAATATTTAGACAGTCAGCGTTAACTTTTACAGGAATTTTGACAATACTCTGACGAAGCGCTCATACAATCCGCGCCCTTAGTCTTTGTCAGAGGTTTATATGTTACGAGTTTCGAGTCGAAGTTGGATGGTGTTGGTGCTTAGCATTGTGCTAAGTGGTTGTTCTCTCTTAGAAGTTAAGTTAGATAGTCAAACGACGCCTCTCACTCAACAAGAGTTAAATGCTCGGATCATGACGCGTGAATATGCCAAGATGTTTTTTACACGAGTAGAAGACTCGGCTGATTTAATCGCGCAATCTTATCCTGCCGATGACACTTTACATCAATCTTATGTGTTGCTTTGGAAGATCCATGCAGAGCAGGGATTACAACAAGCGGCTTACCAAACTTCCCCAATGTCTGCGTTAATTGACTCGTGGGTTTTCACTGCCCAAATGAATCAGTTTTATAGCCAAGGCGATGGCGCGGACCTGTTCGCGACGGATGATGCGATAGAGACTGCTCGTTTTCTTGACCAAGAAGCAGAGAAACTGGCAAAGGGTGTATTGAGCTCCAGTGATTTCAAAAAAAGCAAAGCGTTCGTTGCTCAGTTTGCCGCTAGCCACCCATTTAAAGACCTCACATTCAGAAGCACGCCTGCTTACCGTGAATGGCTAAGTTACCTTGGTAAAGACGAGTCGCAAATCGTCCAGAGCTTAGGCACCATGCCAGAAGCAATGAGCGATGCATCAGACCGCTTAAGCTTAATGGCTGACCAGACCCCGAAACTGATGACGTGGAAAGCCGAGTTGGTTGCATTGAATAGCTCGCTAACGGGTGAAGACCTATCGATGACGCTAGAGAGCCTTCGTCAAACATCAGCAAGCATGCAAGACTTTATTGAGAACAACCCAGAATACATGCAAACGCTAGCCTCTATTATGTCGACAGAAATGCAGCCATTGCTCAATGATCTTAGTGACAAAACAGACCAAAAACTGGCGATGTTGAGCGATGAACGTGTGGCACTGGAAAAGATGGTGACACGTGAGAGAGAAGCCCTGGTTGAGATGATAGCCAAAGAGCGCATCGAGATTGCGGGTATTGTGACTTCAGAGAGAGAACTGTTCACACAAGACCTTGATCGCGTCTCTCAAGAGGTGGTGGTACTTGCGATTGATAAACTGATGGAGTTAATAAAAGGTGTGATTATCTACTTCATCCTGTTTATCTTAGTGGTGTTCTTTGCTCCGTTAGGTATCGGTTACTGGTTGGGTAAACGAACCGCCAATAAATAGATAAATAGATAGATAAGTAAATCAGCAGATCAAAAAAGAGCGCTCTAGGGCGCTCTTTTTGCATTTAACCATTAACGTTTTGAGTTACGTTCGAAAGCGTTAGCTCCTGAACTTAAGCTTGTTGCTTGCTTAACTCTGTTGCTTCTTCAGCTTCAAACGCTGGTGCTGTTGGTTCACACTTATCAACGAACCAACCCATGTAAGATGTCACGATAGTCACGATGATACAGATGAAGCTTAACCACATGAACGGTGCGTAAGACAGCGTCGCAACACCAAGAATGCTCGCCATGTAGATACCGTTATCACTCCACGGAACCATACCCGACGTTAGCGTGCCACCAAACTCAGCATTACGAGATAGATTCTTACGCTTGTAGCCTAAACGGTCGTAGTTTTTCGCACAGATTTTTGGCGTAAGGATTAACGATACGTACATTGCAGAACCGAACACGTTACCCATGAAGGCCGTACCAATTGTGCTAGTCGCTAGTGAGCCTGCGCTGTTTACGCGGCGCTCAAACACCTTAGCGATTGTCTCTAGTACGCCCACTTTATCCAGTAAGCCACCGAAACCTAGACCAAATACGATAACCGCAACTGAACCCAGCATTGAAGACATGCCGCCACGGTTAAGAATCGAATCAATAAACTCTACGCCAGATGAGATTGAGAACGGTGCCCAAGCCGTATTGAATGCCGTTAGGAAGTCGATATCTTGGATCATGACCGCCCAGATAATACCCAGCAGAGAACCAAAGCTGATTACCGGGAATGAAGGCATACGGAAAGCCAACAGACCAAGCACGATCAGTACCGGAACGAATGAGTAAGGCGTGATGTAGAACTGAACTTCCATTGCTTTGATTACAGAGTCTACTTGGCTCATGTCCACGTTACCCGCATAGTGGAAACCAAACGCAGTAAACATGATGCCTGTAATCACGTAGCTGATTAATGCAACTGGAAGCATGCCCTTGATGTGTTCAACTACTTCAACACCAGACATTGAAGAAGCCAGAATCACTGAATCAGAAAGCGGAGACATCTTGTCACCGAAGTAACAACCTGACAGCACTGCACCTGCAGTAATCGGTGCTGGAACACCTAGGCCTTGGCCGATACCCATCATCGCGATACCTGCTGTACCCGCAGCTCCCCAAGAAGTACCGGTCGCCAATGCGGTTAGAGAACAGATAATCATGGTCGCTAAAAGGAAGATAGAAGGGTGGATAGCTTTCAGACCATAGTAAATGATAGTAGGTACGATTCCGCCTGAGATCCAAGTACCAACAAGAGCGCCAACGGCTAAAAGTATTAAAACCGCGCCTAAGCCATTGGATATTCCTTTGAGTGCTGCTTTTTCTAAGTCTTTGTATTGGTGTCCAAGACGAATACCAAGAACCATGATAATGAACCAGCCAATATACAAGGCAAGTTGAATTGGAAGGTCAAGCTTTGCAGTAAAGGAAAAAGCAAGGGATAGAAATAGTCCTAACGCGATGAATACCTGTAATAGGTTCGGTAGGCGAGTTTTACTCTGCTTCATAAAAGCCTCTTGTGATTTCGAGCATTTATAGTGCTTCGTTATAGTGTGTGGTGCAGAACGGACACTACAGTAATTAGTTTATTATATCGAAAAAATACGCCCAAGTTGTGATATTTGACTATTAAACCAATCAGTTGTGGTTTCATAATCTGAAATATTGTTAAATTCATGATTGTTACATGTTGAAATCTGTCGCACGTTGTTTTCGTTTTGTAAAATAAAACTCTGATTAACCTTGGTTTGAAAGAGGGATTTACTGTTTGTGATGGGCGTCGACTCAATCGGTTTTGGCGTTGTAAATGTTTGAATTTGTCGATAATGAGCGCTTAATCAATGAGGTGGAGATGGAATGCCGATACAGAGATAACTGCACGATTCATTACGTTCACTTAAAAGAAACGAAAAAGTTACACTTTTTGACAAAAAGCACTTGAGTTCTGTTTCTGAAAAACTTATAGATGGGGGAGAGCAATTTTTAATTTATACATGGAGAGTGAGCGATGAGAGTAGGTCTAGTTGGTTGGCGTGGTATGGTTGGTTCTGTACTGATGCAACGTATGGTTGAAGAGAAAGACTTCGACTTGATTGAGCCTGTTTATTACAGCACATCTCAGATTGGTATTCCTGCCCCTGTTCTAGGCGGCAAAGATGCGGGTCTACTTCAAGACGCTTTTGATATTGATAGCCTAAAACAGCTTGATGCTGTGATTACCTGTCAAGGTGGCGATTACACATCAAAAGTATACCCAGCGCTGCGTCAAGCTGGTTGGAAAGGTTACTGGATTGATGCGGCTTCTACCTTACGTATGGATGCTGATTCAATCATCACTCTTGATCCTGTTAACTTGGCTCAAATCCAGCAAGGCATTCACAGCGGCACCAACACTTTCGTTGGCGGTAACTGTACTGTGAGCTTGATGCTTATGGCACTAGGCGGCCTATATGAAAAAGGCATGGTCGAGTGGATGAGTGCGATGACTTACCAAGCGGCATCGGGTGCTGGCGCTAAGAATATGCGTGAGCTGATCTCACAAATGGGTGTGATCAACGACAGCGTAAGCTCTGAGTTAGCAAATCCTTCAAGCTCGATTCTTGATATTGATAAGAAGGTTGCGGATACGATTCGTTCATCTTCATTCCCAACAGACCAATTTGGTGCTCCTCTTGCTGGCTCATTGATTCCTTGGATCGATGTGAAGCGTGAAAACGGCCAAAGCAAAGAAGAATGGAAAGCGGGCGTTGAAGCGAACAAGATTCTTGGCCTAGATGGTCAGCCAATCCCTATCGATGGTACTTGTGTACGTATCGGTGCAATGCGTTGTCACGCTCAAGCGCTAACGATTAAGCTTAAGCAAGACGTTCCAATGGACGAAATCGAAGAGATCATCGCGACACACAATGATTGGGTTAAAGTGATTCCTAATGACCGCGACATCACAGCACAGGAGCTAACACCAGCGAAAGTAACAGGCACTATGTCTTTACCAGTCGGTCGTCTGCGTAAGATGTCGATGGGTAACGACTTCCTAAACGCATTCACTGTTGGTGACCAACTGCTTTGGGGTGCTGCAGAACCACTACGTCGTACTTTACGCATTATCTTAGCTGAGAAGGCGTAATCGAAAGCTCTTTCTATTCAGAAGTTAAAGCAGGCGCCACTCTTTGTGAATGCTTAGCTTCGTGAGATACAAAGGCCGGTGTTAATACATCGGCTTTTTTGTTCGCGGAAGGTTGATTAATTTCACTCGAGACTTCACTTAAATCTTCTCATTGGAATGGGACAAGGAAGAGATCCCCAACTCGTTCGTTCCTCACTCTTGAGGATGACGTTTTTCTCCTAACTTAAATTGCGTCATTCCCGATAGCGACGAAGGAGCGTAGTCGGGAATCTCGTTTTGGCTCAGTGAACCAACATCAAAAAAGGTGACGATAAACGCCACCCTTTTAGTATTTTTGTGTCACATACTCAAATCACGAAACTGCTATTAAATCTTTTTCGTATCTCGCTACCCGAATCTCGCATCTGCTTTTATTTCTCTTCAGTGACGACACGCTTGTCTGGATCTGCCAATTCGCTTGCACAGTGTTTGCAATATATGGCGTCAGAATCATGACCCGCTCGGTTGCAGTTAGGACACTTAACCAACTCTTTGTGTGAGTTCATTTCATTACTGAGTTCCGCAGTAATAATTCCTGTCGGCACCGCCAAAATTGAGTAACCCAATAGCATGGTCAGTGATGCTATGGCTTTGCCAAGCGCGGTCTGCGGCACCATGTCACCATACCCCACTGTCGTGATAGTTACGATTGCCCAATAGATGCTGTGAGGAATACTGGTGAAGCCATTTTCTGGGCCTTCAATAACAAAGATCAGAGCACCAAAGATAACGACTAAGATCCCAACTGTGCTGAAGAAGATAAGTATCTTTCGTCTTGCCATTAACAGTGAGCGCAACAGAATATTGGAATCTTGCAGGTAGCGAACCAGTTTTAGGATTCGGAAGATACGCATCACACGAAGCAGCCTCACCACACCCATAAACGAAGCACCAGGGAAGATGATCGCTAAGTAGGTTGGAAGAATCGCTAATAGGTCAACGACACCGTAAAAGCTGGTGGCATAAGATTTTGGTTTTGGAGAGCAATAGAGCCTCAACAGATACTCAAGCGTAAAGAGGGCAGTAAAGCTGTATTCAATGTAACGCAACTGCTGTGACCACTCGGTCATCACATTAGGGATCGACTCTAAGATAAGCACCAACAGCGAAGCCAAGATTGCAACGATCAGTGAAATATCAAATGCGCGTCCGGCTGGAGTGTGAGTGCCAAAGATAATGACGTACAAATGATGCTTAAGTGGCTTACGTGACATAAGGAGAGATTCATCTTCTGTTAAATGCATTAACAGTCATTATACTAGCTTCATAATAACGAGGCGAGTGAAAGCCCAATTGCTTTACTCGCCTCATCTATATTTCAATATTGCTGCCCTTTATAGAGCAACCGAAATGCCGTTAAACGTCATGCCAAACCTGGGAACAAATTACGTAAGCCATTGGCGATGAACTCGATGCCCAATGCGCCAAGAATCAAGCCCATGATACGTGTAATAACGTTGATACCGGTTTGACCAAGGAAACGAACGATAACTGGCGCTGAACGGAACAAAAGCCAAGAGCAAGTTGCGAAGGCAATAATGCTAATGCCGATGCCTACCGTATCAATAGCAGCAGGGTAGCGAGAACCGTAAACAATGGTCGAGCTGATTGCTCCCGGACCTGCCATTAGCGGCATAGCCAGCGGAACAACGCCGATCTGCTCTTTACTGATGTATTCCGATTTTTCTTGTTTGTTCTGCTTATCTTCACCGAGCTTACCGCTCATCATCGAAAATGCGATGCTTAATAACAGTAAGCCACCTGCAACGCGGAATGAATCTAACGAGATGCTAAACATATCAAGCAGCATTTGCCCCGCAACAAGCGACACAATCAAGATAACGGCAACAGCAATGTTGGCTTGTAAGGCTGTCCTGTTTCGCTCTTCTGGTGGCATATGAGCAGTTAGAGAAACAAAAACA
Organism: Vibrio sp. 10N.286.51.C3; assembly: GCF_003050065.1. NCBI lineage: Bacteria > Pseudomonadati > Pseudomonadota > Gammaproteobacteria > Vibrionales > Vibrionaceae > Vibrio > Vibrio sp. 10N.286.51.C3. The sequence continues at coordinate 244,156 of NZ_PIGC01000002.1, read as the reverse complement.
GGCATGATGCCGATTGGGTTTACGGCTGCAACAAGCCCAAGGAAGAATTGCATAAAGATTGCGAGTTCTAAACCTTGCATGAGAGCGATCTCCAGTAACGTTAAGTAGGATAGTGGGTTTGATCTGACCTTTGTCAGAGTGCGTAATGTAAGGGACAAATTCAATGAGAGCGAATGAAAAAAACTAACTTGAAGAAGGGGCTATTTTTTAGAAAAACTAATTGAGTGTGAGATGTGTAATGTCAGTGTTACAAAGTGTTTTCTCGTGTTTCGTGCTGTAACGCAATTTGAACTAAATGTTATCTCACGCACGCTTTTAATAAAAATTATGACAGTTTCTAGCTCGTTGCAACGGTATGGATATACTCTCAGTAGCACGAATATAGCTGTATACATGTAATTTAACGGACTAAAAATGAAACTTTTTTACAGTTTATGACGCAATGTAGAAAAAAGCCGTCTGTTTGCTTGTTTTTTGTTCTGATGGAAAATGTGATTTTAATCTATTTAAATCAGCATCTTAGGTTCATTTTTGCGATTGCCTTACTACTTTTTGGTTAATTCTTTTTGGGTAACTGATCTGGGTCAATTTTTTTCATACAGTGAAATAATATACTCAGTCCTGAAAGCAATTTACTAAGAACGTTGTTGTTTGAGGTTAAAAGCAAGCAGCGAAATTAATAAAAAGTTTTTAATATTTATTATTTTAGGAGATCCACCATGCCTGTAACTAACTTAGCGGAACTTGATGCTCTAGTAGCTCGCGTTAAAGCAGCACAAGAAGAGTTTGCAACATTCTCTCAAGAGAAAGTAGACGCAATCTTCCGTGCAGCTTCTCTTGCTGCTAACCACGCTCGTATTCCACTAGCACAACAAGCAGTTGCTGAATCTGGAATGGGTATTGTTGAAGATAAGGTTATCAAAAACCACTTTGCATCTGAATTTATCTACAACAAATACAAAGACGAAAAAACATGTGGCATCTTAGAAGAAGATGACAACCTAGGCACAATGACTATCGCCGAGCCTGTAGGTATCATCTGTGGTATCGTTCCAACAACGAACCCAACTTCTACAGCAATCTTCAAATCTCTAATCTCTCTTAAGACACGTAACGGCATCATCTTCTCGCCACACCCACGTGCAAAGAACTCAACTAACGACGCAGCGAAACTGGTTCTAGACGCAGCTGTTGCAGCTGGTGCTCCAAAAGACATCATCGGTTGGATCGACCAACCATCTGTAGAGCTTTCTAACGCGCTTATGAAGCACGACGGTATCGCACTTATCCTTGCTACTGGTGGTCCAGGCATGGTTAAAGCAGCATACTCTTCTGGTAAGCCTGCAATCGGTGTTGGTGCTGGTAACGTTCCTGTAGTTATCGATGAAACAGCTGACATCAAACGTGCTGTAGCATCTATCCTAATGTCTAAAACATTCGATAACGGCGTTGTATGTGCTTCTGAGCAAGCAGCAATCGTTGTTGGTGAAGTATATGACGAAGTTAAAGAGCGTTTCGCTTCTCACAAAGCTCACGTTCTATCTAAAGCTGACGCTGATAAAGTACGTAAAGTGCTTCTTATCGACGGCAACTTAAACGCTAAAATCGTAGGTCAACCTGCTCCAGCAATCGCTGAAATGGCTGGTGTTAAAGTTCCTGCTGATACAAAAGTACTTGTAGGTGAAGGTCTTGGTAAAGTTTCTTACGATGACGAATTCGCTCACGAGAAACTATCTCCAACTCTAGGTCTATTCCGCGCAGACGACTTCGAAGACGCTGTTGCTCAAGCGGTAACTATGGTTGAAATCGGTGGTATCGGTCACACATCTGGTCTTTACACTAACCAAGATACTAACGCAGACCGCATCCGTTACTTCGGTGACAAGATGAAGACTGCTCGTATCCTAATCAACATCCCTACTACTCACGGTGGTATCGGTGACCTGTACAACTTCAACGTTGCACCTTCTCTAACTCTAGGTTGTGGTTCATGGGGTGGTAACTCTATCTCTGAGAACGTAGGTCCTAAGCACCTTATCAACAAGAAAACTGTAGCGAAGCGAGCTGAAAACATGTTGTGGCACAAACTACCTAAGTCTATCTACTTCCGTCGTGGTAGCCTTCCAATCGCAATGAGCGACCTAGAAGGTAAGAAACGCGCATTCCTAGTAACTGACCGTTTCCTATTCAACAACGGTTACGCTGATGACGTAGTTAGCCTGCTTAAAGCACAAGGCATCGAAGTTCAAACTTTCTTCGACGTAGAAGCAGATCCAACGCTATCTGTTGTTGAGAAAGGTGCTGAAGCAATGAAGAGCTTCCAACCTGACGTAATCCTAGCTCTAGGTGGCGGTTCTCCAATGGATGCTGCTAAGATCATGTGGGTTATGTACGAGCACCCAGAAACTCACTTCGAAGAACTAGCAATGCGCTTTATGGATATCCGTAAACGTATCTACAAGTTCCCTAAAATGGGTCAAAAAGCTGAGCTAGTATGTATTACTACTACTTCAGGTACGGGTTCAGAGGTTACTCCATTCGCTGTTGTTACAGACGACAAGACTGGTGCTAAGTACCCACTAGCTGACTACGAAATCACGCCAAACATGGCTATCGTTGATGCGAACCTAGTAATGAACATGCCTAAGTCTCTAACAGCGTTCGGTGGTTACGATGCAGTAACTCACGCTCTTGAAGCTTACGTATCTGTTCTAGCGAACGAATACTCAGACGGTCAAGCTCTTCAAGCTCTTAAGATGCTTAAAGAATACCTACCATCAAGCTACAAAAATGGTGCGGCTGACCCAATCGCTCGTGAGAAAGTACACAACGCAGCAACTATCGCTGGTGTAGCATTTGCGAACGCATTCCTAGGTGTGTGTCACTCAATGGCTCACAAAATTGGTGCTGAGTTCCACCTACCACACGGTCTTGCTAACGCACTACTTATCTCAAACGTTGTACGTTACAACGCGAACGATAACCCAACTAAGCAGACTGCATTCTCTCAGTACGACCGTCCACAAGCACGTCGTCGTTACGCTGAAGTTGCTGACCACCTAGGCCTAAGCCAAGCTGGTGACCGTACTGCTCAGAAGATTGAACGTCTACTGACTTGGTTAGAAGAGCTTAAGAAAGACCTAGACATCCCACTATCTATCCAAGCTGCGGGTGTTAACGAGTCTGACTTCATCGCTAAACTAGACGAGCTAGCTGTTGAAGCGTTCGATGACCAGTGTACAGGTGCTAACCCACGTTACCCTCTAATCACTGAGCTAAAAGAAGTGCTAACAACTTCTTACTTCGGCCAACCATACGTTGAAGGCGAAACTTTCGAAGGTACTACAGTTATCCTTAAGAAAGCAGACCAAAAGCCAGCTGAAGCGAAAGCGCCAAAAGCTAAAAAAGAAAAAGCTAACGCATAATAAGTAAGCATTAGTTTTGAGATAAGTTTTCGCTAGCACGATACTTATCTATCGGGAAAAGATGAAAGCCCCAGTCGAGAGACTGGGGCTTTTTTTATGTTTGGTTCGTTTATAAACAGATTGAAAGGCGATAGCTCTTGTACTCAATATGAGCTGTGTTCGTCACTATATATTTTGGAGTCGGGAACGGGTTAAACCTCTGCCGCCACAACTCGCCCACTGAAGTAGTCGTTCGAGACAATGTATTCGGTTGTTCTAGTAAGTTCATCTTGCAGCTGCGCCCAATGGCATCGGTTGAGTTTGCCATCAGAGTTATGAACAGCGGGGACAACACCCCCGACTCGAATACCATATGGAGTCAGTTCTTTAGCCCAACTATGGGTAAAGCCAGTGATCATAGAGTTTGCGCTCTCTAAACCGGACATATCGTGAAAGTCATCATGAGATATCACATTCACAATCACGCCTTCCTTGTCTTCCTCTCGCAACCTCTCGGCACTAATTTGCCCAAATGCGAAAAGGGTCGATGCCATCGATGAGAGATCATTAATAAAGCTGCTGACAGGCTGATCACCAATTAGGCTTGGCATTGGGGAGCTTATCCAATTGTTGACCAGCACATCAGGTGTAGTGTTGAAGGTCGATTGAATAAAATCATATACGCTGATAATCGCTTGGTTGTCATTGCCTTTGAGCGGGTAATGGTAAACAGAGTCAGAAAATCGGGCACATTGTAAATAAGTTGCCTGAAGTGCTTCTGAGTCCTTATCACAAAGGATGACTGTGGCTCCAAGGTTAACAAAGTGGTTCGCAATCGTCCCTCCCAGCCGCGAGCCAGCAGATGTCACCAATATGATTGAGCTTTTTATTTTCATCCCAGTGCCTAAACAAATCGTCCATGTCGAACAAGGATGGGTTAAATTTCATACAATGGGTGTGAATTGGTTCAAACTAAGCTGTACCCATTAATAAGTTTTTATGAACTTAGTGGCACGTCACATTTTGTAGTAACTTCAAGCGGTAACCGACATCTAGTGTTTTTAGCTTGCCTAAGGCTAGTGGTTCATATCACTCGCATGAATGCTTTAATGTGCGCGAGTTAATTCAAGAAGAGCGGTGGATAGACAGCGAAAAAGGGAAAGCTAGGTGACCGCTATACTTGAGCTTGAATTTGATACTGACGTTGCGCGGTAGTTAGATCATTGTAGAGCGTGGCATGTGGCAAATCAGGTGAATCCTTGCTTGCTAGTTTGCGTCGGTCATGACCAGAAAGATTTTGATAAACCTCTTCGGGTAAGTCGCCCGTATCTTCAGGCATGAAGGCAAGCGCTTCAGGCTTTAAGTAATGGCTGAGCTTGGCGCTGGCAAGGCTGGCTTGATGAAAATGATTAGATTGTTGAGCTGAAATTTCATACGACGACTGGTTTGAACGCAGTTGTTGAGGTTCTGCTACGCCGAATTGTTTACGGAGGCGATCTTCATTGGTCTCTGTGATTTCAATGGTGTCAATCGGCGTGCAATCACGAACATCATTAGAAAACATAGATAACAGCAACGCGAAATCTGCACGGCGACCTTGCTCAACCGCTTGGCTGATCCCGATGCCGAACTTCAGTTCGTTGATGATTCCTGCTTTGTCTAAAGTATGTATTTGCATGTCGCCTCTCATTGGATACACCTTTAACGGCATGGAGTCGGCAAACTTTAGTGTTTAATGACAGGCAAATAGAGAATTTATACAGCGGGGGGAAGAACGCTATCAATAGGTCGAGAAGTAATCTCTATTGGCAAGTTGATTACGAAATGTCGAGATTTTGTGGAATACGACAGATACAAAAAAGCTCACGCCGAAGCATGAGCTTTCAATAGATAACTCGCTAAAAACAGCGCAGCGTAAGTAATAATTACTTAGCTAGGTTCTCTTCTACGAAAGACCAGTTTACTAGGTTCCAGAATGCAGCCATGTAGTCAGGGCGAACATTGCGGAAATCGATGTAGTAAGCGTGTTCCCATAGGTCAACAGTTAGAAGTGGAGTAACACCTTCTTCTGTTAGAGGAGTAGCAGCGTTAGAAGTGTTAACGATGTCTAGAGAACCGTCAGCTTTCTTAACTAACCAAGTCCAAGAAGAACCGAAGTTGTTGATTGCTGAATCAGTGAACTTCGCTTTGAATTCTTCGAAAGAACCGAATGCAGCGTTGATAGCTTCTGCAACAGCGCCAGTTGGTTCGCCGCCTGCTTTAGGAGCAAGACAGTGCCAGTAGAACGTGTGGTTCCAGATTTGAGCAGCGTTATTGAAAACACCACCAGTAGAAGTCTTAACGATCTCTTCTAGTGTTTTGCCTTCAAACTCAGTACCTGGGATAAGACCGTTTAGCTTAACAACGTAAGTGTTGTGGTGCTTACCGTGGTGGAAATCTAGCGTTTCTGCTGAGATGTGTGGTTCTAGCGCGTCTTTCGCGTAAGGAAGAGCCGGTAGTTCAAATGCCATTGCTCAATTCTCCATTGATATGAAAGAGTTAACTCTTTCGATTGCTTCCAGTGATATTATTATTCATGGCTCGTTATACTGCCAACCATGGTCAATTTGCTGACTTGCGATATAGTTTAGCAAGTTTTTACTTTATTAAAAGCTTATTTCATCACTTTTGTGTGAATTGTTAGCTTAGCTTGTTAACCGCTTTTTTTATATGGTTTTTATTCTTTTGGTTTGGGGTAGAATAAAGGCAATAAAAGCCGTAATCCATTAACGAGGAAGCAATGGAAACTATCGATAAAATCAAACAGCAAATTGAAGAAAACACTATTCTACTGTACATGAAAGGTTCTCCTAAGCTACCTAGCTGTGGTTTCTCTTCTCAAGCCTCTCAAGCTCTAATGGCATGTGGCGAGAAATTTGCTTACGTAGATATTCTACAAAACCCTGATATCCGTGCAGAGCTTCCAGCTTACGCACAATGGCCAACTTTCCCACAACTTTGGGTTGAAGGTGAGCTAATCGGTGGTTGTGACATCATTCTTGAGATGTTCCAAAAAGGCGAACTTCAGCCAATCATCAAAGAAGCAGCGGCTAAAGTTGCTGGCGATGACGCTGAATAAGTTCTAGCCTTTGCGCTGAATAGTTAAAATGAGGGGCCTTAATTAGGCTCCTTTTTTGTTTGAATTGATCGAATCATTGACTCGATAAGGAATGAACAATGAACGTAAAACTTCATTATGTGCATGATCCAATGTGCAGCTGGTGTTGGGGTTACAAGCCAACACTTGAGTTATTGAAACAACAATTGCCTGCGAGCATTGAGTTTAACTATGTAGTGGGTGGTTTGGCCCCGGATTCTGATGAGCCAATGTCAGAAGAGATGAAAGGCAAGCTGCAAGCGATTTGGAAGCAAATCGAAGCTAAACTAGGGACTGAGTTTAACCATGAATTTTGGACTGAGTGCCAACCTGTTCGTAGTACTTACCCTGCATGCCGTGCTGTGATTGCCGCTGGTTTTCAAGACCACTACGAAGCGATGCTTGAAGCGATTCAACATGCTTATTATCTTCGTGCGATGTTGCCACATAGCCAAGAAACGCATCTGCAGTTGGCTGAAGAGCTAGGTATGAATGTTCAACAGTTTGAAAATGACCTTTCTAGCAAGTTATTGGAAAGTGAGTTAGATGACCAGTTAGGCTTTAAAGAAGCGATGGGAGTATTCTCTTATCCGACTTTAATGCTTGAAGTGAACGGCATCTTTAGTGAAGTTGAATTGGATTACCATTCAACGGAAGCAACGCTTAAGTCTATTCGCGAAATTCTAGTGAGTAATGCTCCCGCTGCGTAATTCAGCGAGAGTTGTCTGTATTGGCGCAATGACTTCTAAGGCTTACTCATAAGAGTAAGCCTTTTCTTTTGTCTGACGTAGTTGGTTTATTTCCTCAGTAAATCGTTCAAATGTGGAATTCACTTCCTCGATTGACGCTTCAATTTTTGATTCGACTTGCTCTAAGTCCGTGTCTTCGGTTACCAGGTCGTTTGCTCGTGCCTCAATGATTGCGAGCGGAGAAGCAATCCTGTCACATGCGACCATTTTCGCTGCGCCTTTAAGTCGGTGCGCTGTGGTTTTTAGTTCCTTGTATTCCTTGCTCGCCCAATATGTTTTTATCCGTTCATTATCTTCAATAAAGCTTGCGGCAAACTCATCGAGTAAGGTCATTACGACATCGTGATCTTCAAATAGGTCGTAGAGCGCGGCGTAGTCGATAACTTGATTGTTAGTAAGATTGAATGAGTCTTGAGGGCTAGCAGGAGTAACCTCTTGGCTAGGCTCTGATGGGTTACTGATCTCCACTTCCGCAAAGCTCTGTTCAATATCTTGGAACAGCATCGAAAATTCATTGGCTTCTTCGTCTTTAGGTGAGGAGTTTGATGAAGCACTGACTTCCTGATTCTGTGCCTTTAATTCCTTTGCATCGTAAACATCAGTTTCACGAACCGGGTTGGAATCGTCGATTGCGGGCAGCCACTTCTCAATGGTTAATCTCATCTGTTTAATAGAAACGGGTTTGACCAAGAAGTCATCCATGCCGTGAGCATAACAGTTAGCATCCTCACCTTGTACGGCATTTGCTGTTAATGCGACGATAGGCAACCTTCGAGTTTCTTGAGCAAGTTCTTCGCTGCGTTGTTCTACCTGACGAATGCTTGAAGCAAGCGTGTATCCATCCATTTCCGGCATGTGGCAATCGGTGAGAAGCAACCCATAGCGTTTATCTTTCAAGGCGTTCAGAGCCAGAACTCCGTTATCAACTATGTCGGCATGGACACCAATATTTTCAAGTTGCTTAGCGATGACTTGCTGGTTGATAGGGTGATCTTCCGCGACCAGAATCAGCCTACCATTGTTCTCAGCTTGTTCGCGAGTCTCTTCAGCGATAGGCGCTTTAGCTTCGCTATCCACTGGTGAGATTAGATTGTCGTGACTGACGGGTTTCGTTAGAACATGCACAAGGTTATCGGGTAGCAGCGGATTGACCGACAAGCACCAAGAGTTGCCTAAAGGCTCAGGCGAGAGCATTGGATTTTGGTTGATCACCGTGAAGCGTGTTGAGCTTGTATGTTGTTGAATCCATGCATCGGTAATCGCCAGTTGCTGCCATACAGACATCGTAACAAAGATGTGTTTTGGCTGATGTTTGACGACCATCTCTTTGAGCAGGTGCTTTTGATTAATATGCAGAACCTTTGGTTCAAGGCCGAAGTGTTTCAGATATCGGCACAGCTCTTCTTGTTGCAGAACGTAACCAACCACATACACCTCGTGAGAGTGATTGCCCACACCTAGTTCAATAGTATTTTCAACATCCGAAGTGCAGAGTAAAGTTTGTGGCAGAGCCAAAGCGTTGTTGACTGCCTGTTCAGGAGTACAAGTTGGGAGGGTAACGGTAACCGTAAAGTGGCTGCCTTTTCCTTCTTCACTCGACAACTCTATGGTGCCATTCATCTGTTCAATCAACTTCAAAGCGATAGACAGCCCAAGCCCTGTGCCCCCAAAACGGCGGCTGGTGGTTTTGTCGGCTTGTTCAAAAGGCTGGAATAAACTTTGTTGTCTGTCTTTCGGGATACCAATACCTGTATCTGAGACAGTGAGGCTAATTTTCTGCTGATGTTCGTTCTGTCCAATCACATCAACATGTAACGATATTGTCCCATGCTCGGTGAACTTAATCGCATTATTGAGGAAGTTATTCAGAATCTGGTGGAGTCGTATGTCGTCTGCAAACAACCACTGAGCGAGGTTTGGGTCTTGCCAATAGTGGAAGGCCAAGCCTTTTTGTTGTGCATGAATGGATTGCGGTTGTACGATGCGCGCTAATACTTTGCCTAATTCAATCTCGGTAGGGTTAAGTTCTAGTTTTCCCGCTTCAATCTTGGAGTAATCGAGTACGTCATTAACGATGTGCAGTAAGTTACGAGCAGACTGATTCAATCCACCGTGTAAGTTCAGCAACTCTTCACTCAGCTGATGTTCCTGCATTAACTCTAATAGCCCTAAGATCCCACTGATTGGGGTGCGAACCTCATGACTGATAGTTGCTAGGAACTGAGACTTAGCGGCGGTGGCACTTTCTGCTTTCTGGCGAGCATTGTCTAAAGCCTGTTGCTGTTTTTTCAGCAGGGTGATATCTGTTATCACCGTGTTCCACTCAATGGCTTGGCCGCTCGATACTTGGCTATTAAATTTCACCCATTTCGCTTCACCTGATTCTAACTGCACTTGCTGTTCATTTTCCCAATGCCCGGATTCAATGGCATCGAGCATGCTGGTTTTAAACTGTGGCAAGCCATCTTTCGAGATAAGCTCAAAAAGACGTTGAGGATGCTCTTTTACGCTATCAACAGATAAGCCGAACATATCGGTTACACCGGCACTGACGAAGCTAAACTGGATATTCAAAGGCTGCCCGAGGTTTGTTTGAATATGTTTAAGCACAACCCCATCAATGTTGTCGGCCAGGGTTTGTAAATGGGCTTCCGCTGCTTTGGCCCGTTGTTCTGCGACTTTTCGCTGCTCGATTTCCGCTGCCATCTTGCGATTCCAGAATACGATCACGAAGATGACTATAAAGATCCCAAGCCCGATGATCACCGACCATTTAGCCACTTCACGTGGCGACAAGCCTTCTTGGTATTCATAGGTCAGCCATTTATTTTCCAAGCGCTCAAGTTCATTGGCAGGCAATGCGCTAATGGCTTTGTTGATAATACTCAGTAGCATGGGATGGCGGAAGTTGACCGCGAGAGCTAAAGGAGCGCTGTTTTGCTCATTAATGGTGCCAGTGATTTTAAATTGCCCAACATAGTCTTGATGCAATAAAGGTGCAGCATGATGAAGTGAAGCGAGCGCGAAACTGATCTCGTCTTTCTGTAATGCTTGGAAAGTGCTCACGTGATTGATGTAAGGGACGGCTTGGCAAGTCAGGCAGAGAGAAGGTAGAACTGTTGTGCCTCCAGAATCTTCAATCACACCAATCGCTTCGTTGCCACTTGGCGCAAAGTTGCCTAAGCGATCAGAGCGACTCAATAACACCCATGGTTCAAAACTGTAGGCTTGAGTGAAGTCCATGTATCGCGCTTTATCTGTGGTTGGCGTGATGTTGGTTAGCACCATTGTCTCACCATTATTGAACGCGACCTCGGCTGCTTCTGGAGTTAGGTAAGTGGTACTTTCAAATGACACGCCGAGCACATTACTTATTAGATTTAAGACGTCAGCAGATAAGCCTGAGTGTTGCTGTTGCTCGTTAGTAAAATCGTAAGGGTACCAATTGGCGTGTGTTCCTACTGGGATGCTAGGATTTCTATCGAGCCAGTTCTTTTCGTCTTGGGTTAAGTTCAGTGCTCCGTAGTCCAGCAACATCGAGTGTTGAGATGGGGCAAGCCATTGATTGTAAATCGATTGCAGCGAACCTTGCTTGATGTCCTCTAAAGCAAAGTTGATTCGGCTGAGTAGTTTATGTTTTCCTTTTTTGACGGCGAAGTGCAAGTGGTCAGCTGGCAGATCAGGAAGGACGGATAGTGTGAGTGAGTCTTTAGGCTGTTCACGTAGCAGCGCAGAAAGGGCAAGCGCATCCCCAATGTAAGCGTCGACACGATTATCTTCAATCGCAGTGAAGGCCGCTTGTGTGCTGTCCAAGGTGGTAATTCGACTCTCTGGAAGCAAGCTCGGAAGAAGGTCATTGAGCGCAAACCCTTTCTCTAGCGCTAAGTTTGCGGTTGCCAGTTCACTCAAGTCGTTTATTTTCAGATTTTGAGTAATGACCGCTCGTCGAATCGAGAACATGGGTTCACTAAAGGTCATGTATTCTTGGCGCTCTTTGGTCGAAGAGACGCCGACCAACAAATCTAATTCACCCTTTTCAAATGCACTGAGTACGCCGCTAAATGTTGGGTACAGCTCAATCTGATATTTGAAGCCTGCGTTTGCCGATACCTCATCCAACATGCTGATAAGTAGCCCTTCTGAAACTCTGTTCCCAGAGGGAGTTTGATGTTGATAGCTATAAGGAACCATGTTGTAAGAAGGCAGGCCGACACGTAATACAACTTGGTTATTCGACGAGTTTTCTAAAGGTGTGCTTTCAGCAAGGCTCTGCAGTGGCCACATGAATACCGTAAGGCAACTCAATAGAAAGGCGACACACCCCGTTTTCGTTTTTGTAGCATTGTTCTGCATAAAGACATCCTGTCGTTTACGTATTCATTTGGGTTTGACGGTGTGCTCAACTAACGGCGGCCAAAGGCTTTTTGGTTAGTGTGGGTAATGCAAAATTGTCTGCTCGCTGTAATGCCATACGCTGCAAAAGGGCGAGGCTGGTGTGGTCTGCTTTTAGGTGGATCTCAATTTGGCGCTTTACTTGATCGATCTTGTCTTGTCGACCCAAGGCTTGATAACACAATGCCAACAAGAAGAAGGCTTCGACATCATTGTCTGAGAACTCATTCATTGAAATGCTCTCAATACGCTCTTTCGCAACCTCTTGCTGATCAAGTTGAATGAGCTGCAAGGTACGGCAAAGCTTCAATAGTGGTTTACTAAGCGCATTCGATTTTTCGGAGTGAGAGAGCCTTTGCCAAGCGGCTTCTGGCTTCCAGTTTACTAACTCTTTTTGAGAGAGGGTTAAACTGTCTACCCACAAGATAAGTGCTCGCTTACCTGCTGAGTCCCAAATCGAATGCGGGACTAGTTGGGCTAGCGATTTGAGGTACAGAGTCGCTTGTTCGACATTGTTATCGAGCAATTGAAGCCAAACCATGGTGTTGGTCAGTTCGATGTTGCTGCCATTGACGGTGAGCACTTGCTCAATGAGAGTGTTAGCTGACTCGAAGTCACTGGTATTTAAGCAGATCTTAACCTTAAGCTGTTGTAGCTTGATATTGCGAGGGTTGTCTTCAATCAAGCCATCTATTTGACTGAGGGCGTCGTGATAATGCTGTTTGGCGATATGGATTTCAACGAGCTTGATCTTTGCAGGCTGGTAATCATGAAGCTGCAGCAGTCCATTCAACATGGCTTGTGCTTCATCGAGGTGTTGGTTTTTTATCAGAATGTTCGCCATATAGATGATGGCATCTTTCAATGTCGACGAGTCAGGGGCTTGTCCAAAGAGTGGCTTTACCGCGTTGAGTCCGTTCTTGAGATAGGCCTGCTCTAATGTTGAAAAGTATTGTTGTCGAGAGAGTGCCGACGTAACTCTTTTTATTATGTCATCGGCACGTATTGGTTTAATCAAGTAACCATCAGGCTCGAAGTTAGCATAACCAAAGAAGGTATCTTGGCTGTCATTACCAGTGACGATAAAGACAATCGTTTGTGGCTTGATCAATTCTTTTTGCTGCAAAAACTCAAGCAGTTGTAAGCCATTACTTCCTGAGCCTAAATCGTGGTCAATCAATAAGATATCGAACCGATGTGTGCGGCAAGCCCCAATCGCATTTTGTGCATTGGAAGCACTAATTACATTGTTATTTGGTACGCCTAACTTGATAAGCAGTGCGCGTGTTGCACTTTGAATCACACTGCTGTCATCAATGATGAGATAGCGCGAACGGGCGAGTATATCCATATAGTAGCCTTCTGACGTATTGAGTCTTGCCACTTTATTACCCCAATCGTAGTAAACAACTAATCATCCTAGCTGGTTAAAACGCTCGATAACTGCGTTAGAATTTTTGATTGTAGAATAACTACTTACCAAAAAATCTGCCTTGTTCTCGAACCTTTTTCCTGCGCTATTTCTGATCATTTACTTACTGTGATTGGTATTCTCTATGAATTAGCGGCTTATTTATTAACCACTTAAGTGTAGAAGTGATTTCAATGAATAGCCATAAGTTGCATATGAATGCGCACGGGGTAATGTATAGAAAGTGACGTTGGTTCAGAAGGTTAGCGTGTTTGAAAATATAGGTAAGAATCCAGATACAAAAAAGACCGCACGAGGCGGTCTTTATAAAAGATAGCGTAGGACTCTTTAACTACAGAACCATAGCTGCAATCCAACCGAATACGATCAGTGGGATGTTGTAGTGCAAGAACGTCGGTACTACGGTTTCCCATACGTGCTCATGTTGACCATCAGCATTTAGACCAGACGTTGGACCTAATGTTGAGTCAGAAGCCGGAGAACCTGCATCACCAAGTGCTGCTGCTGTACCTACTAGAGCGATCGTTGCCATTGGTGAGAAACCAAATGCTGCTGCTAGTGGAACGTAGATAGTTGCAAGGATTGGAATCGTAGAGAACGAAGAACCAATGCCCATTGTTACCAGTAGACCAACCACTAGCATAAGTAGCGCTGCTAGTGGTTTATTGTCACCGATGCTAGTTGAAAGAGCTTCAACCAGAGATTCAACGCCACCCGTTTGCTTCATAACTGCCGCGAAACCTGCCGCTGCAATCATGATGAAACCGATCATTGCCATCATATGAACGCCCTTGGTGAAAACATCTTGTGTCTCTTTCCAAGCAATGACGCCACCGAAGGTAAATACCATGAAGCCCGCTAGAGCACCGATGATCATAGAACCCGTCGACAGTTGAACTGTTAGCGCTGCTACGATACCAGCCGCTGCAACTAGGATGTGCTTCTTGTTGATCTCTTTCACTTCTGTTGAAACAACAGTGTGAGAGGTTTCTTTGTATTGGCGAGGCTTACGGTAAGTAAAGAATACTGCGGTAAGAAGGCCGAAGATCATGCCTGCTGCTGGTAACAACATTGCCATAGGTACTTGGCTCGCTACAACGTTTTCAAGACCATTGTCGTGAAGGTTTTTAAGCAGGATGTTGTTTAGGAAGATGCCGCCAAAACCAATCGGTAACACCATGTAAGGCGTAATCAGACCAAAAGTAAGCACACACGCAACTAGACGACGGTCTAGGTTCATTTTTGCGAATACGCCTAGTAGAGGTGGGATTAAGATTGGGATGAAGGCGATATGTACAGGAATCACGTTTTGTGAAGACATGGTCACTAAGATCAACGACGCAAGGATGCCGTATTTAAGACCAGTCGATGCTGCACTGTTCTCTTTACCGTGAATGCGTTTGATAACACTTTGAGCAAGGAGATCTGTGATACCAGAACGTGAGATAGCAACAGCGAATGTACCAAGCATAGCGTAGCTAAGTGCGATAGTTGCACCGCCACCTAATCCACTTTCGAAAGCCGCGACTGCGTCGTTCAAGCCCATACCAGAGGCTACGCCACCGATAATTGCGCTGAACGTGAGAGCAACGACTACGTTTACGCGCATCAAAGCTAAAACAAGCATGATGCAAACTGAAATTACAACAGGATTCATATTATTCTCGGGATGTTGTGTTTTTTATGAAGGCAATACGAGTGAACGTTTACCGACTCTATTTTTTATTCTTCGTCAACAAGAGGCCAACCACCAAGGGCTTTCCATTTGTTTACAATGCCGCAAAATAACTCTGTGGTTTTTTGCGTATCATACAAAGCAGAGTGTGCTTCTTTGTTGTCAAATTCCATCCCTGCAGTGCGGCAAGCTTTAGCCAAAACGGTTTGACCGTAGGCAAGACCACTAAGAGCTGCAGTGTCAAAAGTAGCAAATGGATGGAAAGGGACGCGTTTAAGCTTACAGCGCTCACTTGCCGCATTAACGAAGTTCAAATCGAATGTAGCGTTGTGAGCAACCATGATTGCGCGACTGCAATCTGAAGCTTTTTGTTCTTTTCTCACTAGCTTGTAGATTTCTTTAAGGGCTTCTTGTTCCGACACAGCACCACGTAATGGGCTAAATGGGTCTTTAATTCCGTTAAAGTCTAATGCTGCCTGCTCTATATTTGCGCCTTCAAAAGGCTCAATGTGAAAATGAAGCGTTGATGCAGGGTGCAGATCTCCGTTCTCATCCATTTTTAACGTAATGGCACAGATTTCTAATAATGCATCGGTTTCAGCGTTAAACCCTGCGGTTTCCACGTCGATGACCACTGGAAAATAGCCACGAAAGCGTTTTTTTAGGGTCAGAGCTTCGTTTTCTACAGTCATGTTAGCCCAAATAAGTGTGATTAAGGCTGCATTATTGCAGATAATAGCAGTGATAAAAACTAGGGAAGGGCAATAAATCATAAATTACCTAATCCATTGCGGCTTGATAATTGCATATTTAAACGTGAGAGAAAAATGCGGCAATTGGCTGCATTGTTAAACGAATTGCTTAAGAGATACTCCACTTTATGAAGAAACAACTCATAACAGGTTCAATGCTATTTTCGCTACTTATGTCGTCACCAGTAATGGCACAAGAAAAGCGTTACGGAGCATCTCCTCAACAGTCAACGTGGGAGATGGTGGCCAACACGCCACTCGAATGCCGCTTGGTTCACCCTATCCCAAATTTTGGTGATGCTGAGTTCTCATCTCGCGCGAGTAAAAAAATCATTTTGGACTTTGAGCTTAAAATGCGTCGCCCGATGGGTGCTACGCGTAATGTCAGCTTGATTTCGATGCCGCCACCTTGGCGTCCGGGTGAAAGTGCTGATCGCATGACAACCATTAAGTTCTTCCAACAATTTGATGGCTACGTTGGCGGTCAAACGGCGTGGGGAATCTTGAGTGAGTTGGAGAAAGGGCGCTACCCGACATTCAGTTACCAAGAGTGGCAGAGCCGCGACCAGCGAATCGAAGTGTCGCTGTCATCGGTGTTATTCCAAGAAAAATACAATGTGTTCAGTGACTGTGTTGCTAACCTGCTGCCTTACAGCTTTGAAGATATCTCTTTCACTATTTTGCACTATGACCGTAACAGTGATCAGCTGAACAAGTCGTCGCGCAAAAGGCTGAGCCAGATCGCCGATTACGTTCGCTATAACCAAGACATCGATCTTGTGCTGGTGGCAACGTACACCGATTCTGTCGACAGCAAAGGTATTAGCCAAAACCTTTCAGAGCGCAGAGCGGAATCGTTAAGAGAGTACTTCAAATCTTTAGGCTTGCCAGAAGATCGTATCCAAGTTCAGGGCTATGGTAAACGTCGCCCGATTGCAGACAACAATTCGCCAATTGGTAAAGACAAGAACCGACGCGTTGTTATCTCTTTAGGTCGTACGCAGGTTTAAGCAGAATAATTGCTTGTTTTGAAATCAGATAGCCCGTCGTAATGACGGGCTTTTTTGTCTTTAAAATTTGGAGCCATTGTCTAAACGCAACTCGTTTAGTTCAAGCGGAAACGAGCGATCATTTCACAGTTGGTCGCGGTATCGATCTTTTCTACCATAGAAGCAATTTTAGGATTGGGATGGCGTTTCATGAAATCGATCAGCGCTTTCTTACAGCAACCAATAGAATCGATAAAGCTGGAACATTGAGTGTTTGGGCACTGCGGGATCAGTGTCAGCACTTTTTCTGAAGCCAATTGAAGATACTTGAGCTCGTATTCGGTATCACCAGCCCATCGCCAGAATTGCGCGAGATTGTGGCAAGAGATCACAGAGATCAGTAGGCGTTCGTCAGCCTGAATATCGGTACGCTCAGTGATTTCTTCGCTCAAGTTCAATGCTTGCTGATAGTGGAGAATACTTCGTACAGGATCGTCGAGCTGCAATGCAGTATCGGCAAGTAACGTGTGTTTTTCCCATTCGCTAATCATTGTGTTACCTCACTAATCAATAGGTGTTTAATTTAAATGATAATCATTATCATGTAAAGTTTCATTGGTGAGATTGTTAATAATAATTGGTGAAGGGTATTGTTCGTGCGTGGAAACATAAAAAAGAAGCGAGCACAGTGCTCACTTCTTTTTTTCATTTCATCAGGCGTTCAAGCCCAAATTCGCAAAGAGGTTGAGGAATTAACCTTCTAGACCGGCACTTGCTTGTTTGTTCTGAATAAGCTCAATCATGTAACCGTCAGGATCTTTAACGAATGCGATGTGAGTAGAGCCGCCTTTAACCGGGCCAGCTTCACGTGTCACATTACCGCCTGCTGCTTTAATCGCATCACACGTTGTGTAGATGTCATCAACACCGATAGCAACGTGACCAAAAGCTGAGCCAAGGTCATATTCAGTCGTGCCCCAGTTGTAAGTCAGCTCAATCACAGCACCTTGAGATTCGTCACCAAAGCCAACGAAAGCCAGTGTGTATTCGTACTCTTTGTTTTCGTTCTTACGTAATAGCTGCATGCCCATTACATTGGTGTAGAACTCGATAGACTTGTCTAGATCACCAACGCGTAGCATGGTGTGTAAAATACGACCGTTTGACATGATTTGCTCCTAGCTTTAATTATGTATACGTTTTTGTAATTCTGTTTTATGCCGCAGGATAAACGCGGTGCTTTTTTGGCCAATAGGCTTGTTAGCTTCTTTCGCTTAGGGCTAACAGCTTATGAGCCTAGACGTCCGTTTTCTCTTTGAACTCACACAAGTCTTCAATGATACAGCTGCCACAGCGTGGTTTACGCGCGACACAGGTGTAACGACCATGAAGAATGAGCCAATGGTGGACATCCAGTTTGAATTCTTTGGGAATAACTTTGAGCAGCTTTGCCTCGACATCGTCGACGGTTTTACCCATCGCTAACTTAGTGCGGTTTGATACACGATAGATGTGTGTATCAACGGCAATGGTTGGCCAACCAAAGGCTGTGTTCAATACTACGTTTGCTGTTTTACGACCAACGCCTGGAAGGGCTTCTAATGCAGCGCGATCTTCCGGTACTTCACCATTGTGTAGGTCAAGCAGCATACGACACGTTTTGATAGTGTTTTCTGCTTTTGAGTTAAATAAGCCGATAGTTTTGATGTACTCTTTTAAGCCATCAACACCTAAGTCGAAAATTGCTTGTGGAGTATTAGCCACAGGGTAAAGCTTATCCGTGGCTTTGTTGACGCTGACATCGGTTGCTTGCGCAGATAACAGCACAGCGATCAGCAACTCGAAAGGGCTGTTCCAGTTAAGCTCGGTTTCTGGTTTTGGGTTGTTTTCTCTTAAACGCTCAAGTATTTCTACTCGTTTTACATTGTTCATAGCGACATTACTTTCAAATAGTTAGGGCATGAAGCTTGGATTGCTTCTTCTTTATCATCGGTTACGCGCTCTTATGAGCGTCATTATTATATATAATGTTTAGATCTGATTTTCCCCGCTGAGTGATTGAGCTAGATCAGCGGAGTTTAAGCTAATTTAACTTATTAGGCATTGGTAACGCGAGCGCGTTCAATGACTGGTTTCTCTTGTTTTGGTTGTCTAGATTTTGCTTGGTTATCGATGATGTTTTTCAAAGCAATTAAGAAACCAACACCAATAAAGGCACCCGGTGGAAGCAGGGCTAACAAGAAGCTGTTATCAAATTGGAATATCTGGATTCGTAACACAGAAGCCCAGTCACCAAGCAGCAGGTCTGCGCCATCAAATAGGGTCCCGTTACCAATAATCTCACGCATCGCACCTAACACGACCAATACTGATGTCATGCCTAGACCCATCCAAAAACCATCTTGAGCCGCTGGTAGCACTTCATTTTTTGAAGCGAAGGCCTCTGCACGACCGATGATTATACAGTTGGTTACGATCAGCGGGATAAATATACCCAAAGATAGGTAAAGCCCATAGGCGTATGCGTTCATCAGTAGTTGAACACACGTTACTAGC
The DNA here is from genome assembly GCF_003050065.1 of Vibrio sp. 10N.286.51.C3. NCBI lineage: Bacteria > Pseudomonadati > Pseudomonadota > Gammaproteobacteria > Vibrionales > Vibrionaceae > Vibrio > Vibrio sp. 10N.286.51.C3. Next base: position 225,071 of record NZ_PIGC01000002.1, on the reverse strand, counting down.
GATGCAATGATCATTACGAATACTGGGATACGCACTTCTTTTGGTACATGGTTACGAACCAAAGAAACAGAAACGTTTGAGCCGACCAGTACAAGTAAGGTAGCAATGCCGAGCCCAAGCGCGTTAGTGACTGTTGACGATACAGCCAGCAGTGGACATAACCCAAGAAGTTGCACTAGGGCGGGGTTATTGGCCCACATGCCATTTTTGATCAGTGTTTTATGGTCACTCATTATTCACCACCACAATTTAGAGGTTGAGCAAGCAATGCTTGGTTGTTTTGGTTAACGTACTGAACCGCTTGTTTGACAGATTTCACGACCGCTCTAGGAGTAATGGTCGCGCCAGTAAACTGGTCAAAGTCACCACCGTCTTTACGAACCTTCCAACGGTCAAGATTAGAATCTGTTACTTGTTTGCCTGCAAACGAAAGAATCCAATCACTTACACGCAAATCAATCTTATCACCCAAACCTGGAGTTTCTTGGTGAGAAAGCACACGAGTACCTAAAATAGTACCGTCGATCTTCATTCCAACAATGACTTTAATCGCGCCATTGTAGCCGTCTGGTGCAATCGCTTCGATCGCAATCGCGCTTGGCTCACCGTTAAGTTTAGCGATGTAAGCTGGCATCGCTTGCTCAGTACCAAGCTCTTCTGCTTGTACTAAAGTACAAGACGAAAACAGTTCGTTGTCGTGAAGATCGTGCGGGATCACTTGGTTAAGAACAGACAGTAACTGAGCTTGTTCTTGCTGTTTGATCTGATCTTTTGTTAGGTAGTGGGTTACCGCCACTAAACCTGTCGATGCACACGCAAAAATCGCGAGTACAAGGCCGTTTTTCTTAATTGCATTTAGCATGGCATCCGCTCCTTAGTGACCGTATGTACGAGGTTTGGTGTAGTAGTCAATCAGTGGAACACACATGTTGGCTAACAATACAGCAAACGCCACGCCATCAGGGAAACCACCCCAACTGCGGATGATAAATACCAAACCGCCGATCAGAGCGCCAAACACTAAGCGACCTTTCACTGTTGTTGATGCTGAAACTGGGTCGGTCGCAATGAAAAATGCGCCTAGCATAGTCGCACCAGACAATAGATGAATGGTTGGAGAAGCAGTTTCACCTGGAGTTAAGATTAAGAACACTAGGCTAAACAGCGCAAGGCTGCCGATGAAAGCCACAGGAATATGCCATTGAATCACGCGTTGCTTAATAAGTACCAAGCCACCAATTAGGTAGGCAAGGTTCACCCACTCCCAACCCACGCCAGCTAGCCAGCTGAATTGCGGTTGAGACAGAGCTTCATAAGCGGTGTTGCCTGCCGTTAATGCGGTTTTAAATGCATCAAGCGGCGTCGCCATTGTGGTGCCATCTATACCTAAACGAGCTTGCTGTAGAGACAGCCCCTCATTGTTGAAGCCTGTAAAGATCATCAAAAATGAGTCAACAAAACTTGTTGCTTCAGCTGTTAAACTGCTCGGTGCATTCCAACTGGTCATTTGAACAGGGAATGAGATCAACAAAACAACGTAAGCGATCATCGCTGGGTTAAATGGATTTTGCCCAAGGCCGCCATATAGGTGCTTAGCGATGATAATTGCGAAGAACATACCTATCACTAGAACCCACCACGGTGAGTGTGGAGGAATAGCGACACTGAGTAGCCAAGCAGTAACAACAGCACTGTAATCACGTAGCGCCATTACTGGTGGACGTTTTCTCAACAGCATTACGGCAGCTTCAAAGGTAACAGCAAGTGCGATAGCAAATACTAACTGGATGAGCGTACCCCATCCAAAGAAGTAGGTTTGAGCTAGTAGACCTGGCAATGCACAAATAGCCACCCATTTCATGAGATCTGGGGTGCTTCTACGATTGTGTGCGTGCGGTGAGCTGGCGATAAAGAAGGCCACTACTCTTTCTCCTCATTGTTCTTTTTATCTTGCTCTTGCTGCGCTTTTCTTGCTTTAGCACGAGCAATTGCGGCAGCAATGGCTGCTTTCTTAGGGTCGGCGGGTTCTGATTGAGCCTCAGCTTCAACCACAGTCTCTTTTTCAACTAAAGGTTCAGCCACAGGTTCGGGAGCGACTTCTTGAGCTTCGACCTGCTTAGCTTGCTGTGCTTTCTTCGCTTTAGCGCGTGCGATAGCGGCAGCAACAGCAGCTTTCTTAGGATCGACAGCTTCTGGTTGAGTTTCAGCTACCACTTCGAGTACTGGCTTAGGAGTTTCTACTGTCTCAGCCTGTTTCGCTTGCTGCGCCTTCTTCGCTTTGGCACGAGCGATAGCTGCAGCAACGGCGTCTTTCTTAGCGTCGCCAGAGCTTTCAACCGGAGTTTCACTTTCTGTTTGAGTAACGGCTTCAGCTTGTTGCGCTTTCTTCGCTTTAGCGCGAGCGATAGTGGCAGCAACTGCATCTTTCTTGGCATCGCCAGTACTTTCAGCCGGAGCATCAGAAGCTGACTCCGCTTGTTGAGCTTTCCTGGCTTTAGCACGAGCAATGGCCGCAGCAACTGCGTCTTTCTTAGCATCGCCAGAGCTTTCAGCTGGAGCGTCAACAGCCGATTCAGCTTGTTGAGCTTTCTTCGCCTTGGCGCGCGCAATAGCGGCAGCGACCGCATCTTTCTTGGCATCGCCAGAGCTTTCAACCGGAGCGTCAGCAGCAGATTCCGCTTGTTGTGCTTTCTTGGCTTTAGCACGAGCAATGGCCGCAGCAACGGCATCTTTCTTGCCATCACCAGAGTTTTCGGCTTGAGTCTCAGCTGAAGCTTGTTGTGCTTTGCGTTCTCTAGCTTGTCGTTTACGCTCTTCGCGCAGTTTTGACATTTCAGAATTGTCAGGTTCAGTGCTATCCGCTTTCTGAGCCGCAGCTTGTTTCGCTTTTGCCTTCGCAATTGCAGCGGCTACCGCAGGTTTCACTGCGGATTCCGTATTAGGAGCTTGGTCTGCCGCAGCTTTTTGCGCTTTAACGCGAGCAATTGCAGCTGCAATCGCATCATCCCCATCCGCAGACTTCATATCTTTACGACGGTTGTCAGCAGCTTTCTTGAAGCGGTTTTCACGTTCTGCTTTGTCACGCTCCATACGAGCGTTTTTCTCTTCGAAACGAATCTTGGCGCGCTCTGCAGCAGCGGCTTCATCTTTTCGAGTTTTGATTTCGGCTTTCGCTTGGCGATAGTACTGAACAAGAGGGATTTCACTTGGGCAGACAAACGCACAAGCACCACATTCAATACAGTCTTTAATATTCAGCTCTTCACACTTATCCAACTCGTTGGCTTTGGCATGCCATTGCAGTTGTTGAGGAAGTAGAGACGCAGGACAAGCTTCAGCACACGCGCTGCAACGAATACATTCCATCTCGTAAGTGCTTGGTGAGATCTCACGACGCGTTGGCGCTAAAATACAGTTCGACGTTTTAGTGATTGGCACATTGGCATGCGGCAAGGTAAAGCCCATCATCGGGCCGCCCAAAATCAAACGTGGCAGTTTTTTATCCGCTTTGTAGCCAAACTCTTCTAGTAACTCGTGTACTGGTGTACCTAATAGTGCCCACACGTTACGAGGTTGCTTAAAGGTTTTACCGGTTAAAGTCACCACGCGGTTGACCACTGGTTCACCGTCGATTACCGCTCTCTTAATTGAGTAAAGCGAGCCGACGTTTTGAACCAAAACACCAATGTCTGCAGGAATGCCGCCAGCCGGAACCTCTTTGTTGGTGAGGATCTTGATCAGCTGTTTCTCACCACCAGAAGGATACTTAGTTGGGATAACACGAATGACGATATCTTTGTCTTTCGCTGCAATCTCAAGCGCTTTTATCGCGTTTGGCTTGTTGTCTTCAATACCGATAACCGTCAGCTTTGGCTGAAGGATGTGTTCAACGACTTCGATGCCTTTTAATACTTCGTCGGCATGTTCTTGAAGCAACTTGTCATCAGAGGTGATGTAAGGTTCACATTCCGCAGCGTTGACGATCAAAATGTCGGTACGACCAAGGCCTGATTGAAGCTTCTTAGCCGTAGGGAAGCCTGCGCCGCCCATGCCTGAAATACCGGCTTGGCGAATCACATCAAGCAGTTCGTCAGAAGTCTTTGTCGAGAAATCTTCAACTGGATTTTTTTCAATCCAAGTGTCTAAGCCATCAGGTTTAATAACTACGCACATTTCGCTCAAGCCTGAAGGGTGAGCGGTAGTTCTTGGTTCGATAGCGGTAATCACACCTGACGTTGGTGCGTGTACAGGTAACGTAAAACCAGTATCTAAGGCAGTAAGTTGTTGGCCTTTTAGCACGGTGTCACCCGCAGCAACCAATAAGTTACCTGGCTTACCGATGTGTTGTTTTACAGGAAGAACGATTTCCTCGGGAAGTCTGGCATGAACGATGTCAGTGGTATTGGACTGTTTCTTGTTTTCAGCAGGGTGCACGCCGCCCGGAAAGTTCCAAATAGAGCCCGTGCGAATTTGTTCAATTAAAGAGATCATACTAACCCTATGCCTTAGGCTCTGACGCAGTCGCATCAGTCGCTTGGTTAGTGATGTCAGTAACAGGAATGATGTTCATCTGCCATTTCCAATTTTCAGTCGTTGTTGCCACTGGAATCATTTCGATACAGTCAGTAGGGCACGGTGCGACACATAAGTCACAACCTGTACATTCGTCTTTGATTACTGTGTGCAGAGCCTTGGTACCGCCAACAATAGCGTCGACAGGGCAAGCTTGAATACACTTAGTACAACCGATACACATGTCTTCATGAATGAAAGCAACAGTTTTTACTTTGTTATCTAAGTCGTGAGCGGAATCTTCAACTTCTACGCCCATTAAGTCTGCTAGCTTCTCAATGGTTGCTTGGCCGCCAGGAGGACATTTGTTGATCTTGTCTCCGTTAGCGATCGCCTCTGCGTATGGGCGACAACCTGGGTAGCCACATTGGCCACATTGAGTTTGCGGTAAAATGGTATCGATTTGATCAACGATAGGATCGGCTTCTACTTTAAAACGGATAGAAGCAAAGCCTAAAATAGCGCCAAAAATAGCGGCTAAAACGGCTAGCGCAATGATCGCAATTAAAATGGTACTCATGCTTATTTCACCAACCCAGTAAAGCCCATAAATGCCAGAGACATTAGGCCTGCTGTGATCATCGCAATCGAAGCACCTTTGAATGGCATTGGAACATCAGCAACCGCAATACGCTCACGCATCGCAGCAAACAGGATCAGAACAAGAGAGAAACCCACCGCTGCGCCGAAACCATAGATGATCGACTGAATGAAGTTGTGGTTTTCATTGATGTTCAAAAGTGCCACACCTAACACCGCGCAGTTGGTAGTGATAAGAGGTAGGAAGATACCCAATAGGCGATAAAGAGTCGGGCTGGTTTTGTGAACCACCATTTCCGTAAATTGAACAACCACCGCGATAACCAAGATGAAGCTCATGGTACGCAGGTATTCAATACCCAGAGGGGTAAGGATGTAGGTTTCTACTAGGTATGCAGAGACCGACGCTAACGTCAGAACGAAAGTCGTCGCGAGGCCCATGCCAATCGCAGTCTCCAGTTTCTTGGAGACTCCCATGAAAGGACATAGCCCTAAAAACTTCACTAGCACAAAGTTATTGACCAGCACTGTGCCAACCAACAACAAAAGGTATTCGGTCATAATGGATTAATTCTTGAGATTCCGATCCCGATATTATCCTGCTTTGCTCACCTAATAACAACCAGTGAACGGTGTGGTTTTGTATGTCTGATGGAAATTTATACGCTTAATAAGAGGATAGCAGATGTAATCGCAACAAATCGGTTGGGCTAAAACCTACGACAAACGCTCGCGGCATGGAAGTACAACGGCTGTTGGGTATGGTTTTCTTGAGCATGAAATTAACAATTTTAACGAGTATGTTGTCAATCTTTCTTGTTTAAAGCTAGGAGTTTTACTTTGATTTAGGACTTATACGCATCAGCTTTTAAGAAATCGGTTTCACGATAGAGATGGTGGTGATAGCCAATATAGTCAGCCTAAAATGAGCCTAACGTGCGCAAAAACTTAATCTGTAAACATTAATTTGTTGTAAGTGAAACCTTTAGTGAACGTAGATAACCGGATGTGCTTATAAGTAAGAAAAAAAATTAAAAGACATTTCTTGTCATTATTAGTCAATTTTTGAACTAAGTTTAAATATTTCTTAATAATCCAATGTAATTATCTGTTATTTTTTTATGAATTAGTTGTCAATTTTTAAATATCTGTATTTTAGTTTTTTTTGTTTCATGACGGTGTTTTTTTTATATATAGTTGCGTTTACAAAAAAGTTACTTATTTTGCCTTTTTAAATAACCATTTAATTAATCCTGTTAACGTTCGGTTAGTGGTAAATGGTTGAATGAATCAAGTGACATATAAAAATTATTTTAAATAACCCCAATATTTATCCATGGAAAATATATTTGTATAAATATTATGGTTATTCATTTTTCAAGGCTAATTTATGTACAAAGTAAATGATTGGTTAATCCACTTAGACCACCCGTTAGTGACTGATTTACTCAAAAATGAAGAAAAGCGCATCGGCTATCACGATCATCTTGTGATTCTAATGTTGTGTGAAAACGCTGGAAAAATTAATACTAAAGAAGATTTGTTGAAAAGAGCTTGGCCAGGAAAACATGTCTCTGAAGGCTCACTGACACAATCGATCAGCGCGATACGTACTTTGCTTGAGGATAATGGGAAGCAACAAAAGTATCTAAAAACGGTCGCTAAGGTTGGTTATAAACTCGAAAGTGAGGCGGTGTTGTGGCTAGAAGACGATGATGATAAATCAGATAACCAAGACAACTTATTAGCTGGAGACCCAAGTTGTAAGACTGAGAGCTTTGAAGAGAGTTCCGAAAAAAACACACGATTCACATTCGGACGTAATCAAATCTATATTGTTCTAGGCTGCTTATTCATAGCGATTGCGGCATTGTTTCCGTTGGTGTTCACTGCAAAAGCCCCTAAGTTAACGAGCTGGCTTCCACTGACTAAAATGTTTTCTAGCGAAGCTTTAACTGTCTATTGTGATAATGAAGAAGAGGCCAAATTGGTTGCAAAAGGCGTTAAGCTTTTGGTTTCTCAAGAAGTTAAACAAGGTAGGTTAAGCCGATTGATCCTTGCTCATTCTCAAGAAAGTTTATCTATTGTAATACTCAAGCCACTGGCACCGCCTGTCAATTTAGTGGTTTTGTTTGAATCTCCTCAATCAACGGATGATCTGGTTGGTATGGTTAAAGCGGAGCTTAGTCGCTATGTTCACTAAAAATAAAAGTGTTTACTTTCTTCTGTGTTGTCTTTGTTTAATGCTGGTTTCCATTGCATATAGTCTACGTTCGAAAAATAATGTTTTGGTCAACTCTACGACCCTTTATATGACAATAGATGGTGACTATATGGCCACGGAGCACATGGACGTCGTGATCAGTGATGAAAATTTTGAGGCGGTTACGATTATAAAAGAAGCTGGACTCAATAACACCTTAGATATTTACACAAAAGGAAAATTTATTCGCAAGAGTAATGGGCTATTTAATGTAAGCTTGCGTGAAGAACGCGTTGATCATGGAGACATTGATTTTGAACATGATGACGACATGCTCGTTTATGATAAATATATTGAAGCGCGAAAAAAGCTATCGTTTTTTAAATCGGTTCAAGTTGTTGAAGAGTTGCCGAACCAATATATGCTTATCATTTCAAATAGTCCTGTAAAGAAAATGGTTGCTGTAAAAGTTGAGGATTTACCAATTGAAGGTTTTTATGATGACTATTAATATTTTAACTATGGTTTGATATTTTTTTTAGGTCTATTTCATTATTATCAATTGTGTCATTATGGGAGGATGCATCTCAGTTTAATAGGAGATGCACTAACCATGACTAAATATCTAATATCAGTCTTGCTCATACTGATCAGTCTTAATTCGCTAGCTGAGGAGATCAGCTCACCCCCCAAGATAATGAATTATAACGTTTATATGCTGGATCATCGTCTCGGCGTTTTCGTTGGTGGGACTAATCCAAATAAACGAGCACAGTTATTGGCGAACTCTTCGGTTTTTGATGATACTGACGTGGTTATATTTAACGAAGTGTTCGACAACCAAGCGAGCCAAATACTTATCGATGCACTCGCTCAGAAGTTTGGATATTTAACTCCTGTCTTAGGCCGTACAAAAAATGGCTGGGATCACACTGAAGGTTGGCGATCGACATCTCTTGATGATGGCGGCGTGATTGTATTCAGTAAATATCCGATTGAGTACAAGTCACAAGTGATCTTCAGAGATGGGTGCGGTGCAGACTGGGCATCTCAAAAAGGTTTTATACATACCGTCATTAATAAAGGTGGAGAGAGATACAATATTATCGGCACTCACGTTCAAGCTGATGATGATACCTGCAAAACTCCTCCCTCTGTGGTTAGACAAGACCAGTTTGCACAAATAGAGAATTATATTTTCGGGGCAAATCGCTCAGCTGACGAAATGTTTTTTATTGCTGGTGATCTAAATGTAGCAAAAGAGTCACAAGAGTTTTCTTCAATGCTCGAGACCTTAAATGTAGCAGAGCCGACCAATTACGCCGGTGCGCCTTACTCATGGGACCCTGCAGTAAATGGTTTAGCACACGCAAACTATTCTGATCTAAAAGGGCAATTACTTGACTATGTTCTGGTCGAGCGTAGTCACAAGCAACCCAAGAACTGGCACAACCAAGTGTTAGATATCGCATCGGATAGAGTTGCTTTACCTGGCACACAGGAGCCGTATTACTTTTATGAGTATTCAGACCATTTCCCTGTCGCTGCGTTTGAGTATGCAGATGAAAGCACGCCAATTCATAGTGTGCGTCCAATCAATAAGCCATATAACTCAATCAGGCTAAAGCATCGATCGACTGGTGAATATGTTTACGCGGATCCAAATGTGCCTAATGGCTGGCTTACCTACGGTCGCGATGGAGAGCAATCCAACGCTAAGTTTAAGTTAGATAACTGGCATCCATATAATGGTACTTGTATTCACGACAATGACTATGTTCAGATCTCAAGGAAAGATGATTATAAAGATTACTACTGGACCTATAGTAGTAATACGTATTATACCGAAGATCACGACTCTTCTGACTTCATGAAGATCAGCCGCCCAACAGAATCCGAAAGCTGCATCCAGAATGGTGATGTCGTATATATTTATGATCATGCGCATCATTTGTGGACATCAGCGGACAAATATCTTGAGCCTATAAATACGTACATCAAAGCGACTAAGGAGCTGCCAGTTAGCGAAAATGGGCTGTTCATTATTGAGATGGATAACTTTGAATTCTCTGACTGGGAATTGAGTCTAACTTATAAATGAACATATTCTAAATGTTGATTTTTCTTGAAATTACTTGATTTTCAGTACTACTTGACTCATTTGGTTTATTGTAAATAGTGAAACATTAGAGTGTGTTTGGTGATAGTAAGCTGTGAGGTTGATTAGCCATCAATGCAGCCCAGAGGTCACCATCGTTAAATAAAAAGCCACTTTAGTGTGGCTTTTTACATTATAAAAAAATAATTCTCTCAATTATCGGTTGGTTAGTGATTGGCTAACCGAATTTTTGAAATTTGGTTTTTATAAGTACCTTAATTATAAAAACTAGTTGGTATGGTTTTTGGCTTTGGTAAGATGTTGAATTATGAACTTTGATGGATACTTTGAAAAAATACAAATTCAAATAGAGAAGGTAGATTCACTTGAAGACCTACTAATATGGCGGAAGAGAATTAACATAGGACATTCAGGCCTCTCGTATCGTGTAGAACAAGGTCGGCTTATTTCCCATTGTTATCGGAGGTTTAAGGACGAAGAATCTAAAATGAACGGTCTTAACTTCTCCTGCGATATATAAAATGTCCAATTTGGTATTTTCAGGTATATTCAACGATAAATAGATTTTTTTATTACAACTTTATTGTGAATATATTTTTTTTACTCGCTAATTTTAAAAGGCATCGATATTGGTGCAAATGCAGTTAAAAGGAACGAGTGATGAAATTAAAACACTTCAGTTTGAGCTTGATAACAGTCTCTATGTTATCTGGCTATGTTAATGCATCTCCTATCCCTGGAATTGATGATGCCTACTTCAAAGGGGCTGATGAGTATGTTGCGTACGATGATCCTGCGACAGCCTGTGATATCTTTAATGCCAAAGTAGAATACATTAACAATCACCTAGAGCAGCAGGGTTTACCTGGAAAAATTGCGAACCTCTGTCAGCATGCCAGAATAGAAGATGGTCAAATTGAAGAGCAATTTATTATCACTTCTCAGAATGGTGCTTATAGCTATGGTAAGGAGAAGTACAAAATTCATGAACAGGTTGATGTCGCACGTACCATCGATTTGTTGATGTTTTCTCAGTCAAATAAGACTAACTATATTATGGCGGTTGACGGTAGCATGAATGTCACGCGTCAAACCCTTGCCGACGGAGGCTATTTTTTCGAGTGGGAAGATGAGAAAGTTGCGCCACACTTTTATTACCCAGAAGGATACTTAGGTCAGATCTTCCATGGTAATTCTCAATTTAATTTCATGTCAGGTGACAATGCCTACAATTGGGCTCACAAGAAAGCCGTTGATGAGGCTCCTAATAATGCGAAAGAGCAATCAAGGCTGACTTGGAAGTACTTGTCTGAAGAGTGTGAAAACGATAAAAACAACGATTACTGTCTCCCTCAAAGACGACATGGAAATCTGTTTGTGAACCAGCAAAGCTTTCCAAGTTCGAGTAATTTGAACAAAGAGATTTCGTTAGCTGAGAGTACGTCTTTTAGTTTCGATATTACTGGCTCTTTTGAAGCGAGCAAATCAGATGGTCCGTCTGCTGGTCTGGGTGTTGGGTTTGGTTTTAGCCAAACTAAAGAATCGAGTCAGACACACAATATGTTGAATTACACCTCGGTTGATGAAGGCAATGATATCGGCCACTCGGTTGTCCAGACTATTAATACAAAAGCTGTGGGAGAAGCTGGGTATTACAGAGATGCTCCATCTGCAGAATTTTGGCATGTAAAGAACGCTGCTGAAATTTGGGGTGAAGACCTGTACCGAGTTTACGACCTAAAGAGCTATGAGACGTGGCAAGAAAACTACACTGCTGATTGGAATACTTGTGTTGACCAAAAACTGGTATTCGGCAATGCGGTGACGGTTTCGCGCGCCTATCTCAATATGTATGGCAGTAGTTGGTCAATTAATGAGAATGAGTCAACTTTATACCAAAGAGATTCTAACTACGGCATTACGATCGATACCGATTGCGATATTGACGATAAAGGTCAAACGTTCCGCATCATGAAAGAAACAATTCTTTAGTTATTAGAGGGTAAAGAGAATGAATTTTGTTAAAAGTACTGTTTTTGCTAGTACACTGCTATTGTCTTTGGCTTCTAATGCTGCGAGCCTATCTACCATTGGAACGCAAGATAATGGTGTGTTCAATGAGATGCAGCAAATCCAACTGAAGTCTGCTGGAGAGCGAAGCTCTGCGAAATCTGCGGATATCTTTTTTATTAATAGTAATGATGTTCAAGTTGAAGATCTGACTAAAGAGCTACTGAAAGATTTTAACTCTATCGTGATCGTTGGCGACTCATTCAAAAATAAAGAATTGATGATTAAGTTGGTTGGATTTGGTATTGAGAGAGAAGTGGTAGCCATCACTAATATCCACGATTCATCGAAGCGTCAGATCAATACCTACAGTAAAGGCGATCAAGCTGGCGATGATAAGGTAGCTGCGGTTTTGACGGACACGATCGCTCGTCACCTATAATGCAATATAAATGGATTCTACGAGATACCCATTACTTCTCGGGTAGTTTGTAGTCTCAAAAGTTAAGTGAGCCACGGATTAGTTCGTGGCTTTTTTGATCAACGATGAACGTGAGCGGCTAAGTTTGTGACATTAACTTGGAACAAGTTAGTCGCAGTTACATACGAAAAAAGCCCAATCGAAAGATTGGGCTTTTTTCTGAATTTGGCTCCCCTTGCAAGACTTGAACTTGCGACATACGGATTAACAGTCCGCCGTTCTACCAACTGAACTAAAGGGGAATTGCTTGTTAGCGACGCGAATTCTAATAATTGTCCGAATTTCTGTCAATAAAAAATATCAGAAAAAAGTAAGATAAAAAACTTTACTTTCTTGAACACCTTATTGGATTTAGCTTTGCTTTAGTTATCCACCAAAATTGTGGATAAGTGTGTGTGTGAAACTTTAACAACAATCATTGGGATAAATCGAAAAATGTAAAAATTTTATCTAACTCAATGTATTTAAAAGATTTATATCAAAATATCGCGATTGTATAACTTTTGTAGATTATAAACCGAACAGTAAAACAAGCGGTATTTTTAGATTTTTTGGGGAAAAGTAGTGGATTAAAAATCGAGTAATTTAGCTGAAGAGATCTTGCAGGGGCACGGATAATACCAAGTTCTAAAAATAAAAGCTATAACTGATATCTGATCTTAAGATGCATTTCTCTAGATAATAGTTGCAACGACACTCCACCTAGAGTGACAATGACCTGATTAAAAAAACAGTATGGAAATGGCGACCTATGAGCAAACTCTTTGACTTGGTATCGGACTACAGCCCGTCCGGTGACCAGCCGACGGCGATAACCAAATTATTAGATGGACTAGATTCTGGTTTGGCACATCAAACTCTATTAGGGGTAACGGGCTCTGGTAAAACCTTTACCCTTGCCAACGTCATTTCCCAATCTCAAAGACCTGCGATCCTATTAGCGCCTAACAAGACATTGGCGGCTCAACTTTACGGTGAGATGAAATCTTTCTTTCCAAACAATGCCGTTGAGTATTTCGTTTCTTACTATGATTACTACCAACCTGAAGCCTACGTTCCAACCACGGACACGTTCATCGAGAAAGATGCGTCTGTGAACGCTCATATTGAACAGATGAGGCTCTCGGCAACCAAAGCCTTACTAGAACGAAAAGACGCCATCATTGTGGCTTCTGTGTCGGCGATCTACGGTCTTGGTGACCCTAAGTCGTATTTGAAGATGATGCTTCACTTGAGTCGTGGTGAGGTGATGGATCAGCGTGATATTTTGCGCCGTTTGGCTGAACTGCAATATTCAAGAAACGACGTCGCTTTTGAACGTGGTCAGTTTCGAGTTCGTGGTGAAGTGATCGATATCTTTCCGGCTGAATCTGACCAAGATGCGGTTCGAATTGAGATGTTCGATGACGAAGTCGATTGCATTAGTATCTTTGATCCACTGACTGGTGCGATTAAGCAAAGAGACTTACCGCGCTTTACCGTTTATCCAAAAACTCACTATGTAACCCCAAGAGAAAAAATCCTCGAGGCGATTGAGAACATCAAGGATGAATTGCGAGATCGTGCTCAATACTTAAAAGACAACAATAAGCTTCTCGAAGAGCAGCGTATTTCTCAAAGAACTCAGTTTGATATTGAAATGATGACTGAGCTTGGCTTCTGTTCCGGTATCGAAAACTATTCACGATACTTGAGCGGCCGTGCGGAAGGGGAAGCGCCTCCAACGTTATTTGATTACCTGCCTGAGGATGGTTTGCTGATCATCGATGAGTCACACGTGACTGTGCCGCAAATTGGTGCGATGTATAAAGGTGACCGTTCTCGTAAAGAAACCTTGGTCGAGTTTGGCTTTAGATTGCCTTCTGCATTGGATAACCGTCCAATGAAGTTTGAAGAATTTGAGTCTATAGCTCCACAAACGATTTTTGTGTCGGCAACGCCGGGTAATTACGAGATTGAAAAATCAGATGGCGAGATTGCTGATCAAGTGGTGCGTCCTACTGGCCTGTTAGACCCGATCATTGAAGTAAGACCGGTCGCGACTCAGGTGGATGACTTGTTGTCTGAAATCAGAATCCGTTCAGTGAAAGAAGAGCGCGTGTTGGTCACAACATTAACTAAGAGAATGGCGGAAGACTTAACCGAATACTTAAGTGAGCATGGCGTTAAAGTGCGTTACTTGCACTCTGATATCGATACCGTTGAGCGTGTCGAGATCATCCGAGACTTACGTTTGGGCGAGTTTGACGTGTTAGTGGGTATTAACTTACTTCGTGAAGGTTTGGATATGCCGGAAGTATCGTTGGTGGCGATTCTTGATGCAGACAAAGAGGGCTTCTTGCGTTCTGAGCGTTCTCTGATCCAAACCATTGGTCGTGCCGCGCGTAACCTCGAAGGTAAGGCGATCTTATATGGTGACTCGATTACTAAGTCGATGAGAAAAGCGATTGATGAAACCGATCGTCGTCGTGAGAAACAACAGGCCTACAACGAAGAGCAAGGTATTACACCACAAGCGCTGAAACGTAATATCAAAGATATTATGGAGCTGGGTGACATCACCAAGTCGAAACAGCAGCGTCAATCTAAGCAAGTTCCACTATCTAAGGTGGCTGAGCCATCTGAAAGTTATGCAGTGCTTACGCCACAGCAGCTTGATAAAGAGATCAGTAAGCTAGAAGCTGCGATGTATCAGCATGCTCAGAATCTGGAGTTTGAGTTGGCGGCGCAAAAGCGTGATGAGATTGAACAGATGAGAAAGCAATTCATTACCAACAGCTAGTCTCACTTCTTACTCAAGAAGTTCATACCCTCAAGATAAGAATTGAGAGTGGTTCAGACAAAAAAACAGCCAGTAGTAATTGTTCTACTGGCTTACGTTTGTGAACACTCGGTTCACTAACAACGTCAGTTGGCTAGGTGACCCGAAGGTCATTTATATTACTGCATCGTTCGTGCCAGATAGATAAAACATTGATTGTTTGAAGTAAGTAAAAAAATACATCACAAATATTGTGGCTAATTTGCATAATGCAAAGCGGAATGCGACTATAATAAGAAATGCAAATTATAAATGGCTAGGATATGCAATCAAAAACGTTAGATAACAAATCAAAGTATTTGTTGATGGTGGAGGATACGGCTTCAGTCGCAGCGTTATATCGCTCGTATCTTACACCGCTCGAAATTGATATCAACATTGTCGGCACTGGCCGCGATGCAATTGAGAGTTTGAATCATCGAATCCCTGACCTTATTTTATTAGATCTACGTCTGCCTGATATGACGGGTATGGATGTGCTCTTTGCTGTAAAACAAAAGTACCCTGAAGTGCCCGTTATCTTCATGACAGCGCACGGCTCTATCGATACCGCCGTAGAAGCAATGCGTCATGGTTCTCAAGATTTCCTTATCAAGCCATGTGAAGCCGACCGACTTCGTATTACGGTGAACAACGCAATCCGTAAGGCTACCAAGCTTAAGAACAGTTCGGAACATCCGGGAAACCAGAACTATCAAGGTTTTATTGGCAGTAGCCAAACTATGCAGCAGGTTTACCGAACTATCGATTCCGCCGCATCGAGTAAAGCGAGTATTTTCATTACCGGTGAAAGTGGTACGGGTAAAGAGGTATGTGCAGAAGCGATTCACGCGGCGAGTAAGCGTGGTGATAAGCCTTTCATCGCCATCAACTGTGCGGCAATTCCTAAAGACTTGATTGAAAGTGAGCTGTTTGGCCACGTAAAAGGTGCCTTTACTGGCGCGGCAACGGATCGCCAAGGTGCTGCTGAATTGGCTGACGGTGGAACACTGTTCCTCGATGAGTTGTGTGAGATGGACCTTGAACTGCAAACCAAGCTTCTGCGTTTTATTCAAACCGGTACTTTTCAAAAAGTCGGCTCTTCGAAGATGAAGAGTGTGGACGTTCGTTTTGTGTGTGCGACCAACCGTGACCCTTGGAAAGAAGTACAAGAAGGTCGCTTTAGAGAAGATTTATACTATCGTTTATACGTGATTCCGCTGCACTTGCCGCCATTACGTGAGCGTGGTGAAGATGTCATCGAGATTGCGTACTCGTTACTAGGCTATATGTCGGTAGAGGAAGGGAAGGCGTTTGTACGTTTTGCTCAAGAAGTACTTGATCGCTTTAATCAATATGAGTGGCCGGGTAACGTTCGTCAGCTACAAAACGTGTTGCGAAACGTGGTGGTTTTGAATAACGGTAAAGAGATTACTCTAAACATGCTTCCGCCCCCATTGAACCAACCGATTGAAAACAGCCTGCGATTGAAAGAAAAGCAGAATGAAGACATCACGGTAAAAGATATTTTCCCATTGTGGATCACTGAGAAAACGGCCATCGAACAGGCCATTAAAGCGTGTGATGGCAATATCCCCCGAGCAGCAGGCTTCTTAGATGTGAGTCCTTCGACCATATACCGTAAGTTGCAAACGTGGAATGCGAAGCAGTAATCACCAAACAATAAGAAAATAATAATGACGAAAGTATTAAATCAGCAAAAAGTTGATGAACTTGCCGGCGAAATAGGGCAAGAGAATGTCCCAGTATTACTGGAAATATTTTTAGGTGAATTGAAGGGATACCACGAGCACCTAGAGCTAAACAAAGATACCGATACGTCTAAGTATTTGGCCGATATCAGCCATGCGTTGAAGAGCAGTGCTGCGAGTTTTGGTGCCGATTCTTTGTGTAGTTTTGCTATTAGCTTAGACGCAAAAGTGAAGCAAGCATTGCCTGTGACAGATATTGATTTTCAAGATATGCAGGAACTTCTACTATCGACTTATACTGAATATCAGCAGTTGATGACTGATCTCTAAAGCGGTTAATCGCTAAATCTACAGGTAGAGATACAGAGACTAAAAAAGGAGCATGATGCTCCTTTTTTGTTTTTACTGGTTTCTGTGGTTTAGCCTAGGCTGCAAGCATTAAGCGAGTTGAGCCCGAATTGCTTGTTGAAGTTTTAAACGGTCATGTCGCCAATCTCGGTTAGGAGAGGCAAGGTCAGTGGTCACGCAGTTCCAAAGACCTTCAAGTTCAGGGTGCGGCGCATTGCCCAGCACAACATCAATTTTTCTCGCTTTGCAGGTACGTTCACACCATTCAAGCTGTTCTTGAAGCGTCATTTTTCCTGCAGGGCCATGCTCTGGCGAAAGGTTTTCGATGAAAATAACCTTAGCCTTGGTGTTCTCAGCGATGGCTTTCCCAATCTCAGGAAGGAGAAGAGGGGGCATTACACTGGTCAGAAAGCTGCCAGGGCCAAGAACGATACAGTCGGCTTGTTCGACGGCTGCAACGGCTTCTTTGGTAGCAGGCACTTCTGGAGACAGATCCATCATGCGCAGTTTTTCTGTCATGTCGTCAACGTTGGTTTCACCCGTAACCCAACGACCATCCATTGATAGCGCGGTGAGATCGGAAGGGTGCTCGGTCATCGGGACGATATTCACATCGACCTTGAGCATATTTCGAATTAGGTTAATGGCTTCCAATGGGCGAACGGAAAGGTTATCCAATGCCGTCAGCATTAGGTTACCTAAGTTATGGCCGTCTAGCTCACCTTGGCCGCGAAAACGGTACTCAAACATCATCGAACTGATGGAAGGTTCAGTGATCAATTGGTTGATACAGTTACGAGTATCTCCCCAAGCGATACCACCTTGGCAGTCTCGAATTCGTCCGGTTGAGCCACCGTTATCTGTTGTTGCAACAATGCCAGTTGCATTGCTACCAAAGTCTTTTAATGCAGCAAGCATACGACCTAAGCCATGGCCTCCACCGATTGCGACGACTTTCTTTGAAGCGTAAATTTTCATTTTTTGTTCTTGTTAGATTATTACCAACTATAATTTAGGTTAAATGCTTCTCGTCAGATACTCAACAAGAGTTATTTTGAGGGTTTGATACGTTTTTTTTGCCGATGTGACCCGTTTTTTGTCATCAGAGCTAGATTCACGTACAAATATTAAGTATTTTATTACTCAGCTACTGCGCGTGTGAATATAACGAGCAGTTGCCATAACTCCGAGCTCTCGCATGCTAAGTCGCACAGTGGTATTTGCTGTACCGATACGCATCAAGAGCCAGTGACATGTTGTCACAAGGGCTTAATTGGAAATGATTATGCCTCCCGTGTTTGGAAAGGTGTTCCGTGGCGCAACAATTCGAAGATAGATTCCATCGCAAGTTTTATTACTTGCGCTTGTCGGTTACAGACGTCTGTAACTTTAAATGTACTTACTGCTTGCCGGATGGTTACAAACCGTCAGGGCAAAAAAACTCGTCTTTTTTAAGTGTTCCTGAGATCAAACGCGTTGTTAAAGCGTTTGCAGATTGTGGTACCTCAAAGATCCGCATTACAGGCGGAGAGCCGAGTCTGCGTAAAGACTTTCCTGAAATCATACATACCGTTGCTTCTACTCCAGGCATCGAAAAAGTAGCCACGACAACGAATGGCTACCGCATGGAGAAACAAGTAGGGCAGTGGCGTGATGCTGGTTTAACCCATATAAACGTGAGCGTGGATAGTTTAGATTCACGTATGTTCCATCAGATCACTGGTGAGAATAAGTTTACTGAGGTTATGCGAGGCATTGATAAAGCGTTTGAGGTTGGCTATGAACAAGTCAAAGTCAACGTTGTATTGATGAAAGACCTCAACAGTCAGGAATTACCAGCCTTCCTTAATTGGATCAAAGACAAACCTATTCAATTACGTTTTATCGAGCTGATGAAAACCGGCGAGATGGACGAGTTGTTCGATAAACACCATGTATCTGGCGTTGCGATTCGCAATCAGCTTATTGCTAACGGTTGGCTGTTAAAAGTCAAAGCGGTTAACGATGGCCCAGCACAAGTGTTTGTCCACCCAGATTACAAGGGTGAAATTGGTTTGATCATGCCTTACGAGAAAGACTTCTGTGAGAGTTGTAACCGACTGCGTGTTTCTGCGACCGGTAAACTTCACCTATGTCTGTTTGGCGACCACGGTGTTGAACTGAGAGATCTGATTCAAGAAGATCAGCAAGAGCAAGAGCTCATTGATCGAATTCAGGCTCAGCTTCAAACCAAGTCCGTTAGCCACTTCTTGCATGATGGTAACAGCGGCATGACTCCAAACTTGGCGTCAATCGGCGGTTAACCCGCTATACATACTCTAAAGCATTTTATCGCTCAGCTTCTTTAAGCTGGGCGAATCAGTCTAGGGCGTGTTGCTCTTTCGAGCTGATTTTTGCAGCGAGTTGCTGGGTATTTATATAAGGCAGAGGCTTTGATGTGTAGCTAGCCTACATGAGAAGCCGATAACGTAGTAGAAATGACCAGCAAACGCTGCCCGAAGGGTTCGAGCTGGGCGCCCCCGCAAAAAGCGTTTTACTCTTTGTTGAGGGAGATTTGCTTAGAATGACTAGGCTACTTCCCCCTCGCCGCGATTAAAACGCTTTTATCTCGAACAAAATTTAATCACGAAAGGTCAACACGCCCTCATAATTGAAAAATTTACATAGGTGAACAAATGGGTCACGCAGAAAGCAAATTCCAAGCAGCAAACATCGCAGTACTAACCGTTTCAGATACTCGTACTGAAGAAAATGACACGTCAGGTGGTTACCTAGCTGAACACGCTAAAGAAGCAGGCCACAACGTGGTTGATAAGCAAATTGTTATCGATGACATGTACAAAATCCGTGCGATCGTATCTCAGTGGATTGCTGATGACAGCGTTCAAGCGATCATGATCACTGGCGGTACGGGTTTCACATCTCGTGACAGCACCCCAGAAGCACTTAAGCCACTATTCGACAAAGAAGTAGAAGGCTTTGGTGAGCTTTTCCGTCAAGTATCTTACGAAGAGATCGGTACGTCGACAATTCAATCTCGTGCGATTGCGGGCTTTGCTAACCACACAGTAATCTTTGCGATGCCAGGCTCTACAGGTGCTTGCCGTACAGGTTGGACTAAGATCATCAAGCAACAGATGGATGCTAGCCACCGTCCTTGCAACTTCATGCCACATCTTTCTGTATAAGGTGGTTTGAGCATGAGCCAATTTACCCATATTAACGCGTCTGGCGAAGCGAACATGGTCGATGTATCGGCTAAAGCAGAGACAGTACGTGAAGCGAGAGCAGAAGCTTTCGTCCAAATGTCAGCAGAAACGCTAGAGCTGATTGTTTCTGGTAGCCACCATAAAGGTGATGTTTTCGCAACGGCACGTATTGCTGGCATCCAAGCGGCGAAGAAGACGTGGGACTTGATTCCACTGTGTCACCCTTTGTTGCTGACTAAGGTCGAAGTTCAGCTTGAGGCAATCGAGTCTGAAAACAAGGTTCGCATCGAATCAGTATGTAAGCTTGCAGGTAAGACAGGCGTAGAGATGGAAGCGCTAACGGCTGCTTCTGTCGCTGCGTTAACGATTTACGATATGTGTAAAGCTGTTCAGAAAGACATTGTTATCGAGAATGTACGCCTATTAGAGAAGACCGGCGGTAAATCAGGTCACTTCAAGGTGGAATCATGATTACTGTACTGTTCTTTGCTCAAACTCGTGAACTTGTCGGTGTTGATAGCGTTGAAGTTGATACGCAGTTCAAGACGATTGAAGCGATTCGCAGCCACCTTGTAACACAAGAAGGCAAATGGGATATCGCATTGGAAGAGGGCAAGCTTCTGGCTGCGCTTAACCAATCAATCGTACCTTTGACGACTGAAGTGAAAGACGGCGACGAAGTGGCTTTCTTCCCACCTGTTACTGGAGGTTAGCCATGAATGACTCTCGAGTTATTGATCCAAGAGTATTAGTTACTGCTGAAGATTTTTCTGTGGGTGGCGAATACGATTATCTAGCTCAAGGCACATCTGCGGGAGCGGTTGTGACGTTTGTAGGTAAAGTTCGCGACATGAACCTTGGCGACAACGTGATTGGTTTGTCTCTAGAGCACTATCCGGGTATGACAGAGAAGTCGCTGAGCGAGATCTGTGACCAAGCTGAAGCGCGCTGGCCTATCCAGAAGATGCGAGTGATTCACCGCGTGGGTGACCTAGATATCGGTGACCAGATTGTTTACGTTGGCGTATCGAGTGCGCACCGAGGTGCTGCCTTCGAAGCGTGTGAGTTTGTGATGGACTTTCTGAAAACCAAAGCGCCATTTTGGAAAAAAGAACGCACCACCGAAACAACTCGCTGGGTTGATTCTCGCGATTCAGATACTAAAGCTGCGGATCGCTGGGAGAAATAATTCTCGCAATATGATGTTGCTTCAAAAATTCACTCTGTTGATTGAGACAGTAAAAAGCCGACTATTAAGGTCGGCTTTTTTGTGGATGCTACAAAGCTATTTATAAATAAAAGGTGCATTAATAAATGGTTAGTCACTCAAGTTGCATATAAATTCGGCGAGTGATTTTGTCTGTCTTGGTGCATTTCTAAATCTGTTTTGGTGCAGTGCATTATGCTGTTTTGTATAAAGTGATAACCCTCACAAATAGTGGAGTCTATTTAGGGGATATGTGATGTGCAATTAGATTTCATGTGGCATTAATGTTAATTTGCCGACAGTGTTCTAGCATAAGATGCTAAAAAAAAGTATCAACACAGATACATCAACACTAAAGGCTGTTTTTTAATTAATCCCTATGTGTAACTCACTATGCATTAGGTTTTTATTAGAGATTTACACTATTACCTTGAGTTAATCGGAGAATTATCCGATTTTTTGCGACTTGTTTATGGCAAATTACTTCAATGGTTGATAGTGTGTGCCTCAATCTTTGTAAGGTTTTAGATTTTTATGCTTAAAATTTGAGCTAAATAAATCTAAATCACTGCCGTTCAGTGAACTTAGCAAAGAAGTCATGGATGCAATACGTAAAACTTGGAGTTTATTAAATGTACAAGAATAAAATCACTCAGGCCCTTCTTCTAGGTGCTGGTTTGGCAGTGGCTGCCACTTCTACTCTTTCTATCGCTGCTGAAGTTCCAGCAGGCACAGAACTAGCAAAAGTTCAGGAACTTGTTCGTGGTAACGGTACTGAAGTTGCGACTATCGACCCACACAAATCTCAAGGTGTACCAGAATCTCACGTAATTCGTGATCTTCTAGAAGGTCTAGTGAACCAAGATGGCGACGGTAATACTATCCCTGGTGTTGCTGAAAGCTGGGAAACGACAGACAACAAAACATTCACTTTCCACCTACGTAAAGACGCAAAATGGTCTAACGGCAATCCTGTAACAGCTGAAGATTTCGTTTACAGCTGGCAACGTGCAGTTGATCCTGCAACGGCTTCTCCATACGCTTGGTACATGGAATATACCAAGATGGCGAATGCGAAGGACATCGTAGCGGGTAAGAAAGACAAGAGTGAGCTAGGCGTTAAAGCTGTAGATGCAAACACGCTTGTTGTTGAATTAGAAACAGCGGTACCATACTTCGTAATGATGATGGGCCACACAACAATGAAGCCAGTACACAAGGCTACTGTTGAAGAATTCGGTGATCAATGGACTAAGCCTGACCACTTCGTTGGTAACGGTGCATTCTCTGTTGATAAATGGGTTGTTAACGAGCGTTTAGTTCTAAAGCGTAACGACCAATATTGGAACAACGATAAGACGGTTCTAAATAAAGTAACCTTCCTACCAATCGAAAATCAAGTAGCGGAAATGAACCGCTTCCTATCTGGCGAAATCGATTTCACAAACGAACTTCCAACTGAGCACTTCAAGCGTCTTCAAAAAGAGTACGCGGAAGATGTATCTGTAGCGGGTAACCTATGTACTTACTACTACATCTTCAACACGAAGAAAGCACCATTTGATGATGTTCGTGTTCGTCAGGCAATCTCTTACGCGATCGACCGTGATATCGTAACAGGTGCTATCCTAGCGCAAGGTCAAAAACCTGCGTATTTCCTAACGCCTGAAATCACAGCTGGCTTCGATCCTGAGCTGCCTGCTTACGGCAAGATGTCTCAGAAAGAGCGTAACGCAGAAGCGGAACGTCTTCTTGAAGAAGCGGGTTACGGAAAAGATAACCCACTTAAATTCAACCTACTTTACAACACTTCAGAGAACCACAAGAAGATTGCTGTAGCGCTAGGTTCTATGTGGAAGAAAACACTGGGTCTTTCTGTAACACTTGAGAACCAAGAGTGGAAAACGTACCTATCTTCTAAAGATTCTGGTGACTTCGAAGTAGCACGTGCTGGTTGGTGTGGTGACTACAACGAAGCGTCTTCGTTCCTAACGCTAATGAAGAGTAACAACACTACCGGTGGTGTTCACTACGACAGCGCGGCTTACGACCAAATCATCGATAAAGCACTTAACTCAACTTCAGAAGAAGAGCGTAAAGCACTTTACCTAGAAGCTGAGGCGCTAATGGCAAACGACATGCCAATCGCTCCTATCTACCAATACGTTAAATCTCGTCTACTTAACCCGCATGTTGGTGGTTTCCCAATCAACAACGCGGAAGATAAGATCTTCTCGAAAGACCTATACATCAAAGCTCAATAATAAGCTTCGATTCTAAAAAGTTAATATAACTATAACGATACAGACACTACATGCGCAGGGCGCGCATGTAGCGTCTTTCTAATTTTAATTGTCACAGACTGAAAGAGTGAGTTTATGCTTAAATTCATTATGAAAAGGATATTTGAAGCGATTCCAACCATGTTGGTGTTGATCACTATATCTTTCTTTCTCATGCGTTTCGCACCGGGTAACCCGTTTTCAAGCGAGCGTCCATTACCGCCAGAAGTTATGGCTAACATCGAAGCTAAATACGGCTTAGATAAACCAGTATTTGAACAATACACCACGTATTTGACAAATATCTTACAAGGTGACTTCGGTCCCTCTTTTAAATACCAAGATTACACAGTAAATGAGCTGATCGCGGTTGCACTTCCAGTATCTGCGAAGGTAGGTTTCGTTGCCTTTATTTTCACACTATTGATGGGGGTCACCGTCGGGACGATTGCTGCCTTGAAACACAATACCTGGGTCGACTACACCATAATGTCGACCGCCATGCTCGGGGTGGTGATGCCATCCTTCGTGTTGGCACCGGCGCTTATTTACCTTTTCTCCCTGCACTGGAACATATTCCCAGCAGGTGGTTGGCATGGCGGTACATTCATGTACATCGTGCTGCCTGTTATCGCGATGTCTCTTCTTTACGTAGCAACCTTTGCTCGTATTACTCGCGGTAGCATGATTGAAACGCTAAACAGTAACTTTATCCGAACTGCACGTGCAAAAGGCCTAAGCTACCGTTACATCATTCTAAAACATGCACTTAAGCCAGCAATGCTGCCTGTTGTTTCTTACATGGGCCCTGCGTTCGTAGGTATCATCACAGGTTCAGTTGTTGTTGAAACCATCTTCGGCCTACCAGGTATCGGTAAGCTGTTTGTTAACGCCGCGTTTAACCGTGACTACTCGCTAGTAATGGGTGTAACCATCTTGATTGGTTTCCTATTCATCTTGTTCAACGCAATCGTTGATATTTTGCTAGCGCTGATTGACCCGAAAATTCGCTACTAACAGGGACTGGTTATGTTGAAGAAAAAAGAAAATTTAGAAGCGATCGAAAAGTTCTCTGAGAGTTTAGAGATTGAAGGTCGTAGTTTGTGGCAGGATGCTCGCATTCGTTTTATGCGTAACAAAGCTGCGATGGTCAGCCTGTTCATCCTTACTATTATGGTACTGGCGGTTATCTTCTTACCGATGCTAGCTCAGTATACTTATGATGATACTGACTGGTACGCAATGCACGTGGGTCCTAATGCGGATCACTGGTTTGGTACTGATAGCTTAGGCCGTGACTTGTACGTTCGTACGCTTATCGGTGGCCGTATCTCACTGATGGTTGGTGTGATGGGTGCATTCGTAGCGGTACTGATTGGTACGCTTTACGGTGCCGCTTCTGGCTTCATCGGTGGTCGTACTGACCGAGTGATGATGCGTATCCTTGAGATCTTGTACGCGGTTCCATTCATGTTCCTAGTTATCGTTCTAGTAACATTCTTTGGTCGTAACATCATCCTAATCTTCGTTGCTATTGGTGCGATTGCTTGGCTAGATATGGCGCGTATTGTACGTGGTCAAACGCTGAGCTTACGTAGTAAAGAGTTCATTGAAGCAGCACACGTATGTGGTGTGAGTAAATGGAAGATCATTACACGTCACATCGTACCTAACGTACTGGGTATCGTAGCGGTTTACTCTACGCTGCTTATTCCAAGCATGATCCTTACAGAATCATTCTTATCTTTCCTTGGTCTTGGTGTTCAAGAGCCTATGACAAGCTGGGGCGCATTGCTTCAAGAAGGTTCGCAAACAATGGAAGTTGCAATCTGGCAACTGACGTTCCCTGCGGCATTCATGGTAGTTACGCTGTTCTGCTTTAACTACGTAGGCGATGGTCTGCGCGACGCGCTTGATCCAAAAGACAGATAAAGAAATAGCAATTAAAAGCTATAAAAGATTAAGGAAGCAATAATGAGCTTATTAGATGTCAAAGATCTGCGCGTCGAATTTACCACGCAAGATGGTATCGTAACCGCAGTAAACGATCTGAACTTCTCACTCAACCAAGGCGAAACGCTGGGTATCGTGGGTGAGTCAGGTTCAGGTAAATCACAAACTGTATTCTCTATCATGGGTCTGCTGGCTAAGAACGGCATCATCTCGGGTAGCGCGAAGTTTGAAGGTAAAGAGATTCTTAACCTTCCAGAGAAAGAACTGAACAAAGTTCGTGCTGAACAGATCGCGATGATCTTCCAAGATCCGATGACATCACTGAACCCTTACATGAAAGTAAGTGATCAGCTGATGGAAGTACTTATGCTGCACAAAGGCATGGGTAAAGCAGAGGCGTTTGAAGAATCAGTACGCATGCTTGAAGCGGTGAAAATCCCTGAAGCACGCAAGCGTATCACCATGTACCCACACGAGTTTTCAGGTGGTATGCGTCAGCGTGTGATGATCGCAATGGCACTATTGTGTCGTCCTAAACTGCTTATCGCTGATGAACCAACAACCGCTTTGGATGTAACTATTCAAGCGCAAATCATGGAATTGCTGAACGAATTGAAAGATGAGTTCAACACGGCAATCATCATGATCACCCACGATTTGGGTGTAGTTGCAGGTTCATGTGACAAGGTACTTGTGATGTACGCTGGTCGTACAATGGAGTACGGCACGGTTGATGAAATCTTTTACGAGCCAAGCCACCCATACGCAGAAGGCCTACTGAAAGCGATTCCTCGTTTGGATACAGAAGGTGAAATTCTACCGACGATTCCAGGTAATCCACCAAACTTACTTCGCCTGCCAACAGGCTGCCCTTACCAAGACCGTTGTCACCGTGTAATGGACCGTTGTAAGCAAGAAGCACCTATTTTGACGCCATTTGGTAATGACCGTCAGCGTGCTTGTTTTTCTGACTGGGAGACTTGGACAAAATGAGTGTAGATAAGCAGTTATTATTAGATATTAAAGACCTGAAAGTTCACTTTAGCATCGCAGCTAAATCAGCGTGGCCTTGGGCAAAACCGTCAAACCTGAAAGCTGTTGATGGCGTTGATATTCACCTTTACGAAGGGGAGACGCTGGGTGTAGTAGGTGAGTCTGGTTGTGGTAAATCGACATTTGCTCGCGCAATCATTGGTTTGGTTGAAGCGACAGACGGCGAAGTCATGTGGTTAGGTCAAGACCTAACTAAAATGCAGGAAGTACAGCGTCGTGAAACTCGTAAAGAGATTCAGATGATCTTCCAAGACCCACTAGCATCGCTTAACCCGCGTATGTCTGTTGGTGACATCATTGCTGAGCCTCTAGAGACTTTTTACCCAGAACTTTCTAAACAGGAAGTGAAGGACCGAGTTAAAGAGATGATGGCAAAGGTTGGTCTACTACCAAACGTAATCAACCGTTACCCGCATGAGTTCTCAGGCGGTCAGTGTCAGCGTATCGGTATCGCACGTGCACTTATCTTAAAGCCTAAAATGATCATCTGTGACGAACCTGTTTCGGCATTGGATGTATCTATCCAAGCTCAAGTAGTTAACCTTCTGAAGGAGCTACAAAAAGAGTTAGGTTTGTCTTTGGTATTCATCGCACACGATTTGTCGGTTGTTAAACACATTTCTGACCGCGTGTTGGTGATGTACTTAGGCAACGCGGTAGAACTTGGCGAGTCAGATGCCTTGTTCTCTGATCCTAAGCACCCGTACACCAAAGCGTTGATGTCTGCAGTTCCAATTCCAGATCCTCGCTTAGAGCGCAGCAAAACCATTCAGATGTTGGAAGGTGATCTACCATCACCAATAAATCCGCCATCAGGTTGTGTGTTCCGTACTCGTTGCCCACAAGCAACAGAGGCGTGTGCGCAAACTAAGCCAACGATTCAAGGCGATGACGTTCACGCAGTATCTTGCTTGCACGTACAAGTCTAGAGCCTATTTAAAACGGTTCAGCCTGTGACAGGCTTAAGCGCGACTAGTTATTAGAGTCGCGCTTTTTTTGTCTTAGGCTTATTGGTCCGCTCAACAAGCTTCATCAAAATATTCGAACAACTAAGCCAACTTCTTCTAGTTTTGAAAAAGTTGGCTTTTTTTATACTAGAGAAAAGTAAGCATCACAGAGGTTTGGATATGGGCAAGTTAGTTGAAGGTGTTTGGCACGATGTGTGGTACGACACCAAAGAAAGCGGTGGTAAGTTCGTTCGTGAAGATGCGGGCTTTCGCAACTGGGTTGAAAATAAAGCCGGAGCGCAATTTGAGCCAGAAAGTGGTCGTTACCACCTATACGTATCGTTAGCTTGTCCGTGGGCGCATCGCACGCTGATCTTCCGTGAACTGAAAGACCTAACCGATCATATTGATGTGACGGTGGTTTGCCCTGACATGATGAGTGAAGGTTGGCAAATGGGCTTGCCTGAGCCTCTGTTCGGTCACACTCGAATGCACCAAATCTACACCCAAGCCAAACCGGACTATTCAGGTCGAGTCACGGTTCCTGTTTTATGGGATAAGAAAACCAATACCATTGTGAGCAACGAGTCGTCTGAAATCATCCGCATGTTCAACTCAGAGTTTAATGAGCTAACGGGCAACACTGATGATTACTACCCATGGGAATTGGCGAGCAAGATTGATGAATGGAACGACTACGTCTATCCGAACATCAATAACGGCGTTTATCGTACCGGCTTTGCGACCACACAAGAGGCCTACGAAGAAGCGTATGACGCGTTATTTGAAGCGTTAGACAAAGTGGATGCCCATCTTAGCGAACACCGTTATCTGGCGGGTAACGAGATTACAGAAGCGGATTGGCGGTTGTTTACGACTTTGGTTAGATTCGATGCTGTGTATGTGGGTCACTTCAAGTGTAACAAGCAGCGAATTGCGGACTATGCAAATATCCAGGGTTACCTAAAAGAGTTGTATCAGATCGAAGGTATTAAAGAGACGACCGATTTTTACCATATCAAGCGTCACTATTACTATAGCCACACAGGTATTAATCCTACTCAAGTTGTACCCAAAGGACCGGAGTTAGACCTTGAATCAGCGCACGGTCGAGAAAAATTGGGCTAATTTCCCGATGACCAAACCGCCGTAAATCAAAAAAAACATATCTGTCAGACATAAAAAAACCCTAGATAAAAATCTAGGGTTTTTGCTTTCTACAAAAGAAAAATTAGTTAATTACTTTTTCTTCAGCTTGTGCAGCTTGGTCTGCTTGGATAGCTGTTAGAGCTACTGTGTAAACGATATCGTCTACTAGAGCGCCACGAGACAAGTCATTTACTGGCTTGCGCATACCTTGAAGCATTGGACCGATAGATACAAGATCTGCTGAACGCTGTACCGCTTTGTAAGTCGTGTTACCCGTGTTTAGGTCTGGGAATACGAATACTGTCGCTTTACCTGCAACTGGAGAGTTAGGCGCTTTAGAAGCGGCTACGTTTTCCATGATTGCTGCATCGTACTGTAGAGGACCGTCGATCACTAGATCAGGACGTTTCTCTTGAGCAAGTTTGGTTGCTTCACGTACTTTATCTACGTCTGCACCCTTACCAGATTCACCAGTAGAGTAAGAGATCATAGCAACACGTGGGTCGATACCGAATGCCGCAGCAGAATCTGCAGATTGGATAGCGATTTCAGCAAGCTGTTCAGCTGTTGGATCTGGGTTGATCGCACAGTCACCGTATACAAGAACTTGATCAGGCAGAAGCATGAAGAAGATTGAAGATACGATAGAAGCATCAGGAGCAGTCTTGATGATCTGGAACGGAGGAACGATAGTGTTCGCCGTTGTGTGAACAGCACCAGAAACTAGGCCGTCAACTTCACCAGCTTCAAGCATCATAGTACCTAGGAATACTGAATCTTCTAGCTTCTCACGAGCTACAACTTCAGTCATACCTTTAGCGCCACGAAGTTCTACTAGACGAGCTACGTAGTTTTCGCGAACTGATGCAGAATCGATGATTTCAACGCCAGCGCCAAGCTCAACACCTTGCTGTGCAGCAACACGACGAATTTCTTCTGGGTTACCTAGAAGTACACAAGTCGCGATACCGCGCTCAGCACAGATAGCCGCAGCTTTAACTGTACGTGGCTCGTCACCTTCAGGAAGAACGATACGCTTAGCTGCTTTACGAGCGAATTCAGTTAGCTGGTAACGGAATGCTGGTGGACTTAGACGGCGGATGCCTTGAGTACCTTCAGATAGAGAATCAATCCAAGGGCCATCGATGTGGCTTGCAACGTGATCGTTAACGAACTCGATACGCTCTTTATCGTCTGCAGGAACTTCTAGGTTGAAGCTCTGTAGGTTTAGAGACGTCTGCCAAGTGTTACCTTGAGCTTTGAAGATTGGTAGACCTGAAGCGAATGCCGGCGCACAAAGGTTAGCAATGCTTTCTGGAATGTCGTAACCGCCAGTAAGTAGGATTGCGCCAATCTCAACACCGTTTTTCGCAGCAAGAGCCGCAGCAACGATAACGTCAGGACGGTCTGCAGAAGTTACTAGCAGTGAACCTGGCTTAAAGTGCTCAATCATGTGCGGTAGAGAACGTGCACAGAAAGTGATGCTCTTAATACGACGAGTCGCGATTTCACCTTCGTTGATGATTTCAGCGTTAAGGTGCTTAGCCATATCAACCGCACGAGTTGCGATTAGGTCGATGCTCCATGGCACGCAGCCAAGAACACGGATAGGGCTAGAGTTGAAGATTTGCATTACTTCAAGGTTCGCTTGCTGAGCGCTGTCTGCATCATCAAAGATTTCAGATAGGTCAGGGCGAGTACGGCCAGCTTCATCAACAGGAGCGTTAAGCTTGTTGATGATTACGCCTTTGATGTTCTTGTTCTTCGTACCGCCGAAGTTAGAACATGCTACTTCGATACGCTCTTTAAGTTGCGTAGGGTTGTCAGTACCAGGAGTCGCAACGAATACGATCTCCGCGCCAAGTGTTTTCGCGATTTCCGCGTTCACTTGGTTAGCAAATGGGTGCTTACGAGTAGGTACTAGACCTTCGATTAGCGTTACTTCTGCGTCTTTGTTGATCTTGTTGTATTGCTCAACAACAGACTCAAGAAGTTCGTCCATTTTTTCGCTACCGATCAAAGCTTCAGCTTTAGTCATTGCGATTGGCTCACCAATCTTAATGTCGCTGTTTGCGCTGATGATAGTAGACGTTAGATCTGGCTGGTTACCACCGCTGCGAGGCTGAGCGATTGGCTTGTAGAAAGAAACACTTACGCCCTTACGCTCCATAGCGCGAAGAACACCCATGCTAACACTAGTAAGACCAACACCAGCGCTTGTAGGGATAAGCATAATAGTACGTGACATTGACGAACACCTTTGACTATTGGAAATAAAAAAAGCTCAACTGCTATTCCCACCGATATTTAAATTGGGGTAGGAATAGAAGTTGAGCCCCATTTTCTTGATATGTAAAACTGACTAGCTTCGAGTGAAGCTAGTCAGGAAAATCAATTAAAGACCTGCTAGTTTCGCAGTGTCTTCAGCAATTACTAGCTCTTCGTTAGTAGAGATAACCATTGCAGGGATACGGCTGTTAGCTGTAGTGATAGTACCTTCGCCGCCGAAACGAGCTTTAAGGTTAGCTTCACCGTCAACTTCGATGCCGAAGATGCCTAGGCGGTTAAGAACCATTTCACGGATTGGGCCAGAGTTCTCGCCGATGCCGCCAGTGAAAGTGATTGCGTCTAGACGACCTTCTAGAGTTGCAGTGTAACCAGCAACGTACTTAGCTAGACGGTGACAGAACACGTCCATTGCACGAGTTGCTTCTTCTTTCTCACCGTAGTTGTCTTCAACGAAACGACAGTCAGAAGTCACTTCAGTTAGACCAGCAAGACCAGACTCTTTAGTTAGCATGTTGTTGATTTCTTCAACAGAGTAACCAAGAGCGTCGTGTAGGTGGAAGATGATCGCAGGATCTAGGTCACCACAACGAGTACCCATTACAAGACCTTCAAGAGGAGTAAGACCCATAGAAGTATCTACAGATTGACCGTTCTTGATAGCACATACAGAAGCGCCGTTACCTAGGTGACAGTTGATGATGTTAACTTCTTCAACTGGCTTGTTTAGTAGACCTGCAACTTCACGAGTGATGAATAGGTGAGAAGTACCGTGCATGCCGTAACGACGGATGCCGTGCTCTTTGTACAGGTTGTACGGTAGAGCGTATAGGTAAGACTCAGAAGGCATTGTTTGGTGGAACGCAGTGTCAAATACAGCAACGTTTTGTAGACCAGGGAAGTTCTGTTGAGCCGCTTCGATACCGATAAGGTGAGCTGGGTTGTGAAGAGGTGCGAAAGTCGCAGCGTCTTGAATACCCTTAAGTACTTCATCAGTGATAAGTGCAGAAGAAGTGAACTGCTCGCCGCCGTGTACGATACGGTGACCGATAGCGCCAAGGTTAGCTTTAAGCTCAGGCTTAGAAGCAAGAATAGTTTCTACCATGAAAGATAGTGCTTCTACGTGAGCTGCGCCCGCGCCTAGTTGTGCTTCATGCTTGCCATCAAGTTTCCACTTCATACGAGCTTCTGGAAGACCCAGACACTCAGCAAGACCAGTTAGGTGCTCAGCACCTGTTTCTGCATCAACCACAGCGAATTTAAGAGAAGAACTACCACAGTTTAAAACTAAAACTAGCTTAGACATTAATGACTACCTGTTAATTTTTCTGATCGAAATCAGTTAAGGATGAAAATTAATCTCAAGAATAGACGAAGCACGGTAGCTTGCGTACTAACCTTGGTCAAAAAAACGTTAATTTCCGTATAAAGTGAAAGCGCACTTTTTCAAAAAAAGAGGCTTGTGCATTCCTTGCAGAAGTCTTCTCAAAGTTGCTTAAATTGTAAATAAGGGCAACAATGAGATTGAGGTCTGCAAATAATAGCGATATTGTGCAAATATAACAAAAAAATTTGAAAGAATATTATTTTTCGTCAAATTTTTGTGTTTTTAGTTGATGGTTTCAACTTTTTTTTAATGGGAGACTCATATGAGCAATAGAGTTGGTTTAGCGAGCAGTTTAAAAGATGGCCAAAAGTACATGGATCTCTGGCCTGTTCGAAAAGAGTTAAACGCTATTTTCCCTGAGCAACGCATCATTAAAGCGACGCGCTTTGGTGTTAAGGTGATGCCCGCGATAGCTGCTATCAGCGTTCTTACGCAAATGGCCTTTAATAATTACCAAGCGATGCCACAAGCTGTGGTTATGGCTTTGTTTGCTATTAGTTTGCCGCTTCAAGGCATGTGGTGGTTAGGTAACCGCTCAAATACACAACTTCCGCCAGCGTTAGTATCCTGGTACCGCGAACTGCACGAGAAGATCACTGAAACGGGATTTGCGTTAGAGCCAATGAAGCCACGCCCTCGTTATAAGGAATTGGCGATCATTCTGAATCGTGCATTCCGTCAGTTAGACAAATCTTCAATGGAACGCTGGTTCTAAGAAAACCTCACTTCTCCCTATCTTCTGAGAACAGCTGTACATTGTGATGGCATGTTCTCAGATTAGTTCCTCTTGATCCTGTTGGTTCATCTTACTCTTTGTTGATCGTTTCATTTACCTCTTGTTATTCACTTCGTTTCTTACCTACGGATTCAACCCAACTAGCCTTTTGACGCATAATTCGAGCTTTGTTGTGTTTTTGTTAAATATCACTTCAAGTCATCAAAGCTTACTGGTAATAATGTCAATAGTGAGTTTAATGTTGTGTTCTCTCTAGAGCGAGCAATAACAATGAGCGCTTGATGAAGGAAGTATTGATGGGTTTTGTAAGAAAAGTATTAACGACGGCGTTGAGTGGTTGTCTGTTGTTGTGGGCTAGTAGTGCGGTAGCAAATATTGCCAAGGTATCGGTGTCACAGGTCGTAGACCATCCAGATTTGAATGCGACACGTCTAGGGCTTCTTGAAGGATTAAGAGCTAAAGGTTATGAACCCGGTAAGAACTTAGAGTTTTCTTATGAAATGGCGGACGGAAATCCAGCGCAAGCCGCCAAAATTGCCAGAGAGCTTGTCAGTGAAAATCCTCATGTATTGGTTGGTATTGCAACACCGACTTCACAAGCCCTAGTTTCGGCGACTCGCTCTATTCCTATCGTGTTTACTGCGGTTACCGATCCTATCGGCGCTAGGCTAGTTAAACAACTGGAAAAGCCGGGGCGCAATGTTACGGGACTTTCTGATTTATCTCCGATCACTCAACATGTGTCATTAATCAAAGAACTGCTTCCTGAAGCTAATTCAATTGGTGTGGTGTACAACCCTGCAGAGGCAAATGCAGTTGCCTTGGTTGGGCTGTTAAAGAAAGCGACGCGAGACTTTGGTTTTACTCTTTACACAGAAAGAGCACTCACCATTGATGATGTGGAATCAAAAGCAGAATCAGTGGCAAAGAAATCGGATGTTATCTACGCCTTAACGGACAATACTGTTGCGAGCGGCATGGAAGGTCTTATCAACGCGGCTAACCAAGCGGATACACCCGTCGTCGCAGGTGCCACATCTTATGTCGGAAAGGGCGCGATTGCAGGTTTAGGCTTAGATTACTATGACGTTGGTGTACAAACCGCAGACTATGTGGCTGCCATTCTGAACGGACAGAAGCCCGGGAAGCTAAGTGTCAAAACTGCGCAGAGTTCTCAGCTGGTGGTGAATTTAGAAGCTGCTCGTGAGCTTGGCGTGACAGTGCCTCAGTCTGTGATTGATCGTGCAATCGTTAGCCGGTGAATTGAGTTTGGTGTTAGGTGAACTAATAGGTCATAAGTCATATTATTAACAGCATAGGAATGGGCTCAGATAAACAGGACTAACCTGCTCTATATGTTCGCGCTTCTCTATTTTATTCATTTGTAAGCGGTTATTTGACCGTTAGGTGTGTCGTTAATATCAATTTACATTATTTTACGTCGAGCGAATTGCCGATTAATGTAATAATATTAATGGGACAAATGAAAATAGCTGAACGCTAAGAGCACACTATATGAAAGTAAATAGGCACTTTAGCCTTACCTTTGTCTTCGGGTTTCCCGCAGTGATCGCCGCGATGTTACTTGGCCTAATAGGAAAGAATCATTTTGACGCGGTAGAAAAAGATATCAGTAGTGAGTTTCATCGTATTGAAGATGTGTTCAAAAGAACCACAAAAGTGGTGACTGCCCTAGACTACAGCTTCTCCAACTACTACAAATCTGGAAACCCTCTCTTTCTCGATCACAACAAACAAGTTGTGGATGGGCTTTGCCAAATCTGGCCTATTGATGTGTTACTCCTCGCAGATGGTAAAACTTCAGACATTCCTTCTGTCGATATCGACTATATGCTAATCGGTCAAGAGTCTCTTTGTTCTGAAAGCAGTGATAGTTATAAGAGCGCGTCAGAAAAAATAGCGTTAGCTCCTATTCTTTCATTTTTATCCCAGCTTGATGAATACCATGACGGCGTGCACTTTATTGATACGAGCGGCTATGTGATCTCTTCACCAGAAGATTTTGCCAAAGGGCTGAGCAAAGAGCTGCTCTCGACTATAAAGAGTCGTCCTTACTGGCAGAAAACAGCCAACAACCCTGACCAACTCACCCTTTCAGGCCCTGGTTATCGTTTTGATTCCCTTGACCGTATAATTAGTATGACGATCCCTGTATTCCATAAAGGCGTTCACCAAGGGATGCTGTCGGTGGATATTAATGTTGGCAGGCTGCTTGCTAATTCGAACCAACATCTAGCAGGTCGGATCGATATTATTGACACCACTTTAGCTACCCCGATAGATTCTGCAGCTTTCTACTATGAGATCAAACTAGATGGTGTCGCGTCTCACCATGCGATGTATTACGAGTTAGACATCGAGAAAGAGGTTGAGCACTTTTTCGTTTATGAGAAAGACAGTCTTATTGTTGCCATCATTGTCTATCTGTTCTCTGTAACTATCTTTTTCTACGTCAATTCCAATATTGAACGTGGTTACTTCAAAGATCTCGCGGCCAAAGACCCAATGACAGGTTTATTGAATCGTCGCGGCTTAGAAGCATTCTGGCGCAGCGTAGAGCACGATCAATTGTTTGCCTTAACTGTATTTGATATCGATGATTTTAAGTCAATTAACGACACCTACGGCCACGACAAGGGTGATGATGTGATTCGTTATATGTCACGTCAGATAGGTAACAGTGTACGAAGCAGTGACGTAGCAGCACGATTTGGCGGTGAAGAGTTTGTCGTTTATATGAAAGGCGAAGATCGTGAAACTTTGATGAGAACTTTAGAGCGGGTGAAGAATGCGATTTGTTCCACTTCAGCCGACATTATTCCAAATGGATTTACGGTATCTGGCGGTGTCTGCATTGTTGAAACTGAGCAAAGTAAGCTTAACTTCGATGAGATATTTAAGTACGCCGATGAAAAGCTGTACGTGGCTAAGACGACGGGTAAAGATCGTCTCGAATTTTAGCCACGTTGTTAAATCATTAAGTGCTTCGTCTTAAACAGGTTGACGGCGTTCTTCTTGATAACGTTGAAGACGTTCTACAATCGGCGGCGCCTTCTTGAAAGTGCGAATTTCTTTAAATAGTTCGTTCGCTTCAGGGTAGCCTTTACTTAAATAAACAAACCACTGCTTCACTCTATTGGGGTAGTACATACCTTTGTCCCCTTTAATTTGAAACTCTGAATAGCGCAGCAAAAGTTCAATGACTTTATCCCACGGCATTTTCTGGTGGTTGTGCTTAACGACGTTACCAAGGTTTGGAATATTGAAAGCACCACGGCAGACCATCAATGAATCGACGCCTGTTGCTTCTATGCAATCTTGACCATCTTGATAGTTCCAGATTTCCCCGTTAGCAATCAATGGTAGAGATGTTTTCTCTCTTATTTGATTGATGTAATCCCATTTAATTTCGCTGGCTTTATAGCCGCCAACTTTGGTTCTTGCGTGCACGGTGAGTTCGTCAGCTTTAGCTTGTTCGATGGCGTCGACAATTTCAAAGCACTCTTCCGGATGCTCCCAACCTAATCGGATCTTTGCGGATACAGGAATGTGTGCAGGTACCGCTTCTCGACAAGATTTCACCACTTGATAGATGAGTTCTGGTTCTTTTAGCAATGAAGCGCCACCATTACTTTTGTTTACCGCCTTTGCTGGGCAACCAAAATTAAGATCGATGCCTTTAGCGCCTAAGCTAGCAGCTTGAAAAGCATTCTCGGCCATCCAATTTGGGTGTTGACCTAGAAGTTGAAGATGGATTGGCACACCAGCCATGGTCTGAGAACCTTGGTGCAGCTCTGGGCAAATACGGTGGAACACATGTGGAGGAAGAAGTTGATCCACGACGCGAACAAACTCTGTCACACAGAGATCGTAATCATTTATCTCTGTGAGAATTTCACGCATTAGGTGGTCTAGAACGCCCTCCATAGGGCCAAGTATTACGCGCATGTTGCTTTACCTAAACTGAGTGAACCGAAAAAATCGAGGCGTGATTGTACGGTTTGCTTACAGGATTGTCACTATGAGTGTGGTGTGCCTACCTTAATGATGGTTTCGTCTCTTAATAGCGACATCTTGGGGAGTATGGCGTTATAATATCGAAAATGCCCAAATATCCAGAGCTTTCATGACATACCAATTATTAAGCCTACCAGAATTTATTTCAGACATTACGCCGCAGTTTATTGAAGGTGCAATCCTTGCGTCTAACTTAGCGACCAAGCCACTCGATCCTGAAGAATGGATTGCTATCGTAGCACCTGAAGCGGGCAAAGAGCTTGTAACATTAGTGACGGAACAGATTAACCGCCAGCACAATCTGATTCAGCGTAGTGAATACTTACTGACTGATGTGTTTGCAGAAGGCGACTTCAATGAGCAGTTCGCAGATTTTGCGGAAGGTTTTATGATGGTTTGGCCGACAGTGGAAGAGCAGTGGCAAAGCATTACGGTTGCGGACGGCACTCTGCGCATGCTGCAAGCTCTGCTGACTACATTAATGCTCGCGATTGATGAAGAGCAAACTCAACAACAAATGGTTGCGGCTGGGCTTCAAAACCCACCATCGCTTGCTGATTTAGTGGGCCAGGTCGATCTGATGATCTCAGAAGTGGCAATGGCAGCGGATGAAGCTATGTTGGGCAATAAGTCCCAGAGCGTGAACCCGTTTAAAGATATTGGTCGAAACGACCTTTGTCCTTGTGAAAGCGGCAAGAAGTTTAAACAATGCTGTGGTAAAAACAGCTAATTACGGCTTGTTGAGTAACAGACTTTCTTTAAGTGATAAAAAGTTTAAGTAATAAAAAGTCGACCTTTGGGTCGACTTTTTTGTTTCTGAAGATGATGAGCTAATTGTTAGTCATTTTTTGATTTAACGAATTGAGAAAGCGCTACAAAACCGAAAGCAACTAAGTTACCCGCGAAGATAATCACAAGCCATTGTGGCATCGAAAGTTCTAAGAACTGCCACACAACCTTGCTACAGTCGCCGTAAGCTTCAAACATCCATGGAGCCCATTGGTTTAAAGGTGCCCAACTTGGGAAGGTCACGAACAGGTCACAAGTAGCAAAAGGAGACGGATTAAACTGGTAGTCAACGTGCTCTAAAGCCAACGTCAAACCTTTGTATGCGCCAAATCCCCAGCCAGCAAGGCCTAACCAACGTGACATTGGGTTATTCGGGGAAATAGCACCAATCATGGCTGCAACACCGATAGCAAGCATCGCAACACGCTCATAGATGCACATTACGCAAGGGCCAAGCATCATCACGTGTTGAAAGAAGAGAGCACATGCCTCAAAAAAGACAATAAAAGCCAGCAGTAAAAGCCAAGATAAACGTCCCTTAGAGAAGTCTTTGATCATTGCTAAAAAGTTCACGAATTTAATCCCGTCTATAAAATAAAAAAGCCCTGATTACTCAGAGCTTTTTATCTTGGATAAGTTTCCTAATCAACTAATATTTTTGATTAGTTAGTTATAGTTATTTTGGTTTGCGACACAGTGTTTAGCTTAGTGACCACCAGAGATAACTGGAGCAACGACTTCACCAGTGCGTTGAATGATCCAACCTGCGTCGTAGAACCATGCTGTCATTGGCTCTACGAAGAACACGATACCTGCAAGGCCAACCAGTGCTAATACGATGGTGTATGGCAGTGCCATGATAACCATGCGGCCGTAAGACAGTCGAATTAACGGAGCAAGTGCTGATGTTAATAGGAATAGGAATGCAGCCTGGCCGTTTGGCGTAGCAACAGAAGGTAGGTTAGTACCTGTGTTGATAGCAACAGCAAGTAGGTCGAACTGGTCACGAGTGATGATGCCTTCTACTAATGCAGTTTTCACTTCGTTGATGTAAACCGTACCGACGAATACGTTATCTGAAACCATCGATAGAATACCGTTGGCAACATAGAAGAGAGCGAGTTGTGCACCTTTATCTTCAACGTGAAGTACTGCATCGATTACTGGCTTAAATAAAGCTTGGTCGATGATTACAGCAACAACCGCGAAGAAAACGGCAAGAAGTGCAGTAAATGGCAGAGCTTCTTCAAAGGCTTTACCCATAGAGTGCTCTTCTATAACACCAGTAAATGCAGTTGCTAAGATGATTACAGAAAGACCAATTAAACCTACTTCAGCAACGTGAAGTGCAAGGCCAACAATCAGCCAAACTGCGATTGCACTTTGAACCCATAGCTTTGCTACGTCTTGCTTTGTACGGTTTGCACGTTCTTTGTTGTCAAATTCAACCAAGATTTGGCGAACATTCGTTGGTAGCTCTGCGCCGTAACCAAACACTTTGAATTTCTCTACAAGTGCACAAGTTAGAATGCCGCAGAAGAAAACAGGCAGTGTTACTGGCAGCATACGGATGATAAATTCACCGAACTCCCAACCCGCTTGCTTAGCAATTACCAAGTTTTGTGGTTCACCTACCATGGTCATTACACCACCCAGTGCAGTACCAACACCGGCATGCATAAGCAGTGAACGTAGGAAAGCACGGTAGTTTTCTAGGTCATCACGAGTTAGCTCAGAGATCTCTTCATCATGAGTATGATCGTGTGCAGACGTCGTGCCCTTGCCCGATGCAACCTTGTGGTAGATAGAGTAGAAGCCTACCGCAACGCTAATAACTACAGCGATTACTGTCAGCGCATCTAGGAAGGCAGACAAAAACGCTGCAGCGACACAGAAAGCGACAGAGAGTAAGATTTTTGATTGGATGCCGAGCAGGATCTTCGTGAAAATGAACAGAAGTAGTTCTTTCATGAAGTAGATACCAGCAACCATGAATACAAGTAAGAGTAATACTGGAAGGTTTGCTTGTAGCTCGTGATAAACCATTTCTGGTTTGGTCATGCCAATGGCGACGGCTTGAATTGCCAATAAGCCACCCGGTTGAAGAGGGTAGCACTTTAGAGCCATAGCTAGAGTGAAAATAAACTCAACCACCAACAGCCAGCCCGCAACAAATGGGTCAACTAGGAAGAAAACAAACGGGTTGATGATTAAAAAGGAAATGATGGCAAGTTTATACCAATCAGGAGCTTTACCAAGGAAGTTCTTGATAAAAGCGTTTCCGAGAGACATCGGCATGTTAATACTCTTTTATGTTGATTATGAATAGACAAGCAATACAACATTTTGAGAATCGAGCTATAGAAATTGTTAAAAACTATAACTAACAGTGACTTAGAAAAACTACATTCCATGTAATGTTCTGTGGTCTTGCCAAGTCACTCCCTTAGAAACTCAAGCACTGCTTATTTTTGAGCGCAACTCTACTCTTCGATAACATTTAGTCAACAGGAAAAGCCCTGTAGCACTAAAAATACCTCTTTTTTGTTGAGAAACGCGATCAAAGTAGCGCAAGCATACCACTTAAAATGTGATAAAAACCGACTAGAATCAATATTTCAGCGAAATGATTGAAATTTACAGAATAACGACGGTTTATATATGATTATTACAACTTAATATTGCAAATTAATAACTTTGAAAATATGACTAATCTCATTGATTTAAAAGAAAATTTATTGTGTTAATGGTTTGTTGAAATGGTGATTTATAGTCGCTTGCTTTCCAAACCTAGGGTGCAAACGTGTGCTGAACTTTAGAGTTTTAACTCTACTGCTATTTTGAGTGAGTAAAATTTTTGCGGGTGTTTCCGCTAGGTGTGAACTAGTGGTATGATGAGTAAATTAGAACAGAATAATTAAATTGGATTGAAGTGTAGATGGTCATTAAGGCGAAGAGCCCGGCAGGATTTGCAGAAAAGTATATCATTGAAAGTATTTGGAATGGCCGTTTCCCTCCAGGTTCTATCTTGCCCGCAGAGCGTGAGCTTTCTGAGCTGATTGGTGTTACACGTACTACGCTTCGTGAAGTACTACAACGTCTTGCTCGTGATGGTTGGTTGACAATCCAGCACGGCAAACCCACTA
This sequence comes from Vibrio sp. 10N.286.51.C3, assembly GCF_003050065.1. Lineage (NCBI taxonomy): Bacteria > Pseudomonadati > Pseudomonadota > Gammaproteobacteria > Vibrionales > Vibrionaceae > Vibrio > Vibrio sp. 10N.286.51.C3. The sequence goes on along the minus strand of NZ_PIGC01000002.1, from coordinate 184,104 downwards.
AAGTTAACCAGTTTATGGAAACCTCAGGTCTTCATATCCTTGATACGCTAATGACGTTGGACGTTGATAACGCAAGCAAAATGGTAGAAGACCTACTTGCTGCCCGTACTAATATCAGCCCGATCTTTATGCGTTATGCATTTAAAGCAAACAAAGAAGCTTCAGAGCGTACTATCAGCAACGTGATTGAATCTTGTGAAGCGCTACTTGCGGCACCGACTTGGGATGAGTTCTTAGAATCGTCGCCATACGCTGACAAGATCAAGCAAGCGGTAAAAGAAGATTCAGAAAAAGATGAAGCGAAACGTCAGACGATCTTAATCGCGAAGACTTTCAACTTCTATGATTATATGCTTTTCCAACGTTTGGCATTCCACTCAGGCAACCAGATTTACGGCCTAATCTTTAACGGTGTGCGTAAACTGTATGACCGTATCGGTAGCTACTACTTCTCTAACCCAGAAGCACGACGTTTAGCGATGGACTTTTATAAAGAGTTGTTCATTATCTGTGAAAGTGGTGAGCGCGAAACTTTGCCATTAGTGATTCGTAACTACGGTATTGCAAGTGCACAAGTTTGGAATGAAATGAAAACGACATTGCCAACGAACTTCACTGAAGACGACAGCTAAGCTATAGGTTTACTATTGTTGCTCCTGTTTAGTCAGTGACGTAAAGAAAACGAAAAAGCGGCGAGATAATTCAATTATCTCGCCGCTTTTTATTTATCTGTCGTTGCTAGAAAATTACCCGTGGGGCATTAATTTACCTACGAGTAGTTACTTACCTATGACGAGTAATTTATCTATGAGTAGCGACTTAACCCGCAAACTCTTCTGAGTCTGGACGGTTGGTAAATTGCACACCGTTTAGAAAATCGCAAAGTAGTTGGTCTTCGCACACTTTGTAGTTTTTGTTTTCTGGCTTGCGGAAGTAAGCGCCGATTTCGTACTTGCTCAAGCTAATGCCAACCACTTCTAGTACATCCAAAACATCTTCTGCTTTCATGTTTAATGCGATACGAAGCTTCATGAAGATCATGTTGTTCGTCAGTGCAACTTCAGGTTTAGGTTGCTCGCCCTCTTTTTTGCCACGCTTAAGGTTGATGAAACCATTTAGGAATACCGCTAACTCTTTGTCTTTCATCTTAGAGCATGACTTGTCGTTGTCGTCTTTTAGCCAGTTAATCACTTGGTCATGAGCAACGGTCACATCAGCTTGTTCGATAGCTTTGATGATTTGTGCATTTTTAAGGTTTAGTGCGTGTTGAATACGACGCAAGATTTCGTTGTTAGTCACTGGGGATTCCTAAAAAGGGTTTTAGAGTAAAGAGGTGTTGGTTAGTCCATTATCGTCGACAAACCAATTTCTACTCTACATAGCATAGTTGACGGCGACTCTAACAGAGAACGTAAATTTTCGGTAGATATAAAAAATCCCCAATGCTTATTAACTCTTTCAAGTTATAAGTGCATTAGGGATTTAGCGATGAGTGCTTGTTATCTGACTGAAATCAGAATTACATTACACGCATACCAGGTTGTGCACCTTCGTGTGGCTCAAGGATCCATAGGTCGCTGCCGCCAGGGCCCGCGGCTAGGATCATGCCTTCAGACATACCAAACTTCATCTTACGAGGTTTTAGGTTTGCTACCATTACAGTTAGCTTACCTTCTAGCTCTTCAGGTTTGTATGCTGATTTGATACCAGAGAATACTTGGCGAGTCTCACCACCGATGTCCAGTTGGAACTTCAGTAGTTTGTTCGCTTTTGGTACTTCTTCACAAGAGATGATACGAGCAATACGCATGTCTACTGCAGCAAAGGCATCGAACTCAATCTCGTCTGCGATTGGCTCTTTGTCTAACTCAGTTTGGCTTGCTTGCTCTTTTTCAGCTTCTGCTTTTTCTTTCGCTGCTGCTTCAGCGGCTGCATCTTCTTTAGAAGACTCAACCATTGCTTCCACTTTCTTAGGATCAATACGGCTGAATAGCGCTTTGAACTTAGTGATCTCGTGATCAGTTAGCGGAGTAGCAATCGCTTCCCACGTTAGCTCTTCGTTTAGGAAAGCTTCAGTGCGAGCCGCAAGCTCAGGCATCACAGGTTTCAGGTAAGCCATTAGTACGCGGAATAGGTTGATACCAACAGAAGAAACTTCTTGAAGCTCTTTCTCTTTACCTTCTTCTTTTGCAAGAACCCAAGGTGCTTTCTCATCGATGTACTGGTTAGCTTTGTCTGCTAGTGCAGTAATTTCACGGATAGCGCGGCTGAACTCTCGAGTTTCGTATAGCTCACCGATACGCTCAGCAGCAGCAACGAATTCGTTGTAAAGTTCTGGTTCGGCAAATTCAGCAGAAAGCTTGCCTTCAAAACGCTTAGTGATGAAGCCAGCGTTACGCGAAGCTAGGTTAACAATCTTGTTTACTACGTCAGCGTTTACACGTTGAGTGAAGTCTTCAAGGTTAAGGTCTAAATCATCGATACGGCTGTTTAGCTTAGCTGCGTAGTAGTAACGTAGACACTCTGGGTCTAGGTGGTTTAGGTACGTGCTTGCTTTGATGAATGTACCTTTTGACTTAGACATTTTCGCGCCGTTTACAGTCACGTAACCGTGTACGAATACGTTGTTTGGCTTGCGGAAACCTGCGCCGTCTAGCATTGCTGGCCAGAATAGGCTGTGGAAGTAAACGATGTCTTTACCGATGAAGTGGTAAAGCTCAGTTGTGCTGTCTTTCTTCCAGTATTCGTCGAAGTTTAGATCGTCACGCTTGTCACATAGGTTCTTGAAAGAAGCCATGTAGCCAACAGGTGCGTCTAGCCATACGTAGAAGAACTTGTCTTTTTCGCCTGGGATTTCAAAGCCAAAGTAAGGTGCATCACGTGAGATATCCCACTGTTGCAGGCCAGACTCAAACCATTCCTGCATTTTGTTTGCAGTTTCATTCTGTAGAGAGCCAGAACGAGTCCACTCTTTCAGCATGCTTTCGAACTGAGGTAGGTCGAAGAAGAAGTGCTCAGAGTCTTTCATTACTGGAGTTGCGCCAGAAACCGCCGATTTAGGGTTAATCAGTTCAGTTGGGCTGTATGTCTCACCACAGTTATCACAGTTATCACCATACTGGTCTTCTGACTTACACTTAGGGCAAGTACCTTTTACGAAGCGGTCTGGTAGGAACATCTCTTTCTCAGGGTCGAAAAGCTGAGAAATAGTACGGCTAGAAATGAAGCCGTTCTTTTTAAGTTCTAGGTAGATGTGAGAAGCCAGTTCACGGTTCTCTTCGCTGTGTGTGCTGTGGTAGTTATCAAAGCTGATATCAAAGCCAGCGAAGTCTTTTTGGTGCTCTTCACTAACAGCAGCGATCATCTCTTCTGGTGTGATACCCATCTGTTGAGCTTTAAGCATAATTGGCGTGCCGTGAGCATCGTCAGCACAGATGAAGTTTACAGTGTTGCCACGTAGACGCTGGTATCGAACCCAGATATCAGCTTGGATATGCTCAAGCATATGGCCAAGGTGAATAGAGCCGTTAGCGTACGGAAGCGCACAAGTTACCAAAAGTTGTCTTGGATCAGTTGCCATACTTAATAATTCGCTTTTTTGATAGGTATAAATTTTGAGAGGTAATACTACTTTATAACGTGTGATACGCCAAGGTATCAGACAAAGGATTCCCCTAGTTTTTTAGGGGTTCAGTCTTCATCTCGTGGGTGATAGCATAAATAAAAAAAGGAGCCTCAATGCGTAACTTTACTTCTAAGCAAGATTTCTGTTCATGGTTGAATGAGTTCGAGTCACCAATCCTCATACCAGAGTGGGCGCTACACCAAAATATTGTATCGGTTGATCCGCGTGGATCATTTGTTATTACCTTGCCTTTTGCTGCCAATCAGCTTGCTGTTGATCTTGAAGATTGGATTAATGCCCAGATTGAGCAAAAGCTTGTGAGTGCTTTCCAATTTGAAGTGAAGGTGAAGCCATCTGCGTTAGAAACAACCGTCACGACACCTTTGAAGGGCGTTAAGAACATTATCGCCGTGACGTCGGCAAAGGGTGGGGTAGGTAAATCCACAACCTCTGTAAACCTTGCGCTTGCTTTATCTAAGTCTGGTTCAAAAGTGGGCTTATTGGATGCAGATATCTATGGTCCATCAGTGCCTATGATGCTCGGCCAATTAGACGCAAAACCAGAAGTACAGAACAATAAATGGATGATGCCAATCGAGGCTCATGGCATTTTCACTCACTCTATTGGCTATCTTGTGTCGAAAGACGATGCGGCAATCTGGCGTGGCCCTATGGCAGCGAAGGCTTTGGGGCAGCTAGTTAATGAAACTGTATGGCCAGAGTTGGATTACCTTGTTATCGACATGCCACCGGGCACCGGTGATATTCAGCTGACGTTGTCGCAACAGATCCCAGTGACGGGCGCAGTAGTGGTGACCACCCCTCAAGATTTGGCATTAGCGGATGCGCGTAAAGGCGTAGCGATGTTTGATAAGGTGAGTGTGCCAGTCGCAGGCTTAGTTGAAAACATGAGCTATCATATTTGTAGTCACTGTGGTGAGAAAGAGCATATCTTTGGTGCTGGTGGTGCAGAAGCGATGTCAGAAGAGTTTTACCTCGATATCTTGGCCCAAATCCCTCTTCATATTGACGTGCGAGAAGATATCGATGCTGGTTGCCCGACGGTGATTCGTCGTCCTGATAGTGAACATACACGTCACTACCTAGAGCTCGCAGAAAATGTGGCTGCGAAAATGTTCTGGACAGGGAAAGCAAGGCCAGAAGCGATTAACTTCTCTATGGTTGAATAGCGCAAGTTAATTACTGGGTCGTTTAAATACAGTTTGGATTAGATAAACAACGGTTGGATTGGGCAGATAGCCATTGGGCTTGTGCAAATAGTTGTAGGCAAGTTATTTGAAAGCAAACGATTGTTTTAAGTAAATGTATTGAGATCATCAATTTGACTGCAATTAGCTAAAATCGCGACTAGAATCTATGTGCTTTAGCCCCTATAATCAGGCGGTTTATCTCTTCCCACCACCAAACCATATCGGGTGCAAAATTAATGTCTGATAATAATCAATGTGTCATCGTAGGTATCGCTGGCGCTTCAGCTTCAGGAAAAAGTCTGATTGCTAGTACAATTTATAATGAATTGCGCGAAAAAGTAGGCGACCATCAAATTGGTGTTATCACGGAAGATTGCTATTACAGCGACCAAAGCCACTTGAGTATGGAAGAGCGTGTTAAAACTAACTACGATCACCCAAATGCACTAGATCATGATCTTTTATGTGAACATCTACAGCAGCTAATGAGTGGCAACGCCGTAGAAGTTCCTGAATACAGCTACACAGAGCACACACGTACTTCTGAAACGACTACACTTACTCCAAAGAAAGTGATCATTTTAGAGGGTATTCTGCTTCTAACAGACCCGCGTCTTCGTAAACTAATGCACGCAAGTGTGTTTATGGATACACCATTAGACATCTGTCTACTACGCCGTGTTAAGCGTGATGTAGAAGAGCGTGGCCGTACAATGGACACTGTACTTAAGCAATACCAAGAAACAGTACGTCCAATGTTCATGCAGTTTATCGAGCCTTCAAAACAACATGCAGACATCATCGTTCCTCGTGGTGGTAAAAACCGTATTGCGATTGATGTACTAAAAGCGCACATTGCGAAGTTGTTGAAGTCTTAATCGAATAAAATTTTGCCTAAGTGACTCACTTAGCTTTATTTTTTACCGAATCAGTGGCACTTTTATAGTGCCACTTTCTTTTGGAATCTAAGCAAGGAATATGCGGATGAAGAAACTACTCATTTTCATAGCTGTACCAGTGTTTGTTGTCGTTGCAGCAATTCTGGCACTAGTGCTGTTAGTGAATCCCAATCAATTTAAGCCATTAATTGTCGAACAAGCTCAAAAACACACAGGCCTAGAGCTTGTGATTGAGGGGGATATCAGCTGGCAATTCTTCCCATCTATTGGCTTCGAACTTGGTCAAACTGAATTACGTAACCCTGAAGGGTTCACCCAACCAAACCTATTTAAGGTTGATACCGTTGGCGTTGATGTTTCGGTTACTCCGCTATTTAGCAACCAACTAGAGATAGGCAACATTACTCTAGATGGTGCAGAATTTTACTTAGAAACGCTTAAAGATGGTCGTAAGAACATTGATGCGCTAACGCAAGCGTCAGCGCCTCAAGAGTCTGAGCCTGTCGCTGGCGCAAGTTCTGAATCAACACCTGCACCTCAAGAGCAAAGTGCTACAGACGCATCTGCTTGGACGATCAACCTTGCAGGTGTAACTGTCTCAAACGCATTGTTTGAAATGGACGACAAGCAAGCGGGTTCATTCACTAAGCTATACGATGTGTCTTTGAACCTTTCTGAGTTTGCCGTTGATATATGGACAACCGCGACATTTGCGGCTTCTGGTGAAAACAACCAACAGAAGTTCTCAGCGGAGGGCAGTGCCGAATTCAAATTAGCTGAAGGCTTTGCAAGTTACGCACTTCGTAACATTGATTTAAACGCTAAGTTCAATGATCCAGCGACGTCGATTGAGTCAGCAAAAATTGGCTTGAATACGTTTGAGTTCGATAAGGTCAACCAACTGACTTACGCTGTAATCGGTAATGCAGCGGGTCTTGACCTTGATCTTAAAGGTGGCGGTGAACTTACGGTTGATAGCGCGATCTCAAAAGTAACGTTGAACAAATTGACGTTAGACTCAACATTCAAAGGCGACACGCTTCCTCAGTCTCCAATGAAAGTCGACATGCTGTCTGACTTAAGCTTTGATCTTAACAAGAGCCACCTGAGCTTTGTGTTAGAGAAGCTACAAGCTAACGCTATTGCATTAGACGGTAAAGCAGACGTAACCCTATCTGAAATACCAAAGGTGCGTTTCTCTCTTCATAGTCCGAACATCGACCTTGATGAGTTCTTAGGCTTAGGTAATACAACAGAAACGGCGAGCACGGCTCCCTCTGAGTCTGCTGGTGGTTCAACGTCAAACTCAGGCAGCTCTGCACCTGCGAAAGAAGTAGAACCTGATCTGTCGGCACTGAAAACATTAGATGTGAAAGGTGACATCACGATTGATAAGTTTAAGGCGAACAATGCGAAAATGCAGAATGTTAAAACAGCATTCTCGGTTAACCGTGGTATCGCAGAGCTTACCTCATTCACATCGAACCTTTACCAAGGCTCTATTTCTGCGACAGCTAAGTTAGACGCACGTAAAACACCAGCGACTTACACAGCTAAGAAGAAAATCAAAGGTGTGAAAGTTCAGCCGTTACTGGTTGATGTTGCAGATAACGATATGCTGGAAGGTACCGGTAATATCGATGTCAACGTGAAAGGTAAGAGTCTGACTCCGACGGGTATCAAGAAAAACCTAGTCGGTACTATCGCGATTAACTTTGAAGATGGTGCAGTTAACGGCATCAACGTAGCTCAACTGATTCGTGAGAATTACGCGAAGATCAAAGGCGAAAAAGTTGAAAGCACAAATGAAGCTCAAAAAACGGACTTCAGTGCAATGAAAGCGACGCTGAAGGTCAACAAAGGTTGGGTTTCAACAAACGACTTATCAGCACAGTCGCCACTGTTACGCGTGACAGGTCAAGGTAAAGCAAACTTCATCAATGAGACGGTCGACTTCCTTGTACGTACATCAATTGTGGGTTCACTTGAAGGTCAGGGCGGTAAGAGCATTGACGACCTGAAAGATGTGACCATCCCAATTAAGGTAACTGGCCAGTGGGCTGACCCGAAATTCGCACTTGTTTTTGATGATGTGTTGAAACAGAAAGCACAGAAAGAAATTGACCGTGGTGTGAACAAGCTAACGGACAAGATCAAAGACGAGAAAACTAAAGAAGCAGTCGATGGTTTATTGAAAGGTTTCTTTAACTAAACGTTTCTAACTCGTGTATAAAAGAAGCGCCATTCCTGTTGTAGGAATGGCGCTTTTTTTTGGATGCTTATAATACTTTCGAGAGATTCCCTATGACACTCGGCCCTCGTTCTAGGGAATGACGACAGGTACTCGTCCTTTGTTTAAGGGCGTGCCAGTCTAGTGGTCGTCATCCTCGAGAGGGAAGAGTGGCCGAGTCGGGGATCTCTGGTTGAATGTGATTACCAGTCAACGCCTTGAAGCGCTTTAACACCAGATTCGAATGCGTGCTTCACATTACGAACTTCAGACACGGTATCGGCCATGTCCGTTAAAGTGCGGTGCGCTCCACGGCCAGTAATGATTACTGATTGCATTTTCGGACGGTTGTTTAGAGCTTGTACCACTTCATCCAGTTCAATGTAGCCATAACTCACCATGTAAGTCAGCTCATCAAACAGAATTACATCAATCGACTCATCGGCTAGCATGCGCTGACACTCTTTCCACACGCGCTGTGCGGCTTCGATATCTTGAGCCTTGTTTTGAGTTTCCCAAGTAAAGCCGGTACCCATCACTTGGAATTCTACGTCGAGCTTTTGGAGAACGTTCTTTTCGCCGTTTTCCCAAGTGCCTTTAACAAACTGAGCGACGGCACACTTCTTACCATGACCGACTGCACGTGTAATCGTACCAAAACCGGATGTTGATTTACCTTTACCGTTACCCGTGATGACCAACAATAGGCCTTTGACTTCTTGGGCAGCAGCCACACGTGCATCGACTTGTTCTTTTACTTTCTGTTGTCTTGCTTTGTGGCGTTGTTCTTTGTTGTCTTCAGTCGACATAACAAATCCTTTTAAGTTGTGATTGCGCCTATCATAGCCTAACTTAACGATAGCAAAAACCATCGGAAGAACAGGTGATTAGGGATGAAAAAGATACTCGTAGTTTGTATGGGGAATATTTGCCGTTCGCCAACAGGTGAAGCGGTGCTAAGGAAGAAAGCGCAACAGCTGGATATTGACGTTGTGGTCGACTCTGCGGGGACGATTGGTTTTCATCAAGGTAACCCGCCAGACTCGCGTTCGAAATCTGCAGGAGAGAAGCGAGGCTATAGCTTTAAAGGGATTACTTCTCGTAAAGTGGTTGGTCATGACTTCGAAGAATTCGACCTGATACTCGCGGCAGATAGGGCGAATTTAGACGACTTAATGAGCCAGTGCCCCGCCCACCTCCAATACAAGCTAGCGTTATTTTTAAGCTTTGGAGAGTCACAATATCAAGAGATCCCCGATCCATATTATGGTGAGGGAAATGGTTTTGAATTGGTGTTGGACTTAATCGAAGAGTCTAGCGAAGCGATATTACGTTCAGTGTAGTGTGGAAACAATGTACGTCGTTGGGTTATAAGTCTAAGGGCTGAGCGACAGGTATAAAAAAGGCCGACATTGAATGTCGGCCTTTCTAAATCTAACTTTAAGCTACAGCTAAGATTACTTAGACATTACTTTGTAGATTGGGTCTTCTGCAACGTTCGCTTCAACTAAGCTACCTGCTTTGTGCAGCATAGCAACACAGTCTTGGCTTAGGTGGCGAAGGTGAAGTGTTTTACCTAATGCCGCGTAACGTTCAGCAATCGTATCGATCGCTTCAATTGCAGAGTGGTCGGTAACGCGTGAGTTTGCGAAATCAACGACCACATCTTGTGGATCGTTGTATGCGTCAAACAACTCTAGGAAGTTAGCCGTTGAACCAAAGAAGATTGGACCGTTAACTTTGTACTCTTTAGAGCCTTCAGCGTTTACAGACGTGTCGGCGTAGATGTGTTTAGCATGTTGCCAAGCAAACATCAGCGCTGAAGCTACAACACCAACGCCCACTGCTACAGCAAGGTCAGTCAGTACTGTTACTACGGTAACAAGAACGATAACGAAGAAGTCTTGCTTAGGAACGCGACGTGCAAGCTTGAAGGTTGCCCACTCAAATGTACCGATAACAACCATGAACATTACGCCCACAAGTGCTGCTAGAGGAATCATTTCAATCAGTGCAGAACCGAACAGGATGAACATCAGTAGTGCAACTGCCGCTACAATACCTGAAAGGCGACCACGACCGCCTGAGTTTACGTTGATCATCGATTGACCGATCATCGCACAACCACCCATCGCGCCAAATACTGAACACGTTACGTTAGCCATACCTTGACCAACACATTCACGGTTAGATTGACCACGAGTGTTTGTCATTTCATCTAGTACTGTCAGTGTCAGTAGAGACTCGATCAGGCCGATAGCCGCAAGGATAATTGCGTACGGTAGGATGATCTGTAGTGTCTCAAAAGAAAACGGAACAGCAGGAATAGAGAACGTTGGTAGAGAACCCGCTAGCGTTGCAGCTTCGTCACCAGACATTGTACGTAGGAAGTCGACAACAGTTCGAGTTTCAAGGTCAAGACCGACAACCAAAGCCGTCACTGTAACAATAGCAACCAGTGAAGATGGTACCGCTGTTGTTAGCTTAGGTAGGAAGTGGATGATAGCCATTGTAAGGGCTACTAAACCCAGCATGAGTGTCATTTGACCGCTTGGTAGCCAAGTTAATGCACCTGTTACGTCTGGCGCTTTAAACTGACCAAGCTGAGCTAGGAAGATAACAATTGCCAAACCGTTCACGAAACCAATCATTACTGGGTGTGGAACGATACGGATAAATTTACCCAACTTGAATACACCCGCCGCAATTTGCAGAAGGCCCGCGAGCATGACTGCTGCGAATAGGTATTGAACGCCATGGGTTGCTACTAGGCTAACCATTACAACGGCCATTGCACCGGTAGCACCAGAAATCATACCTGGACGACCGCCGAAGACAGAAGTGATTAAACCTACGATGAATGCTGCGTAAAGACCAACCATTGGGTCAACGCCAGCAACAAAGGCGAATGCTACGGCTTCAGGTACCAGAGCTAGGGCTACTGTAAGACCTGAAAGCACGTCATTCTTTACAGAGTGCTTTGAAAATTGTGGGAATTCGAACATGTTTGCTCAGCTATGCTTAAGATGGATTTACCGACACGGGTGTATTGCGTAGCCAAACAGTGATGGAAAAGAGCGGCAATAGCGAAGTGTCGAAAAGATAAGTGCGCGAATGCTACCCAAAAATGTGATTAAGTTCAAGGTTGAACCTAACTTTGAGTAATATATCTGTTAATTTTTATTCGATTAGTAGATATGAAAAAGGCTGCTTTAATAAGCAGCCTTTGATTCTATTTACTTGCGATTATCTATCAGTAATCACTAGTAGTTTGGCTTAGTCATCGCCGCGCCAGCTTTGCTCGACGCTGCCTGACTGCCTGCACCTTTCGATACAAAACGTTCAGTGCGGAACGGAGCTGCAATCACTTCAATCTCTTTGATCTCTTGAGGACCAGGAGCTTTAGTCATTGGTGAACCGGCTTGCTTCTTAGCAACTGCTGCCTTTGGTGCCGCTTTAGGAGCTTCTGCTTTTACGACAGGTGCTTCTTCAACTTTTGCACTTTCAGCTTTAGGTGCTTCAACTGCTTTTGTTGGTTCAACCACAGCAGTTTCAACAACTGGTGCTTCAACTACGACTTCTTCTGCTTTCACAGTTTCAACCGGAGCTTTAACTTTTTGTGCTTCACCAACTGGTGCTTCTGCAACTACAGCAGGAGTCTCAGTTACTTGAGCTTCAACAGCAGCATCTTCACGGCGGATGATAACTTTACCCATTGCAAGTTCAGGACATGCGAAACCGCCTGCCATTACTACTGTGCTTTGTGGTGCCGTCTCGAGAGCAACATTCTGATCTTGAACAGATGTTTGAGCTTCAGCTGCTACTTGAACTTCAGTCACTTCAGGTTTTGCCTGCTTGTGGTGAGGTTTTGGAATGAAGCGAGGCATCACTTTACCCATAGCCATCTCAGGAGAAGCTACACCACCTTTACGTAGGCGGAATGGGTTAGGGCGACGATCACGACCGCGACGACGACGCTGACCACTTGCACGTAGGTGACGTGGAGAACGACGGTTACGACGTTGTTTCGGCTCTTCCTGTTCAGTTTGCTCTGCATTCGCTTGAGTTGCTTCTACTTGTTCCGCAACTTTTTGCTCTTGAGCTACTGACTGTTCTTTTGAAACAGATAGTTCTTTAGCAACAACTTGCTCTTTTGAAGCGTTATCTTCAGCTTGAGCTTGTTGGTCTTTAACGCGAACTTGCTTGTTCAGTTTACGACGCTGACGACGCTCTTTAATCTTAGCTGCTTTCGCTTCAGGCTTAGCCTTAGGCGCTTCCGGTTTTCCAGCTTGTGCTTCTGCCGCTAGCTGTAGACCTTCTTCTGCTAATTTAGATGGTGCTTGCTCTTCGCGTTGCTTCTGCTCATCACGTGGCTTGTTGCGACGGTCTTGCTTTGGCTTACGAGGCTGACGAGTTTGCTGTGGAGCTGTTTCTTTTTGCTCTTCAGGCTTCTCATCACGAGCTGGCTTACGACGGCGCTTGTTGTCGCGGTTTTCGTTACGATTATCACCACGTTCACCACGTTGGTTACGACGACGGTTATCGTTACGATCACGGCGTTGACGGTTGCCGTTGTTGCGATTGTTCTTAGGTTTTTCTTCTTCTTTCTTCTCTTCTTCTTTCTTCTCTTCTTGAGTTGAAGAGCCGAATAAGAAGCTACCGATAGCTTTGAAGAAACGACCAATTAGACCTGGTTCTTGAGTCGCTGCTGGCTCAGCTTTCTTCTCTTCTACAGCTTTAGGTGCTGGAGCAGGAGTTGGTGCTGATTGAGCAGGAGCTGCAAAGCCTTTCAGAGCAGGTTCTTCGATCTTCTTAGGACGAATAGTCTGTTCAGCTGGCTCTTTGCTTTCCGCTTCTTTTAGAGCTTCTAGCTTGTTCGGCAGCAAGTAAGACAGTAGATCGAACTCTTCACCTTCACGAACACGGATAACCTCAAAATGCGGCGTTTCCATGTCTGAGTTAGGAACAACAGTGATCTTAACTTCTTGGTTCTTCTCGATGTGGTTTACTGAGCGACGTTTTTCGTTCAGAAGGTAAGAAGCGATTGGCACAGGCACAACTGCAAGTACTTGCGCTGTGTTGTCTTTCAGAGCTTCTTCTTCGATCAAACGTAGAACAGACAGTGCTAGAGATTCGTTATCACGAACAACACCAGTACCTGTACAACGAGGACAAATGTGGTGGCTTGCTTCTGCTAGTGATGGGCTCAAACGTTGACGAGACATCTCTAGAAGACCAAAGCGAGAAATACGACCAATCTGAACACGTGCGCGATCTAAACGAACGGCATCACGTAGACGGCTTTCTACTTCACGTTGGTGGCGAACCGGAGTCATATCGATGAAGTCGATTACAACAAGACCACCTAGGTCACGTAGACGTAATTGACGTGCAATTTCATCGGCAGCTTCTAGGTTAGTATTAAGTGCTGTTTCTTCAATATCGCCGCCCTTTGTTGCACGAGCAGAGTTGATATCGATAGAAGTCAGTGCTTCTGTTGGGTCGATTACGATAGAACCACCAGATGGAAGGCGAACTTCACGTTGGAAAGCAGATTCGATCTGGCTTTCAATCTGGTAATGGCTGAATAGTGGTACTTCACCATCGTATTTCTTAACGCGATTCATGAAATCTGGGCGTATTAATTGAATGTGCGCTTGTGCACGTTCAAAAATAGTATTGCTGTCGATTAGAATCTCGCCAATATCACGACGTAGGTAGTCACGAATCGCACGAACGATAACGTTACTCTCTTGGTGAATTAGGAAAGGAGCCGCATTTGAATCAGAAGCTTGCTTGATAGCGCCCCAGTGATTCAATAGAACATTCAGGTCCCACTCTAGCTCTTCTGCACTTTTACCAACACCCGCTGTACGCACGATTAGGCCCATACCTTGAGGAAGCTCAAGAGTGCTTAATGCTGCTTTCAGTTGAGTGCGTTCATCACCTTCGATACGACGAGAAATACCGCCAGCACGAGGGTTATTAGGCATAAGAACTAAGTAACTACCAGCCAAAGAGATGAAAGTTGTCAGTGCAGCACCTTTGCTACCACGTTCTTCTTTCTCTACTTGCACGATTACTTCTTGGCCTTCTTTTAGCACTTCTTTAATGCTAGGACGGCCTTGGTATGTATAACCTTCAGGGAAGTATTCGCGGGCAATTTCTTTAAGAGGGAGGAAACCGTGACGTTCTGCTCCGTAATCAACGAATGCCGCTTCTAGGCTTGGTTCAATACGGGTAATACGTCCTTTGTAGATATTCGCTTTCTTTGACTCGTGACCTGGACTTTCGATATCTAGATCGAACAGTCGCTGGCCATCAACCAAAGCGACACGCAACTCTTCTTTTTGAGTTGCGTTAATTAACATTCTTTTCATTTAGAAATTCTCATTGTCTTTTCTTATTTTCATCATTGTTCTTATCGCTTTATTTCGTTTCTCATGGTGCCAGATCCCATGGCTTTATCGGTGCAGCCTCCCGGCTGGAGAGGGATGCTCTGGGGCACGTCAGTCATCATAGGGAGTTAGCCTATAATCCGCGATGTGGCGGTGAATACTCAACATGAGCGTACGTGAGTAGAGCGATAAGGAACTCAGTTGACCGTGTCTTACGCCGATTGCAGCACTGTCTAATCTGAGTTATCTACTCATTTACTTGCTTATGAATGGTTAGCTGTTTAAATAATAGTCAAACCACTGATAGCAGCTGTGAACTATAGCAGCGGTCGGTAAACACAGCAATCTGCTTTGTCGGAATGCTGTAAAAAAAACAGTTTTTGTTTGGGTTTTGATAGCTCTAACTCACTGTCTATAAATAATTTATCAATTGATATTTTAATTTGCAGGAATCTTGGTGCTTTTTTGTTCGAAGAATCAAAGAAATATAGAACTTCATTGAGCATTTGAGGATAGATCGGCAGGGATTATGAATAAATAAGTTCGGAATAGAGCTAAGAAAATCTCAATTATCAAAAGTGACAGTGATACAATAGCCCAATGAGCGAAATTAGAACCCAAGTCCAATTCGTCGACATTGACGAAGATATGGCTGGTCAGCGTATTGATAACTTCTTACGCAACCAATTAAAAAACATCCCGAAAAGCATGATTTACCGAATCGTGCGTAAAGGCGAAGTCCGCGTTAACAAAAAACGTATCAAGGCTGAGTACAAACTAAAAGCTGGCGATTTAGTTCGTATCCCTCCGGTTACTATTGAAGAGAAAACAGAAGAGAACGTGCCAAGCACGAAACTCAACAAGGTCTCAGAATTAGAACAGTGCATCATTTATGAAGATGATCACATGCTGATTCTAAACAAACCTTCGGGTACTGCCGTTCATGGTGGCAGTGGGCTGAAGTTTGGCGCAATCGAAGCATTGCGTGCACTTCGTCCTGATGCTCGTTTTCTAGAGTTAGTGCATCGTATCGATAGAGATACATCTGGTATTCTGCTTGTTGCTAAGAAGCGCTCGGCGCTAAGACACCTTCAAGCACAGTTCCGTGAAAAAACGGTTCAAAAATATTACTTCGCTCTAGTTATGGGCGAATGGAAGAACAGCTGTAAGGTTGTTAACGCTCCATTATTGAAAAATGAAGTGAACAGTATTGTTCGCGTGAACCCGAACGGTAAAGCCTCTGAGACGCGTTTTCGAGTTTTAGAAAAATTCAAAGATGCGACGTTAGTTCAAGCAAGTCCAATTACGGGGCGTACACACCAAATCCGTGTACATACTCAATATACTGGCCACCCAATTGCTTGGGATGATCGCTACGGTGATCGTCGTTTTGATGCTTACACGGGTAAGGTTGGTCTGGATCGTTTGTTCCTACACGCAGCAAACATTAAGTTCACGCACCCAGGTAGTGAAGAGAAGATGGATATCTCTGCACCAATGGAAGCGAGACTTGAAAAAGCTCTGACCGGATTACGTAAGATCTAAGAAGATACGAGATACGAGATACGAGATACGAAGCTATAGCGTGTTCTCTAAATTTACTATTCAGTATCCATAAATGAGAGAGGTTGACGAATTTCGTCAACCTTTTTTGTTTGTGCTTGTTGCAAGAGATCCCCCAACTCGCTCGCTCCTCACTCTTGGGGATGACGAAGGAAGGAGTAGGGAACTTCCAATCGAGGTGGCGGATACCCGTTACAAGACATTCATTCCTTGTACTTCAAGCATATCGACCAAGTCGATCAGCGGCAGACCAATAAGCGTGTTCGGATCTTTTCCTTCCATCTGTTTAAACAACGCGATACCTAATCCTTCACACATAAAACTGCCCGCGCAGTAATAAGGTTGTTCCTTCTCAACATAAGAGATGATCTGTTGTTCTGTTAAATCGCGGAAATGCACAACAAAGGTGTCGAGACGCGTGTCAGCTTCATTGGTTTCGTTGTTCCAAATCGAAAGCCCGGTATAAAAAGTAATGCTCTTGCCGCTTTGGCGAGATAATTGCTCGATTGCTTTTTCTCGAGTATGAGGCTTACCTATGATCTCTCCATCAATGACACAAACCTGATCAGAACCAATGACCAAGCTTGGTTGTTGTACCATGCACGAATTAGCTTTGGCCTCGGCAAGACGCATCACTAACTGTTGAGGTGTCTCTTCTGGAAGCGGCGTTTCATCGCAGTCTGGCTTGGCTGTAATGAAGCTCAACTGTAGTTTTTTGAGGATCTCTTGCCTAAATGGTGATGTAGAGGCTAAAACTAGTTGGTAATTTCTCATTTTAATTTACAATTCAAGGAAGCATTTATCTCAGGATAACGTAACTTGTCCTGCTATTCATAATGCTCTGAATAGGAAAGGCAGGAAAGTACATTTTTTTTGCCATTTCCTTTGACTAAACATGATTTGGAAGATAAGATTCGCGCCCTATGCAAAAGGAAAAAATACCGCGTACAGTTGATCCGGCAAGAACGGCTCAAAAACGACTCGATGTGAATGGTATCATTCAGGTCAGTCTTTTAAAGCGTTTAACCGAAGCAACTGAAGGCGTAAAACGTGACGCGCAAGTCTCAATGTCATTTGGGCTTGATGAACAACGATTAGTCGTTATCTCTGGTAAAGCTAACGTCGAAGTCGATTTAGAGTGTCAACGTTGTAATGAGGTTTTCGCACATGAGTGCGATGTCCAATTTACTTATACTCCTGTTTACAGTGAGAAAAGTGAAGAAGAAGCACCGGAAGAGTACGATTTGGTAGATCTGAACGAGTACGGTGAGTTAGACCTGATTCAATTAGTTGAAGACGAGTTCATCCTTGGATTGCCACAAATAGCAATGCACGACGATGCGGACTGTAGCGTTAACTCAAATAATTTGGTATTTGGTGAACTTCCTGAAGAAATTGAGGAAGATAAAAAGCCGAATCCATTTGATGTTTTAAAAAGCTTAAAGAAGTAATTGCTTCTTTAAGAATTTACATAGGAGTAGGGTCAATGGCCGTACAAAAGAGCAAGAAATCACGTTCAATGCGTGGCATGCGTCGTTCACACGATGCACTAACTACAGCTGCACTTTCTGTAGACGCAACTTCAGGTGAAACTCACCTACGTCACAACGTGACTGCCGAAGGTTTTTACCGCGGCAAAAAGGTTATCAACAAGTAAGGTTGACCTTTGCAAAATCTAACCGTTGCGCTTGATGCAATGGGCGGGGACTTCGGTCCTCGTGTAACAGTGCCTGCCGCCGTGCAGGCACTGTCGTATTTCCCAGAGCTAAAAGTCATTCTCATAGGTGATCGAAACGCGATCACATCTCAATTATCTTCATTAGGTCGAATGCCTGATTCTCGTTTGAGTATCCAGCATTGTGATCGAGTTATTTCCAATTCTGAAAAACCTTCACTAGCCTTACGTAATAGTCAGGGTAGCTCTATGCGTGCCGCTATCGATCTAGTTGCCGAATCACAGGCTGATGCTTGTGTGAGTGGTGGTAACACTGGCGCACTGATGGCTTTATCCCGTTTCCGACTCAAGCTCCTCCCCGGTATTGATAGACCTGCATTGGTTTCAGCTTTGCCTACCGCATCAGGGAATCGCACATGGATGCTTGATTTAGGGGCAAACGTGTCTAGTGACGCGGATTCACTCTTTCAGTTTGCTGTCATGGGCAGTGCATTAGCGGAACAACATTTAGGTCGCGCTCCACGTGTCGCTATCTTGAATATCGGTGCAGAAGAAATCAAAGGTAATGACCTTGTAAAACGATGCGCTGAAATGTTGTCGAACACTCAGTCTGTGAACTTCATAGGCTATATTGAAGGTAATCAATTACTTCAAGATGCTGCTGATGTCGTCGTATGTGATGGTTTTGTGGGCAATGTCTGCTTAAAAACGTGCGAAGGTACAGCTCAGCTCTTTATTGATAAGCTAAAAACGCGCATGATGGCTTCAACAATAAAGGGTTGGATAGCCAGAATGTTGTTTTCTGAGCTATTTACTGAATTAAAAACCTTGAACCCCGACCAGTATAACGGCGCAAGTTTGTTAGGATTGCGCGGCATTGTCATTAAAAGTCATGGAAGTGCTGATGTGTCTGCAGTCGTCAACGCGATTGGTGAAGCAGTACACGAGGTCAAACGACAAGTCCCCAGCCGCATTAGCGATCGTTTGGAAGCGGTTTTACTCGAGAGGCATTATTAGTCTTCATGTATAGCAAAATTTTAGGTACTGGCAGCTACTTGCCATCTCAGGTGCGTACAAACGCAGACTTAGAGAAAATGGTAGAGACTAGCGATGAGTGGATTGTTGCTAGAACAGGTATTAAAGAGCGTCGCATTTCAGCGGAAAACGAAACCGTTGCTGATATGGCGTTTTACGCTGCTGAAAATGCCATTGAAATGGCAGGTATCGACAAAGAAGATATTGATTTAATCATCGTTGCGACAACCAGCAGTAGCCACACATTCCCGTCTTCGGCATGTCAGGTACAAGGTAAGCTTGGTATTAAAGGCTGCCCTGCGTTTGATTTGGCTGCAGCGTGTTCTGGTTTTGTTTACGCACTGTCTGTTGCTGATCAACACATCAAGACTGGCATGTGTAAGAACGTTTTGGTAATTGGTGCGGATGCACTGTCAAAAACCTGTGATCCGACTGACCGCTCTACTATCATCCTATTTGGTGATGCAGCAGGGGCGGTGGTTGTAGGCGCAAGCGAAGAGCCAGGTATTTTGTCTACTCACATTTACTCTGACGGTAAATACGGTGAGCTTCTAAGCCTAGAAGTACCAGAGCGCGGCGGTGATGCAGACAAATGGCTGCACATGGCGGGCAACGAAGTCTTCAAAGTGGCGGTAACTCAGCTTTCTAAGCTAGTTAAAGACACATTAGCTGCGAATAATATGGATAAGTCAGAGCTTGATTGGTTAGTTCCACACCAAGCGAACTACCGTATTATCTCGGCAACGGCTAAAAAGCTGACGATGTCGCTTGATCAAGTAGTTATTACCCTTGATAAGCACGGCAACACTTCAGCAGCTACCGTACCAACGGCCCTTGATGAGGCTGTTCGCGACGGGCGAATTAAGCGTGGTCAAACGCTTCTTCTTGAAGCCTTTGGTGGCGGCTTCACTTGGGGTTCTGCGTTAGTTAAATTCTAACCTCAAGCGATAATCAACAAACAAGGCACATAACTTATGTGCCTTATTCAATTTTTTGCTTTGCTTAAAGGATAATTACAATGAGCAAGTTTGCTATCGTATTCCCAGGCCAAGGTTCTCAAGCTATCGGTATGCTTGCTGACCTAGGCGAACAGTATGATGTTGTTAAACAAACATTTGCTGAAGCTTCAGAAGCACTTGGTTACGATCTATGGGCATTGGTTCAAGATGGTCCAGTAGAAAATCTAAATGAAACTTTTCGTACTCAACCGGCTCTATTAACAGCGTCTGTTGCAATTTGGCGTGTATGGCAAGAGCTTGGTCTAGAGCAACCTGTAAACTTAGCAGGTCACAGCCTAGGCGAATACTCTGCACTCGTATGTGCGGGCGTTATCGACTTTAAAGAAGCGATCAAGCTGGTTGAACTACGTGGCCAACTGATGCAAGAAGCGGTTCCTGCTGGTGTTGGTGCAATGTACGCAATCATTGGTCTAGACGATGAAGCGATTGCTAAAGCGTGTGAAGAAGCTGCGCAAGACGAAGTTGTGTCTCCAGTTAACTTTAACTCTCCTGGCCAAGTTGTTATCGCGGGTAACAAAGCAGCAGTAGAGCGTGCTGGTGCACTTTGTAAAGAAGCGGGCGCTAAGCGTGCACTTCCGTTACCTGTTTCTGTGCCGTCTCACTGTGCACTGATGAAGCCAGCAGCAGACAAGCTAGCAGTGGCTCTAGAAGCTCTAGAGTTCAACACGCCAGCACTGCCTGTTATCAATAACGTTGATGTTATTGCTGAAACAAACCCTGAAAAAATTAAAGACGCACTTGTTCGTCAGCTATACAGTCCAGTTCGTTGGACTGAAGGTGTACAAGCGATGAATGAACAAGGTGTCGAGAAGCTACTTGAATTAGGCCCTGGTAAAGTTCTTACTGGTCTAACAAAACGAATCGTAAAAACTATGACAGCTGCTGCAGTTAATGACACTGCATCACTAGAAGCTGCTAAGTAATAACCACTTAATAGAGAAGTTATGATGAATTTAGAAGGCAAAGTTGCACTAGTTACAGGCGCAAGCCGTGGCATCGGTCGTGCAATCGCTGAACTTTTAGTTGAGCGTGGTGCTAAAGTTATCGGTACTGCTACATCTGAAGGCGGCGCTGCTGCAATCAGCGAGTACCTTGGTGAGAACGGTAAAGGTCTTGCTCTTAATGTAACGGATACTGACTCAATTGCTGCTACACTGAAAACCATCAACGATGAATTCGGTGCGATTGACATTCTAGTTAACAACGCAGGTATCACTCGTGATAACCTACTTATGCGTATGAAAGACGACGAATGGAATGACATCATCGACACTAACCTAACGCCTATCTTCCGCATGTCTAAAGCTGTATTGCGTGGCATGATGAAGAAGCGTCAAGGTCGTATCGTAAACGTTGGTTCTGTAGTCGGTACTATGGGTAACGCTGGTCAAGCTAACTACGCAGCTGCAAAAGCTGGCGTAATTGGTTTTACTAAATCAATGGCTCGTGAAGTTGCGTCTCGTGGCGTTACAGTGAACACTGTAGCTCCTGGTTTCATCGAAACTGACATGACTAAAGCGCTAAATGATGACCAACGTGCAGCAACTTTGGCGAATGTACCAGCAGGTCGACTAGGTGACCCTCGCGAAATCGCTGAAGCTGTGGTATTTTTGGCGTCACCTGCGGCAGCTTATATCACAGGTGAAACACTTCACGTCAATGGCGGTATGTACATGGTGTAAATTATGTGCAACATTTGTGCATGATTTAAGTCAAGATCATACGTAATTTCGGTTAAAATCGTGAAAATTGTGGTTTGACCAGAAAAGTTGACCTTGCAACTTTCAATAGATTGAATAAACTACGGAAAACATCGCATAAAGCGAACTCTGTAAAGGAAAAGAAAAAATGAGCAACCTCGAAGAACGCGTAAAGAAAATCATTGTTGAACAGCTAGGTGTAGACGAAGCTGAAGTTAAAAACGAAGCTTCTTTCGTTGATGACCTAGGTGCAGATTCTCTAGACACAGTTGAGCTAGTAATGGCTCTAGAAGAAGAATTCGACACTGAAATCCCAGATGAAGAAGCTGAGAAAATTACTACTGTTCAAGCAGCTATCGATTACGTAACTAGCGCTCAGTAATAATCTCTCCCAGGCGGTCACCTCGACCGCCTGTGTTTTATCTAACTCATCTATCCTCATCTTAAATCACCTCAATCCCCGGAGTGTAAAATCGTGTCCAAGCGTCGTGTAGTTGTCACTGGCATGGGTATGTTGTCACCGGTAGGCAACACTGTAGAATCTTCTTGGAAAGCCCTGCTAGCTGGTCAAAGTGGTATCGTTAATATCGAGCACTTTGATGCAACCAATTTCTCAACTCGTTTTGCAGGTCTAGTTAAAGACTTTAACTGCGAAGAGTATATGACTAAAAAAGATGCTCGTAAGATGGACTTGTTCATCCAGTACGGCGTCGCAGCAGGTATTCAAGCTTTAGATGATTCAGCCCTAACTATTACTGAAGAAAACGCTCCACGTGTGGGTGTTGCTATCGGTTCTGGTATTGGTGGTCTTGGTTTGATCGAAGCCGGTCACCAAGCTCTAACTGAAAAAGGCCCTCGTAAGATCAGCCCGTTCTTCGTACCGTCGACGATCGTGAATATGATTGCTGGTCACATGTCTATCATGCGTGGCCTACGCGGTCCAAACATCGCGATTTCTACTGCATGTACGACTGGCCTACATAACATTGGTCACGCGGCTCGTATGATTGCATACGGCGATGCAGACGCAATGCTAGCGGGTGGTGCTGAAAAAGCATCTACACCACTAGGTATGGGCGGTTTTGGTGCGGCTAAAGCACTGTCTACTCGTAACGATGAGCCTCAAAAAGCTTCTCGTCCATGGGACAAAGGCCGTGATGGTTTCGTTCTTGGTGACGGTGCCGGCATGATGGTTCTTGAAGAGTACGAACATGCAAAAGCGCGTGGCGCTAAGATTTACTGTGAGCTAGTTGGCTTCGGTATGTCGGGTGATGCTTACCACATGACATCTCCAAGTGAAGATGGCTCTGGTGGCGCACTAGCGATGGAAGCGGCTATGCGTGATGCTGGCATTACTGGTGAACAAATCGGTTATGTTAACGCACACGGTACGTCGACTCCTGCGGGTGACGTAGCGGAAGTTAAGGGCATTAAGCGTGCTCTTGGCGAAGCAGGCAGCAAGCAAGTATTGGTTTCTTCTACGAAATCAATGACTGGTCACCTTCTAGGTGCTGCAGGTTCTGCTGAAGCTATCATCACGGCTATGTCTCTGGTTGACCAAATTGTTCCACCAACAATCAACCTAGATGATCCTGAAGAAGGCTTAGATATTGACTTAGTACCTCACACTGCGCGTGAAGTTAGCAACATGGAATATGCTGCATGTAACTCATTCGGTTTCGGTGGTACAAACGGCTGTTTGATCTTCAAAAAGATTTAATCATCTTATTAAAGACATAAACACTCGTAGATAGTCACAATTAGACTTGTTTTTAAACGGCTTGATGCTTTAGCATTGAGCCGTTTCTTTTTATGGGGAAAAACATGTTTTGGGTTGATGGAGAAAGCCAGCAAACTGTCGATATATTGGATCGCTCATTTCAGTACGGAGACGGCTGTTTTACAACCATGCTTGTAAAAGGTGGCCAGATTCAACATTTTCACGATCATCAGCATCGTGTAGATGAATGCCTGAAAGCGCTACGCATTTCTGCTCTTGATTGGGATGTTGTTAGTCCTTGGCTCGATACTGCGCTTCAACACATCCAACATAACGCTCTTCATGGCACAAAGAACCTTTCTGGCTCAAAGAAGTTCCATAACGCAAACAAACCTCATAATGAAAAAGCAGGGATTAAGCTGCACGTTAGCCGTGGAGCGGGTGGGCGTGGCTACAGCACCAAGAATATCGCTAAACCTACGGTCACCATCAGTACTTTTGATTTCCCAAGCCATTATTCAGCGTTGCAAGATTCTGGTGTTGAACTCGGTGTTTGCCATCAAGCGCTAGGTTTGAGCCCACTACTTGCTGGCCATAAGCATAATAATCGTCTTGAGCAGATTTTGATGAAAGACGAAATGGACCAAACCAATGAAGTGGATGGTGTGGTTCTTGATATTTCAGGCAATGTGATTGAAACCACAATGGCCAACCTGTTTTGGCGCAAAGGTCAGGCGATATACACACCTCAACTCACTCAAAGTGGTGTAGCAGGGGTTATGCGTAAGCAAGTGTTAACCGCGCTGAATCAAGCTGAACTTTCCGTTACAATTAGTGACTACTGCTTATCTCAACTCATGCAAGCTGATGAGGTTTTCATGACCAACTCCATTTTAGGGGTTGCCCCAGTTACCCGTATTAGTGATACCCAATTTAACATTGGAACCGTTACTCGTAGCCTTCAAGGACAACTAAACTCGTGATCAAAAAGTTATTTATTTTTATTATCTTGTGCTTAATCGCAGCTGGTGCTGCTGGTTTTTATGTTTACAACCAAGCACAAGATAACCTGAAACAAGTTATTCAATTAGAAAAACCACAAGTCGTGACTGTTGCTTCAGGTAGCAGCTTTAACCGCGTTCTAGCCCAGTTGATTAACGAGGGGCTTTTTGAGGCTTCTCCTTACGAGAAGTTAATTCGTAAATTACACCCTGAGCTTGTAGACGTAAAAGCGGGGACTTTCCTGCTTGAACCGGGTTTAACATTAGAGCAGGCACTACAAGTGCTTGTTGAGGGCAAAGAGCACCAATTCACTATTACCTTCGTTGAAGGCAGTCGCTTTGATGAATGGCTTGTCCAGCTAAAAGACAACGAATTCATTCAACAGACGTTGGACGGCGTTTCTGAAAAAGAGATCGCTGAAAAGTTGGGTATTGAAAACGAGAAGCTAGAAGGTCTTTTCTTAGCAGAAACGTATCATTACACCTACGGCACCACTGATTTAGATTTGTTGAAGCGCGCGCATCGCGACCTAATGAGCGTGGTGAATGAAGAGTGGGAAAATCGAGCGGATAAGCTTCCTCTTAAATCGCCATACGAAGCGTTAATTCTTGCGTCTATCATTGAGAAAGAGACCGCTGTTGCGTCAGAACGTGAGCGTGTCTCTTCTGTATTTGTTAACCGTCTGAACAAGCGTATGCGATTGCAAACTGACCCAACGGTTATCTACGGCATGGGTGACAGCTACGATGGCAATATCCGTAAAAAAGACTTACGCACGCCAACGCCATACAACACCTATACAATGAGTGGCTTGCCACCAACGCCGATTGCCATGGCAGGTCGAGCGTCAATTAATGCGGCTCTGAATCCAGAAAAGAGCAACTATCTCTATTTTGTCGCGAGTGGAACAGGTGGGCACGTATTTTCAAAGAGTTTGGCTGAGCACAACCGTGCAGTACGAGCTTACTTAAAACAATTAAGAAAAAACAGATAAAGAAATAATTATGAATCAGTCGAAATTTATCGTGGTTGAAGGCCTTGAAGGCGCAGGCAAAAGTACAGCGATCAATGCCATCGTTGAGACATTAAAAGCATCGGGTGTTGAGGATATTATTAATACTCGCGAGCCGGGTGGTACTGTCTTAGCTGAAAAGATGCGTTCATTGGTTAAAGAAGAGCACGCAGGCGAGAAGCTTCAAGACATGACTGAGTTGCTGCTGATGTACGCAGCACGTGTTCAATTAGTAGAAAACGTTATCAAGCCTGCACTAGACAGTGGTCAATGGGTATTGGGTGATCGTCATGATATGTCTTCACAGGCATACCAAGGTGGTGGTCGCCAGATCGCACGCACTACTATGGAATCACTGAAAGCAACCACGCTAGGCGGCTTTAAACCCGATCTAACGCTATATTTGGACCTAGACCCTAGAGTAGGGCTAGAACGTGCTAGAGGCCGTGGTGAGCTTGATAGAATTGAAAAGATGGACATCTCATTTTTCGACCGCACGCGTGAGCGCTATCTAGAAATTGCAGAACAAGATGATTCTGTACTTGTGATTAACGCGCAGCAAGAAATTGAGCAAGTAGCCGCTGATATTAAAGTCGCGCTAACTGCTTGGCTCGATAAACAGTAGGTAGTCATGGCTGAAGTATATTCTTGGCTCACACCGGTATGGAGTGAGTGGAAAAAAAGTCTCGATGCGGAGCGTTTTCCTAACTCTGTAATTGTTAATGCGCCGGAAGGGCTTGGTGTTGATGCGTTGATTAGCCAACTTACCGACGCATTGATGTGTACGAACTATGAAAGCGAGTCGTGCGGGTTTTGCCACAGCTGTGAATTGATGAAGTCGGGCAGTCATCCTGATTTTCATGTGATCTCACCAGAGAAAGAAGGTAAGTCGATCACGGTTGATCAAGTGCGTGCCAGTAATCGTTGGGCTCAAGAGTCTTCTCAGTTAGGTGGTTTGCGCGTTATCTTGCTTAACCCTGCTGAAGCAATGAACGAATCGGCTTCCAACGCACTACTGAAAACTCTGGAAGAGCCATCAAGTAAGTGCATCTTCATTCTTTCTACTCGTAACAGTAACCGTTTGATGCCGACTATCATTAGCCGTTGCCAACAATTTAATGTGGTAAGCCCACAGTTGGAGGTGGGGTCTGCTTGGTTAGATGGTGAAGTTGGTAAGGCTGTCCCACAATATATTTTAGCGCTTAATGACAACGCGCCTTTAAAAGCGAAGGCGATGTTCGAGCAGGGTGGAGTAGAGGCTTCGACCAAAGCGCTCGATGGCTTTGTTAATGTCATCAAGGGCACTCAACCTGACATGCTAAAATTCTCGACAGAGCTTAGCAAAGACCCTTTGATTCAATTGGGTTGGCTATGGCACTTATTGTCTGACGTACAGAAGCTGCATTTTGGCTTGTCGAATCAGGCTATCACTCCTAGCGCGAAAGCACTGGTTGAGGTGATGTCTTATCAAAGTGCTTACGCAGCATCGAATAAGCTGCTCACATTGATTGAGCAGTTAAAGCAACACCCTGGGCTCAATACGGAGCTACTCATAATGAATTGGCTGATAGCCACTTGCGAGGAAACATGTTCGTAGATTCCCACTGTCATTTAGACAAATTGGATTACCAAGATTTACACACAAACGTAGAAGACGTTGTGAACAAGGCGAAAGCAGCAAACGTAGACCAGCTGTTGTCTGTCGGTGTGACACTAGATTCGTTTGAAAATATGCTCGAGATGATCTCGCCGTTTGATAACGTTAAAGCGTCTTGTGGCGTTCATCCTCTCGATGTAGAGAGTGACTTCTGTTTAGAGAGAATGCGTGATTACGCGAGCAACCCAAAAGTCGTTGCGATTGGTGAGACAGGCTTAGATTACCATTACCAACCTGAGACGGCTGAGTTGCAACAACTGCGATTCAAGCAACATGTCGCGTTGGCCGTAGAGCTGAACAAGCCTTTGATCATCCATACTCGTAACGCGCGTGAAGATACTCTCGCGATTCTACGTGATGGCGGAGCGGAGAAGTGTGGTGGTGTGATTCACTGCTTTACTGAAGATCAAGCGTTTGCTGAAGCGGCAATGGAACTGGGTTTCTATATCTCAATTTCAGGTATTGTGACCTTTAAGCAGGCTACAGAACTTAAAGAAGTTGTTAAGAACCTACCGCTAGACAGGTTGCTTATCGAGACGGATTCTCCATACTTGGCGCCAATTCCATATCGTGGCAAGCAGAATCAACCTGCATATGTCGTGGAAGTGGCGGCCTATATTGCGCAATTAAAAGGTATGTCGATGAAAGAGGTTGCTGAACAAACGACCAAAAATTACCAGAAACTTTTTTTGCGATAAAAATCTAACTAAACAAATAAAAGGGAGCGAAAGCTCCCTTTTTGTGTTTTTGATCACCAAAAATGCGTTTTTTTTTAATGTTTACGAATTATGTTGAACTTGAGAGCGCTAATTATAACATTTGTAATTTTGTTACTAAAAATAACATTAGCTCCTATTTTATTTACCCAGTAAAATAATAGGGCTCTTGAAAAATATCTATGTATTTCAATTAATTAAATAATTGTAAAGCATTGCATTTCTAGATTTGACATGTGATCCAAGACGTGTTTTGAAACTAAATTTCGTAAGTGACTAGAAAGTTAGTTCCCCATCAATATATATTTAGCGGCAGAAAATATAATGCAATACATGGTTACATTTTCGCAGGGTGCTAACATATAGGCTACGGGGGTGTGCCGTTAGAACCCAATATAATTATTTTATCTTTATCAGGAGCATAAACATGTTTAAGAACCTTTTTGCTAGCCTGCAGAAAGTTGGTAAGTCTCTGATGCTTCCAGTATCAGTTTTACCAGTTGCGGGTATTTTGCTAGGTGTCGGTGCAGCAGATCTTCCTTTCATTCCAGAAATCGTTTCAAACTTAATGGAACAAGCTGGTGGTTCAGTATTTGGTCAAATGGCACTACTGTTCGCAGTAGGTGTTGCACTTGGCTTTACTAACAACGATGGTGTGGCTGGTCTAGCTGCTATCGTTGGTTACGGCATCATGACTGCTACACTTGGCGTAATGGCTGGTGTAATGGGCGTTGATAAAATCGATACTGGTGTACTAGGTGGTATCCTAGTCGGTGGTGTTGCTGCTTGGGCATTCAACCGTTTCTTCCGTATTCAACTACCAGAGTACCTTGGCTTCTTCGCTGGTAAGCGTGCTGTGCCAATCATCACAGGTTTCTCTGCGATTGGTCTAGCAATCCTACTATCTGTAGTATGGCCACCAGTTGGCGGCGCTATCTCTGCGTTCTCTGATTGGGCTGCTCACCAAAACCCACAAGTGGCGTTTGGTATCTACGGTATCGTTGAGCGTTCTCTAATTCCATTTGGTCTTCACCACGTTTGGAACGTACCTTTCTTCTTTGAAGCTGGTACTTGTGTAAACGCTGCTGGCGAAACTCAAAACGGTGTTCTTACTTGTTACCTAGTTGCTGATGACGCATCTCGTGCAGCGGGCAATGGCTTCGGTCAGCTAGCTGGTGGTTACATGTTCAAGATGTTCGGTCTACCTGCTGCTGCAATCGCGATTGCACACTCAGCTAAGCCTGAAAACCGCGCTAAAGTAATGGGCATCATGGCTTCTGCTGCGTTGACTTCATTCCTAACGGGTATCACTGAACCAATCGAATTCTCATTCCTATTCGTTGCTCCTGTTCTGTACGCAATCCACGCTCTACTAGCTGGTTCTGCTTACGTTCTTGCGAACACTCTAGGTTTTGTACACGGTACATCTTTCTCACACGGTCTAATCGACTTCCTAGTTCTATCTGGCAACGCGTCTAAGATGGGTCTAATGGTTGTATGTGGTATTGCTTACGCTGCAATCTACTACATCGTATTCCGCACTGTGATTAAAGCTCTAGACCTTAAAACTCCAGGCCGTGAAGACGAGACTGAAGAAGAGTCAGTTGCGACTGGTTCTGAACTTGCTGGTGAGCTAGTTGCTGCATTCGGTGGCAAAGCGAACATCACAGGTCTTGACGCTTGTATTACTCGTCTACGTGTTGCAGTAGCTGATACAGCTCTTGTTGACCAAGACAAACTGAAGAAACTAGGCGCTGCAGGTGTTGTTGTAGTTGCTGGTGGCGTACAAGCTATCTTCGGTACTAAGTCTGACAACCTTAAGACAGACATGGATGAGTGGATCCGTAACAACGGTTAATTCACTGATTCAATAAATTGAAAGGAGGCCGAAAGGCCTCCTTTTTTATTTTCAGCTCTATGAAAGACCTATTATGCTTAATCTCCATTAACTCAGATACTTATCATTCAACTCGATCAGTTGATGGTTGCTCTTAAATTTTTCGTGTCTTTTATCTTTTACCTAGCGATGACACCTTTCGTTATTATTCCAGTAAACTACCGCTTTTAAACACAGTCTGAGAATATTATGAAACATCGTTACTTGATCGGCCTTATGTGCTGCAGCGGAGCCTCGTTTGCTCACGCTTCTGAAGCTCCAGCTTTGGAAGTTGGACTTGCCATTGACCAAGACCTGAGTGTCGTTGTGGAATTTGATCAGAAATACCGTGCTACGATTGGGAATGACGGTGCTGCATTTGACTACATTTGGAAGCGTGGTCAGTTCGAGACTGAAGCTCCATTGAGTTGGTACGTCGGTGCTGGTGCTTGGGCTGAATGGAATGACGACTTTGGCTTACGCTTGCCGTTAGGCGTAAAAGTGAACTTCTACGAAGGTTGGAATGCTTACGCACAAGTGCACCCTGAGCTCGATATGTATAAAGGTGTTGAGTTGCAAGTAGGTGGCGCTTTAGGTGTTACCTACAAGTTTTAATCTGAACCGAAACCGTTTTAATAATGAAAAAAACCAGCACTTAGCTGGTTTTTTCATTTGGGCCGATCTTATATTTTTGCTTCATTGAGCCGCTTAGAAAGTAAAACTGAGTCCGATATTGGCTTGGAATTGGTTCATCCAGTCGGTATCAAAGCGAATAATGCACTCTTGTCCATTGCTTGGGATGTTACACACGCCAGTTGTGTCGTTATCCACGACGGTACCTAACCAACGTACTTGTGTGTTCAACGCTAATCGATCACTAAATTTGTACTCTAAGCCACCAAAGATTGAGGTTGAGAACCCATACTTATCTTTTGCCCAGTCTACATCGACGTAAGAAGCCCCAAGACCTAACCCTAGATAACCCGACAACACGGGGGAGGCCGGGTAGTAGATGCTACTTTGAAAGTGTAGGTATTGGATGGAGGAGCTTAGGTTGAGTGTTTCTAATTCCGAGCTCTGATTGGAATAGAAGAAGCCGATGCGTCCTTTTTCAAGTGGCGTTTCAATTGCAAAGGTGTAGTTTTCAGAGCCTTTCATGTCATAGGTTTTACCGTCCTGGTCTTCGACACTGCCACCGCCGGTATAACCCACCATCGGAGTAATGATGATCTCCGGCGAAGCATGTGCGCTTGAAACGGAGAGAAACGCAATCAGTGCCATCATATTTGCTTTGTTATTCATGAGTATATCCTTATCCATACACTTACTAATTGTGATGGTTACATCAATATTGTGCGACTAATTTCGACGATTCTTGAAGATACTTCACACACCTGATAGTACTTAAATAGAGACTCGACAAATTAATAATAAGCCAGAGGTGTCTATGGACCATAATCTGAAAAATGCCCTACAAATAACAGCGTTTATCTACACAGTCATTCTTTCATTTGGCTTTATTGCGATTGGTAGTTAATACCTTCCAATTCGAGGCTGAGTTTTTATACTCAGGGAATAATGAATAGTGGGATTATAACCAATCTTGATACAGCAATAGACTTAGACTATTACGCTAAGTTTATTGCTGGAAAAACAGCACTGGTCGCTCAAGGTGGCGGACAGAGAAGTATTTTTACTTCTGGAGTGCTGGATGCCTTTCTTCTTTCTAATTTTGACCCCTTCGACGAATTTTTTGGCACCTCAGCAGGCGCTCTTAATTTATGTGCTTATCTGTGCCGCGATAAAGGCCTTGGTCGTTCTTTCGTTCTCGACCTCACTACTGCACCGGAGTTCTTTAATCTCTTTTCCTATATACGCCACAGAAAGAACCTTGGATTAGAGTGGGCCTTAGAACAAATCATGGCTTATCCATACAAACTCGATCTGGATTTGGGACGACAAACGCTAGGTGATCGCCACTTCTATGCGGCTGTAACGGATTCTAAAGATCTGCGAGATCACTACTTTCCGTTATTGGGCGAAGATTGGTATAAGGTGATGATTGCGACCTGCGCCATTCCTCGTTTGTACAATGATGAAATTTATATTGGTGACAGTGCTTATGTGGACGGTGGCGTATCAGCATGCATACCGGTCCAAGAAGCATGGCGCAGGCAAGCTCGTTCCATTGTTGTGATTCGTACTGAGCCCGTGCTAGAGGATGAAGATGTGGATTTAGCTGAAGCTCAGGTGACTAAGTCTTCAATTAAAGCACCTAAACCGATATCTGCCGAAGAATTGGAATGGTTCCGCGAATCTTTTGACAGTGTTCAAGGTCATTGGCAACAGAAAGTGGAACAGTGGAAAAACGACTGGGCCTCTTTCTTCCAACAACAAATTATGCGCTCAAAAGAGCAGAAGCGTGACCGTGGGCATTTGGACCTGCTGAACGGTGGTCGCTGGCTATTTGGAGCGGATGACATTTATCGTTTGAGTCATTTAATTGGGGATAAGTTTGATTCAGGCTTAGCTGATATGTTGATGGTGCATTACCAAACTTATTCATTAACTCAGGACTTTTTGAATTCGCCACCGGACGATGCGTTTGTGGTGCAAATAGCGCCAAGTCAGCCGCTAAAATCGAGTTCATTAATGAGTGACAAAGAAGATCTGTTGCACGATTACGAATTGGGCTTAGAAGCCGGTTACCGATTTGTAGAAACCTACACTTCAACGGAAAACGCTCGCAATTCACACATGCCACAGTTGGCCACCATTGCTGCTGACAAGTAGTACTCAATCTTGATGAGTTAGCATACCGCGAGTTAGCCGTGTCATTAACGAAGAATGTTCTGAAATGAAAAAGGGTTATTGAACGTGGTTCGATAACCCTTTTTTGCTTTTGAGACTAGGCAAATCGTTTCGCCTTACGGCCACACACTAAGTGACAGGCAAGATTCTCATACAGTTGGTTGAGCCTGCTACATCCATGATATCACCTTGAGTGACGATCACTAGGTCGCCAAACTTAAGGTGTCCTTTCTCCTTCAGGCAAGTGAGTGTTGATAGCGCAATATCAAAGCTGTCTTTGGCTTCTGTCTCAAAGTAAATAGGTGTAACACCTCGGTACAAGGTACAGCGATTGAGCGTTCCTTCGTTACGAGACAGCGCGTAGATAGGCATGTCAGCACTTAAGCGAGACATCATCAACGCAGTACGGCCAGATTCGGTGAGAGTGACTACACCTTTAATGCCTTCCATATGGTTTGCCGAATAGATGGTTGCCATAGAAACGGTTTCTTCAGCGGTAACAAAGGTGCGGTCAATACGGTAATTCGATTGGTTAACCCCCGCCATCTTCTCAGCTCCAATACACACTTCTGCCATCGATTTTACGGTTTCGACTGGGTAATCACCGGCAGCAGTTTCACCGGAAAGCATGACTGCGTCGGTGCCATCGAGTACTGCATTGGCAACGTCCATCACTTCGGCACGAGTGGGCATTGGCGCAGAAATCATTGATTCCATCATTTGAGTTGCGGTGATCACCGTTCGGTTAAGCGCTCTGGCACGGCGTATAAGCTGTTTTTGTACACCGACCAACTCAGGGTCACCAATTTCCACTCCGAGGTCACCACGAGCCACCATGACCACATCTGAGGCCATTATGATGTCATCCATGTTCTCAACAGTGGCGACTGTCTCTGCTCGCTCCACTTTTGCGACGAGGTGAGCTTCTAAGCCGGCTTCTCGTGCAAGCTGACGAGCGTAGTGCATGTCTTCACCATTACGAGGGAAAGACACCGCTAGGTAATCCACTTTGATTTGTGCGGCGGTGACGATGTCGCGTTTGTCTTTTTCTGTTAGCGCTTCTGCGGAAAGGCCGCCGCCTTTTTTGTTGATGCCTTTGTTATTTGAGAGTGGGCCGCCAATGATAACTTCGGTGTGAACACGGCAACCTTCGACCTTGGTTACTTTGAGTTGAACACGACCATCGTCAAGCAACAAGATATCGCCGGCGGATACGTCGTTAGGCAGTTCTTTGTAATCAAGGCCAACGGCTTCTTGATTGCCTTCGCCTAAACCTAGGCTGCTATCGAGAGTGAACAGGTCGCCTACGGCAAGTTGGATTTTGCCATCTTTGAATGTCGACACACGAATCTTGGGACCTTGTAAGTCTCCGAGAATGGCGATTTGAGTACCGTGTCTTTTTGCTATTGCTCTGACTTTTTCTGCGCGTTGTATATGGTCGTCGCTGGTGCCGTGAGAGAAGTTCATACGGACGATATTGGCACCTGCTTTGATGATTTCTTCAAGCACGTTACCTTTATCTGTTGAAGGGCCTAGCGTTGTGACGATTTTCGTTTTTCTTAATTCGGCTGTCATGAATACTCCTAGAGTGAGACCAAGTAATCTTTTACAAGACTGAATTAAGTATATGCATTAATTGATAATTTATTGGGAGCTAGGAAGATATTTCTGTATTTACTGATATTTATTGTATTTAGCACTCAAGCGCGATGTTTTTTTATGAAAATTAAGTCTCGATTTATCGATGTGGGTGTTAATTTTCCTCGAACAATTTGACTCGATACACAAAGATTCATGTATATACGTGATACTGGTCACGGCGATATACCAAGTGACTTCACAATTACTTCGCAAAGTAAAAAAATTACCTCGTTGATGATTTCTGGAGCGTAAAATGTACATGGCTCAACCGGGCCATATTGATCATATCAAACAGGTCAATGCTGGTCGTGTATATAAACTAATTGACCTTAAAGGTCCTATTTCTCGTATCGATCTGTCCAAGCAAAGTGAGTTGGCTCCGGCGAGTATTACTAAAATTACCCGTGAACTCATTGAAGCTCACCTTATTCACGAAACCACGGTTCAAGAAGCCACGACTCGTGGACGTCCTGCTGTCGGTCTACAAACCAATAACGAAGGTTGGCAATTTTTGTCGATGCGTCTTGGTCGCGGATACTTGACGATCGCGCTCCATGAATTGGGCGGCGACGTGCTTATCGATACCAAAATTGATATCCACGAACGTGATCAAGATGATGTGCTGGCGCGTCTTCTTCATGAAATCGATGAGTTCTTCCAAACCTATGCTGAGCAACTCGACAGGGTGACGAGTATCGCTATCACACTGCCAGGCCTTGTGAATTCAGAGCAGGGTATTGTGTTGCAAATGCCGCACTACAACGTTGAAAATTTAGCGTTAGGGCCGGAGATCTACAAAGAAACCGGTCTGCCAGTTTTTATTGCCAATGATACCCGAGCATGGGCATTAGCAGAGAAGCTGTTTGGTAACTCACAAGATAACGACAACTCTGTTCTTATCTCTATTCACCACGGTTTAGGTGCCGGGATCATTCTCGATGGTCGCGTTCTGCAAGGGCGTCACGGTAATATCGGTGAACTGGGTCATATCCAGATCGATAAAGAGGGTAAGCTTTGTCATTGTGGTAACCGAGGCTGTTTAGAAACGGTGGCGAGTTCTCAGGCAATCCGTGAGCAAGTCAAAGAGCGACTGGTAAATGGTGAAGAATCAACGCTAACTGTGTTTGAAGACGTCACTATTGAACAGATCTGCGCTGCCGCTGCTGATGGTGATCCATTGGCTGTCGAAGTGATTGAGCAGTTAGGCCGTTATCTAGGCTCTGCGATTGCGATTGTGATTAACCTATTCAACCCAGAGAAAATCTTGGTGGGTGGTGTTATCAATCAGGCGAAGAGCGTGTTATACCCAGCGATTCAAAAGTGCATCGAAGAGCAGAGCCTATCGGTTTACCATAAAGACTTAGAGCTGGTGGAATCTCGTTTTTATAAGCAGGCAACCATGCCAGGTGCTGCTCTCATCAAGCAGGCTTTATATGATGGTCAACTGCTAATGAAAGTTATTGAAGGCTAACTCTTTTTCTCTTCTTTAAGCCTTACCCCGAACCTTTCCATGTACTTAAGCTTTGTATAACATCATTTGTTGTACTTAGTTTAAGCATTCTGTGCATTAGCGCTTTGCTTTAACCTATTGAAGTAGGCTATTGTAGCCACAGTTATTATTTGTCACTAAGGTGTTGTATGTCTGGCGTTTTAAATTCGGTTGATCAGAGAACCAAGCTAGTCGGTGAAAACCGTCTGGAACTCTTATTATTCAGCTTAAATAGTCGTCAACTATTTGCGATTAACGTATTTAAAGTGAAAGAAGTCCTAAAAGTGCCAGTACTTACTCGCTTACCGGGCTCTCACCACCATATTACGGGTGTTGCTTCTCTACGTGGTGAATCGGTACCTGTGATTGATCTGCGAAGTGCCATTGGCTTTCCGCCATCTCGTGCGGAATCTCAAGAGAGTAACCTGATCATTACTGAATACAACCGAACCGTACAAGGTTTCTTGGTTGGGCAAGTTCGTAATATCGTCAATACGACATGGACAGAAATCCAGCCGCCGCCAAAGACAACAGGCCGCGCAAACTACCTAACCGCTATCACGCATATTCAAGAAGAAGAGCAGCACAAGATCGTCGAGATCATCGATGTTGAGAAAGTGTTGGCTGAGATCATTGATTACGATGTATCGATCTCTGAAGGTGTGTTAGATCAGCAGTTAGCCCAGGAAATGATAGGACGTAACGTGCTTATCGTTGATGACTCTTCAACAGCGCGTAATCAAATCAAAGGCACCTTGTCGCAGCTTGGGTTGAATATTATTGAGTGTTGTGATGGCTTAGAAGCACTGACCTTACTTAAGAGTTGGTGTGATGAAGGCAAAGACATCAATCAAGAAATATTGTTGATGATCACCGATGCTGAAATGCCTGAAATGGATGGCTACAAACTGACTCACGAAGTACGTACTGATCCTAGAATGCATGACCTATTCATTACGCTAAATACCTCATTAAGTGGAAGTTTTAATGAGGCGATGGTGGAGAAAGTCGGGTGTAATCGCTTTATTTCTAAGTTCCAACCAGATTTACTGGTTGAGGTAACTCAAGAGCGTATGCGTCAGATCCTGTAATTTATACCGACATGCAGTTTGTTTTGAGTGACCTTATAGAAAACGTTTGCTATTATTGATGCGGCATATTTCTCGTAACAAAATATGCTCAATTACTCACGTAACTTTTCACACACAATCTAAGGTAGTTCCTTTTAATGATATGGTTAACGTCTAAAGTCGTTATGACTTTGAGCTTATTACTATATAGGGAATTTAAGAAAAGACGTACGGAAGCTGACGTTGAGGTGTAACTCAACAATTTGAAATGAAGGGAAGCAGATGCTTCCCTTTTTCGTTTCTAGCGTTTCTAGCGTTTCTAGCGTTTCTAGCGTTTCTGGTAGGGCGATTTGAATCGTTAATGAAAATCTCGTGATTTGGTTTTCAAACCAACAATTTCATCGGTAATATCGATAAGTTTCCCCGCGATAACATGCACGACCTCTCCTTCTTTTTCTAATATCCCTTGTACTTTTAACGCCTTGGCTGTGAGGTAGGCTTGCTGTTGAGCGCGCGCGGTTGCTCCCCATACCACGACATTAATATTACCAGTGCTATCTTCTAGCGTGACAAAGGTGACACCTGCCGCGGTTCCGGGAGATTGTTTTCCTGTGACTAATCCGACAACGGTGACCATAGATTTGTGTCTTTGTTGTATTAAATCTTTCATGTGTGTGAATCGACCTAATCGTCCCGCTTCTTCGAGCAAAGTGATTGGGTGCTTGTTCAATGAAACTCCGACACTGGTGAAGTCTTCGAGTAGATCTTGCATTTCGTTGGGCTTGTGCAGTGTGTGTTCGCCATGCTCATCCTCAGTATCGTCATAGGCTTGGCTAAACAGAGGTAGATCAGACGCGGAATCCATTATCGCCCAGCGAGTTTGGAAGCGGTCTCCAGAGACGTTATGTAGCGCATTGGCCGATGCCAGTAGCTCGATATCTTTCTTATTCATCGATAACTGTTTCACCTGGCTAGGGTGGCGATAACCGGATGGTGGACGATTGGCGATCACGCTTTGAATCCCATGCTCGCTGAACCCTTTGATTTGTCGCAGCCCTAAGCGAATCGCTAGACCATTCTGATGAGAGACAACCGTGTGGTCGTTTTGAGAAGCGTTCACACATACCGGAAGTATCACCACATTATGTCGCTGTGCATCTTGTACCAACTGTGATGGGCTATAAAAGCCCATGGGTTGGCTGTTCAACAAAGAAGCGTAGAAACATTCAGGGTAGTAGCATTTCAACCAAGCTGAGCAATACGCTAACACCGCAAACGAAGCCGAGTGGCTTTCCGGAAATCCGTACTCGCCGAAGCCGCATATCTGTTTAAAGATCTGTTCGGCAAACTCTGTCTCATAGCCGCGCTTTTGCATTCCCTCGATGAGTTTGTTTTTAAACTTAAAGACGTTGCCATTTTTCTTCCAAGCGGCCATTGCGCGTCTGAGTTGATCTGCTTCACCACCAGTGAACCCTGCAGCCACCATCGCGAGTTTAATCACTTGCTCTTGGAAGATAGGTACACCTAAGGTGCGCGACAGTACTGATTCCACGTCTTTAGATGGATAACTGATTGGCTCAATGCCATCTCGACGCTTGAGAAATGGATGCACCATATCGCCCTGAATAGGACCTGGGCGTACGATAGCGATTTGAATCACCAAGTCGTAATAAGTTCTCGGTTTAAGCCTTGGCAGCATGCTCATTTGCGCGCGAGACTCAATTTGGAATATCCCGACGGTATCTGCTCGCTGAATCATGCCGTAAACCTGAGGGTCGTCTTTAAGGCGAGTGATCTCAGCAATAGTCAGTGATCGCCCGTGAATGCGTTTGATCAGGTCGAAACATTTACGAATCGCAGACAGCATACCCAACGCGAGCACATCCACTTTTAGTAGCCCCAAGGTTTCAAGATCATCTTTATCCCATTGAATAATGGTGCGATCGTGCATAGCAGCGTTCTCGACAGGAACCAATTCATACAAGGGCCCAGAAGAGATCACAAAGCCGCCCACATGCTGAGACAGATGACGTGGGAAGCCGATGATCTCATTGACTAAGTGGATAAACTGTTGCCCTTTCAAAGAATCAGGTTGTAGCCCCAATTGAGTTAACTGAGCTTGCCAACCTAGGTTTTTGTCCCTGCGATTGGTATTCTTGATGAAGTAGTCGAGCTGAGTTTCTTGTAGTCCCAATGCTTTACCGACATCTCTGACCGCACTTTTGAAGCGATAAGAGATGACAGTTGCAGCAAGTGCAGCCCGTTCTCTGCCGTATTTCTGGTAGATGTATTGGATGACTTCTTCACGGCGTTCGTGTTCAAAATCGACATCAATATCAGGCGGCTCATCACGCTCTTTACTGATGAAGCGTTCGAACAGTACTGAGATCTGCCTTGGGTCAACAGAGGT
Organism: Vibrio sp. 10N.286.51.C3; assembly: GCF_003050065.1. Lineage (NCBI taxonomy): Bacteria > Pseudomonadati > Pseudomonadota > Gammaproteobacteria > Vibrionales > Vibrionaceae > Vibrio > Vibrio sp. 10N.286.51.C3. The sequence goes on along the minus strand of NZ_PIGC01000002.1, from coordinate 145,345 downwards.
GATTTCTAGGCAGTAACAGACTACAGAATTGGCCGCTGAACCTCGACCTTGATAAAGAATGCCTTGGCTTTTGGCAAACATGACGATGTCGTGAATGGTGAGAAAGAAGAAAGGGTAGTCAAGCTCACCAATCAGCCCGAGTTCTTTATCTATGATTTGTTGAATGTCATTAGGCACACCTTGTGGAAAGCGAGCCTGTTTCCCTTTCTCGACCAACATGCGCAGATAACTCATGGGTGTCTCACCCTGAGGAATCAGTTCACTTGGGTATTCGTAGCGTAGGCTACCTAAATCAAATTCACACAGCTCAGAAATTCGGTTGCTCTCTTCCAGCCACTCAGCTTTGAATATATGAGAGAGCTTATTGATGCTTCGTAAACAGCGCTCGGCATTCGCCAACAGATGGCTTCCCACTTCGGTTATTGGCTTTTGGTATTTAATCGCAGTGAGTGAGTGCTGTAAGGGCAGGCGGTTAGCATTGTGCATCAACACGCCACCGCAAGCTGTAATAGGCAGTTGGTGATGTTGTGACAGAACAACGCAGTAATCAATGTACTGTTGATCGGTCTGTTTCAGGTGTCGTTGTAAGCCAATCCATAACCGACCTGAGTGGTGCTGAGAAAGCCACTGCCCCCAATGTGCGTCTTCATTTTTCTGTTGAGGCAACCACAGGATGAAGCAGTGCTTAGCCGACATGATATCCCACTCAGAGAGCTGATAATGTCCCTTGCTGCTACGACGTCTAGCGTTGGTAATAATACGGCACAGTTCGGCATAGGCTTGTCTATTTGGACATAACAAGACAACTTGGCACTCTTCATTTAACCAAAACATGCTTCCGACAATCTGCTTGAGCGACAGTTTGTGTTGCTTGATTGCAGAGTGAACCTTAACGATACCCGCGACCGAGCACTCATCAGTGACCGCGAGTGCTTTGTAACGTAAAAAGTCGGCCTGTAAAACCAGCTCTTCCGCGTGTGAAGCTCCCTCAAGAAAGGAGTAATTACTTTGGCAGAAAAGCTCTGAGTACTGCTGAGACATAACGTAATCTCACTTAATCATTGTGAGTAAACATGATTGAAAAAGGGGCGTTTAAATGGGACAAGTGGCAAGAACGACTTACCAAACTGCCTTACTAACTGAACAAACCGTGCAAGAACCACTGTTTATCGGGTGTTCTGAATACCCATAGCCATCGACCGTTTTCACTGTGAGCAATAAAGTAGTCACGAATGATTTTCTCGCCATCCCACCAGCCAGAAACAATACGTTCAGGGCCCTGAGATAAGGTAATTTTCTCGGTTAAGGCTTCTGGCTCCGGCAGCAAAATACTGGGCCTGAGTCGCTGCTGATTGACGCTGAGAACTGTGGTTTGTTGCTCGAACTCTGAGGGAGTTTTACTCTTTGACACAGATTTACTCAGTGTTGGGATCGAGTACTGATTGGCTTTTTCTGGCCTTGGGTCATGCTGTATTTTCGGTGTTTGAATACTGGCCTGCCCAAGCTTCGCTTGTAACAGTGAAAGCAGGTCTAGCGCAGCAAGTGTTCCGGTATTGCCATCAAAAAGATCATGGTAGGCCATTTGAGGCTCACCATGACGAGTTAACGAGAGAGTGAGCCCTTGAACCGGCGCTGTGAGCTTTAGTGATTCTAAAGTTAGATGGGTAAGGTTCGCCCATTTTCCAGCAAGGTAATCACCTTGTGCCGAATAAAAAGAGACAGGGTGGTCGTCTTTATCTCTTAGGTGCAAAGTCAGTGTTAACTCGAAAGCCACTCGGTCGCGTAGCTTCAAAAAACACTCGAGTTGATTTAGTAATTTCAGTAACGGCTTTTCAATGAACAGAATATTTTCAATATCAAACAACAGCTCCAGATATTGTTGGAAATTCTCTGGCGGGTGATAAAAATCAATCGGGTGCTTGAACTGTCCATTAAGACGACCAACATAATTGACCAAGTCGATGTCAAAGCGACGCGCGACCTCTTGCAAAGGCAGCTTTAATAGGTCTTCAACGATATTGATACCGACACGGTTCAGGCGTTCAACTTGCTTGGTCGGTAGTTCACTGGAACTCAATGCTTGCTGATTGACCCAAGCTTTCATTTGCTCAACATTGTTTGTTGCTTGGTTGATCGCTTGCTTACCCAAAAGGGTCGCAGCAAGCGGCGAGTAACCTGTGGCAAAACTGAACTTAATGTTGAGGGCTGCAATATGGTTTTTGAGTTCATGCCAGTAGTTATCTAACCCGTCGTAAAGTGACAGCATGTTAGAGGCTTTAATCAATAAACCATTAGGTGGCAATAGTGCCATGTCGGAAGTGACTAGATAAGCCCATTGAGCGATCTCTTTGAGCTTACTTTTCTCCAGTTCAATACTGTAAGGGTGGACGTGTAAATTGTGACACAGCGCCGCCGCAGAGCCTAAGCCCATACCAAGCGAAATTCCCGATTGCAGCGCAGCTGGATTAGCTTGCAGCACACGATGATCTTTTTCATCCACGATGATAATAGGTTGTTCGCGTGAGTCTTCGCTCGAACCCAATTCATTAGAGTTAAACAAGGTATCCAGCTGCAGAGATGGAAAGTGAATATAAAGCCACAACATACGCTAGCCTTGCTTCGCAATAGGAAAAGCCAGCACAGTGTTACCAGACAAAGTGCGGTCTGAACTGTCTTCATAAACGACTTTCTCTGTGAGTAACGGCCAGTTGTGTGTCATGTCTAGAATAAAGCTGCCATATGACCAACTGCCTTTTCTTTTTGTTACCTCTACCTTCAATCCTTGGGCGTGAGAAGACAGCTTCATGCTCAAAGAAACGGGTAGGGATAGTTGATTATGGCTGGTGGCTTTAAAGTGAAACTGCAGGCACTTACCGGTTTCACTGGCTGCTTGTAAGCGCTTGGTTTGGTGGATTTCTAGATCGGCTCCCCATAGCAATACAGAGTGACAAGCGCCGCTTTTGAGGCACTGCTCAGCCGCCCACAACGCATCGAGTTCGCGTTGCGGCTGGATAATGAGAATGTTCTCTAATTCAATGCCTTGGCTGCTAAAAAACTCGGCACAAATCTTCCCTGGCGGGTTAATGAATATGGCCAGTTTTTGCGAGTTTTTCTGAGCTAAATAGGGCGTAAGAAGGCGAAGTTCACCGATCCCTTGCTGTGATTCAACTTCAATAACGCCGTGTGTCGGAAAGCCACCATCAAGCTGTTTATCCAATTGCGGATAGCCTGTAGAAGTGGTACTTCCTAGCGTTGTTGATTGTAGCCCTTTCCAGATTAGCTGGCGGTCTTGTAAGTTTTTTATGAGTTCATGCATAATTAAATACCTGTATATTTATACAGTATATTTAACAATGAAAAAGATGCAAAGCAAAATGATGAAAATCAGAGGAACTAAGTTTTAGGTGCTTGATTTAGATACAAAAAAAGCCGCTATTAAAGCGACTTTTTACGATTGGTTATAATATCAACTACTTAGGTTGAGCATCGATACATTGGCCATTAATGTCCGTCACACTTGGGTTCATTAAGTGTAGGTACAGCGGTATGATGTCGAGTGGCGTTTTTAGCTTATTCGCATCTTCTCCAGGGTACGCTTTTGCACGCATACGTGTTTGAGTGCCACCTGGGTTGATTGCGTTAACACGGATATTTGTGTCTTCAAGCTCGTCCGCTAGGATTTGCATCATACCTTCGGTAGCAAACTTAGAAATTGCGTAAGTGCCCCAGAATGCACGGCCAGAGTGACCAACCGTTGAAGAGGTAAATACGATACGACCCGCTTCTGCTTTCTTAAGTGCAGGCAGTAGTGCTTGAGTCATCAAGAACTCAGACTTCACATTGATCTGCATAACATCATCAAAGGTTTCTTCATCAATCTGCTCAAACGGGCTCAGAGTACCGAGAACGCCAGCGTTATGAAGTAGGCCATCTAAACGACCGAACTGTGACTCAATGGTTTCAGCCATATCAATGTAGTTCTGCTTTGTCGCGCCTTTTAGATCCAATGGGATGATCGCAGGCTGTGGGTAACCAGCACTTTCGATTTCATCGTAAATGAATTCAAGGTTTTTAACATTGCGGCCTAACAGAATGACAGTTGCACCATGTTGAGCGAAGCTTAGTGCTGCTTGGCGACCAATGCCAGCACCGGCACCTGTAACCAAAATTACTTTATCTTTGAGGGCATCTGTAGAGATTGGGTAATCCACTGTGCTTATCCTTCTTTCTTTTATTATGTTCGTCATTCCATTGATGTTTAATCACACAGATAACCGCAGGAATGATGAGAAATTCTTGGTAATCGTGACAAGATGGTTACAATACACTAATTCATACAATAGGGGATATGACATTGGAATTTTTGTTGGACTACGGCTTGTTTTTAGCCAAGATTGCGACCGTTGTAATCGCCATCATCGCAATTTTAGTGATTGCTAAATCTGTGGGTGGGAAATCAAACGCAATTAAAGGTGAGCTGGAAATCACGAACCTATCTGAACACCATAAACAGACGATTGAACAACTAGAGCACCATCTACACGATGATGCTTTCATCAAAGCCCGTGATAAAGCAGAAAAGAAAGCGGAAAAAGAGAAAGTAAAATCACGTGGCAAAGAAGTGAAGAAAGCAGCGAAAGAGGGTGAGCTTGATAGCAAGCGTGAACCACACCTATTTGTTCTCGATTTTAATGGCAGCATTGATGCTAAAGAAGTGGCTTCTTTACGTGAAGAGGTAACTGCGGTTTTGGCTGTTGCTCGCGAAGGTGATGAAGTGTTGCTTAAACTGGAATCTGGCGGTGGTATGGTTCACGGCTATGGTTTGGCGTCTTCTCAACTTGACCGTATCAAAGCGGCAGGTCTTCCTCTGACTATCTCGGTAGACAAAGTAGCAGCAAGTGGCGGTTATATGATGGCATGTATCGCAGACAAAATCGTATCTGCACCTTTTGCTATTGTTGGTTCTATTGGTGTTATCGCTCAACTACCAAACTTCAACAAACTGCTTAAAAAGCACGACATTGAATTCGAACAGCTAACAGCAGGTGAGTACAAACGCACGCTTACTATGTTTGGTGAGAACAGTGATAAAGCACGCGAGAAGTTTAAAGAAGAGCTAGAGGAAACTCATGGTTTGTTTAAGGACTTCATTCGTGACCATCGACCAGCGCTAGATCTTGAAAAAGTCGCAACGGGTGAGCACTGGTTTGGTACACAAGCGCATGAACTTGGGCTGGTGGATGAGATTAGCACTTCTGATGATTTAGTCGTAGCGGCATGTAAGGACAAGACGGTTCTAGCGATTCACTACGTACAGAAGAAAAAACTATCAGATAAGCTAGCAGGCGTTGCAGGTAAATCTGCAGACAACGTGCTGATGAAGCTGATTGAACGTGGTCAAAAGCCGATTGTTTAAGCTTATTCTGTTTTAGCTCTAGGTTTAGTGCCTTACGTTCATTTGCAGACGTTTGAGCTTTAAAAAGAAAGCGCATAAGTCATCAGACTTATGCGCTTTTTTATTGCTCCACTTCCGAGCGGGTGACCACTATGTTGTAGGGGGAGCGGAGTTTTATACCAATCACTTACTTATTGTGATTAGCATTAAATCTTGGCTCCATAATCATTTCGTTTCGGACAGGTGGTCAATATTTCTCTATGACCTGTGTCTTTGAGCTCTTCCAAAATCACATCAAAGCCCCATAAGCGATAAAGGTGTTTTAATACTTCATCGTAGCCTTTATCTAGCGGGATACGGTCATGAGGCACATATTGCAGTGTCATTGAGCGATCACCACGAACATCAACATTAAATACCTGAATATTCGGCTCAAGGTTGCTTAGATTGTACTGCGCCGCGAGTTTTTCTCTAATCAGGCGATAGCCCGGATCATCGTGAATCGCACTGACTTCAATGGTATTTTTACGGTCGTCGTCGAGTACTGAGAACAGCTTAAAGTCACGAATGATCTTTGGAGAAAGGTACTGGCTGATGAAGCTTTCATCTTTGAAGTTGTGCATCGCAAAGTGCACCGCTTCTAACCAATCACTTCCGGCTAATTCAGGGAACCACTCTTTATCTTCATCGGTGGGCTCTTCGCAGATGCGTCGGATGTCTCTAAACATCGCAAAGCCAAGTGCATAAGGATTTATCCCACTGAAATAAGGGCTGTTGTAGGCGGGTTGAGCAACCACACTGGTGTGACTGTGTAGAAACTCTAAGATGAACTTATCACTCACCAAGCCTTCGTCGTAAAGGTGGTTAAGAATGGTGTAATGCCAGAAGGTTGCCCAACCCTCATTCATTACTTGAGTTTGTTTCTGAGGATAGAAGTATTGGCTTACCTTGCGAACAATACGAACACACTCACGTTGCCAAGGTTCAAGCAGTGGGGCGTTCTTCTCAATAAAGTACAGAATGTTCTCTTGAGGTTCGCTAGGAAAGCGGATTTTGGTCTCTTTTTCCTTGTCTTGATTTTTTGGCACAGTTCTCCATAGCTCGTTGACTTGAGATTGCAGATAAGCCTCTCGCTCTTCCTGCCTTGCGGTTTCTTCGGCAATGGAAATCTTCTCAGGACGTTTGTATCGGTCTACGCCGTAATTCATTAATGCATGGCAAGAATCAAGGAGTTGCTCGACCTCAGCGACGCCATACTTCTCTTCACAACCACTAATGTACTTCTTAGCGAACAGTAAGTAATCGATGATAGAACTAGCGTCTGTCCAGGTCTGGAACAGGTAGTTGCCTTTAAAGAAAGAGTTGTGGCCGTAACAAGCGTGCGCCATTACCAGTGCCTGCATCGTGACCGTGTTCTCTTCCATCAGATAAGCGATACAAGGGTCTGAATTGATCACAATTTCGTATGCTAAGCCCATCTGACCATGCTTATAGTTTTGCTCAGTTTGAATGAATTTCTTACCAAATGACCAGTGGTTGTAATTGATAGGCATACCAATGCTTGAGTATGCATCCATCATCTGCTCTGAAGTGATCACTTCAATTTGGTTCTGGTAAGTATCTAAACGGTAATGCTGCGCCACACGCTTAATTTCGACGTGATATTGTTCCAAGAGATTGAATGTCCAATCTGGACCATCAGGCAGCATCTTGTTGTTTTTCTTTTTTGCAGCTTTGTCTTTCTCTGCAACGTTTGATTTCGCTGTCATGGCAAACTCCCTTACGCTGTCTCTTTCTGGAACAGTTCTCTAAACACAGGAAAAATATCATCCACCGTTTTAATGTTTTTCATTGCGAAGTTGTCGAAGCTTGCTTCTAACTTCTCATACTCGTGCCAAAGCGTTTGGTGAGAGCGGCGTGTGATTTCGATGTAAGAGTAATACTGACAAGTTGGCAGAAGCGTATTCACCAATAGCTCTTTACAACGAGGCGAGTCATCAGCCCAGTTATCGCCATCAGAAGCTTGTGCCGCATAGATGTTCCACTCGTTAGCTGGGTAGCGATCTGCAACAATTTCTTTCATTAGTTTCAATGCACTAGAAACGATGGTGCCGCCGGTCTCTTGCGAGTAGAAGAATTCATGCTCGTCGACTTCTTTTGCCTGAGTATGGTGACGAATAAACACCACATCGACATTCTCATAGGTGCGATTGAGGAATAAGTAAAGCAGTACGTAGAAGCGTTTTGCAATGTCCTTGGTGGCTTGATCCATAGATCCGGACACATCCATCAAACAGAACATCACGGCTTGGCTAGATGGAATAGGGCGCTTCTCATAGTTTTTAAAACGTAAGTCGAAGGTATCAATGAATGGAACGTTTTCAATTTTTTTGCGTAGCTCGGCAATCTCTTCTTTTAAGCGACTCTCTTCGAAGGGTTGTGCCGGTTCCGTCATTTTAACTTGGTCAAGTTGCTCCATCAGTAGGTTAAGCTCGCGCTTTTTACCTGCTGTCATCGCGGTTCTACGAGCTAGAGATTGCTGAAGTGAACGAACGATAGCGATGTTGGATGGAATCCCCGCGCTTTGATAACCAGAGCGGTGCGTTTTCCATTCGGTGATTTTATTGACCTGATTTTTCTCTAGATTAGGTAGAGCTAAATCTTCAAAGAGAATATCAAGATACTCATCTTTTGAAATTTGGAAGGTAAATTCATCTTGGCCTTCGCCATCAGGGCTTGCGTCACCTTGGCCTGAGCCACCACCTTGACCGCCCCCTTTGGGACGTTCGATTTTATCGCCAGTGATGAACTGATCATTACCTGGGTGAACGCGTTCTCTTACGCCGCCTTGACCTTGGTGAAAGCTTGGCTCTTTGATGTCTTTATGGGGAATAGTGACGTCTTCACCAGTTTCAGTATTGGTGATTGAGCGTCGGTTAACTGCATCGGCCACAGATTCTTTGATTTGCTCTTTATGGCGTCGTAAGAAACGCTGTCTATTCACAGCACTCTTATTCTTGCCATTGAGCCTCCGATCGATAAATTGTGCCATAAGAACTCCCTCTCAGATGATGTCACGATCCTACTTTTTATTAGGGTATAAGAGTTATTGCTTTGTACGAGCTGCTCACTTGAGCAGCTCAATACAGTTTGGTTATGAGGATTTACGAACTCTTAGGTACCACTCGGATAGCAGTCTCACTTGTTTCTCGGTGTAGCCTTTTTCCATCATACGAGCAACGAAGTCGTCGTGTTTTTTCTGATCATCCGTTGAGGTCTTAGCGTTGAATGAGATAACAGGAAGTAGCTCTTCTGTGTTAGAGAACATTTTCTTCTCAATCACAGTGCGCAGTTTCTCGTAGCTCGTCCACACAGGGTTTTGACCGTTATTGTTGGCTTTGGCACGAAGCACAAAGTTCACAATCTCATTTCGGAAGTCTTTAGGGTTACTGATACCGGCTGTTTTCTCTATTTTCTCAAGTTCACCATTCAGAGAAGCGCGGTCAAATAGCTGGCCTGTTTCTGGATCGCGGTACTCTTGGTCTTGAATCCAGAAGTCAGCGTAAGTCACGTAGCGGTCGAAGATATTTTGACCGTACTCAGAGTAAGACTCTAGGTAAGCGGTTTGAATCTCTTTACCGATGAACTCTACGTAGCGTGGTACTAGGTATCCTTTCAAGAACTCTAGATACTTCTCGGCGGTTTCTTGAGGGAACTGCTCACGTTCGATTTGCTGCTCAATAACGTAGAACAGGTGCACTGGGTTGGCGGCCACTTCGGCTTGGTCGAAGTTAAACACGCGAGACAGGATCTTAAAGGCGAAACGTGTCGATAGCCCAGACATACCTTCGTCAACGCCTGCGTAGTCTCGGTACTCTTGGTAGCTCTTCGCTTTTGGATCGGTGTCTTTTAGAGTCTCACCATCGTAAACCCGCATTTTTGAGAACAGAGAAGAGTTTTCAGGCTCTTTCAGTCTCGATAGGATGCTGAATTGCGATAGCAGGTCGAGCGTGCTTGGTGAACAAGGGGCTTTGGATAACTCACTGTGTTCAAGCAGCTTCTTGTAGATCTTGACTTCTTCAGAGACGCGTAAACAGTAAGGGACTTTTACAATGTACACACGGTCGAGGAAGGCTTCGTTGTTTTTGTTGTTACGGAAGGTCTGCCACTCAGATTCGTTCGAGTGAGCCAGAATCATACCGTCAAATGGCAGTGCAGAAAGCCCTTCGGTACCGTTGAAGTTACCTTCTTGTGTTGCCGTTAGTAGTGGGTGTAATACCTTGATTGGCGCTTTAAACATCTCCACGAATTCCATCACACCTTGGTTGGCTTTACATAGCGCACCAGAGTAGCTGTAGGCATCAGGATCATCTTGAGAGAAGTGCTCAAGTTTACGAATATCCACTTTACCAACCAGAGACGAAATATCTTGGTTGTTTTCATCACCAGGCTCTGTTTTAGCGATCGCAACTTGATCGAGAATAGAAGGGCGTAGTTTGATGACTTTGAATTTGGAAATATCACCGCCAAAATCGTGCAGACGTTTTGCAGCCCACGGAGACATAATTGAGCGAAGATAGCGTTTCTCAATGCCATATTCGTTCTTCAATAAGTCACCGTCTTCGTTGACATCGAATAGACAGAATGGGTGATCGTTTACTGGGCTTCGTTCACCGTCAGCAGACAATACATAGATTGGTAGTTTCTGCATCAGGGCTTTGAGTTTTTCAGCAAGAGAAGATTTACCACCGCCCACAGGGCCAAGTAGGTAAAGGATTTGTTTGCGTTCTTCTAAACCTTGTGCTGCATGTTTTAAGTAAGACACAATCTGTTCAATCGCATCTTCCATGCCGTAGAAATCTTTAAATTCGCTGTAGCGTGAGATGACACGGTTCGAGAAAATACGACTCAGTTGAGGGTCTTGAGCGGTGTCAATGACCTCAGGTTCGCCAATGGCTAGTAATAAGCGCTCGGCAGCATTCGCGTAAGCACTTTTATCGTCTTTACACAGCGCTAAGAACTCTTGCAATGTCAGCTCTTCTTCCTTGGCTGCTTCATAACGTGATTGATAGTGGTCAAAAATACTCATAGTCACATTCCCCTTGTTAACCAGTCAAAACTGACGAGCGATTGAAAAATAGGCTCTCCCTACATTTTAAGGTTAGACCCGCTTCGACAATTTTGCTTAACAATTATGTATTTATTTACAATTTTGTGTGTGAAAAACGTAGCGAGCTCAATAGGCAACTTGAGGCGTGTAGAATCAAATTATTTTACATTCGAGGGGATCTAGCCGTTTGTTTTGTGATTTTAGGTCGCTTAATAATACTCACAATGGATTTATGTGTATTAGATGTATAATTGGGCTCTATTGATTTTCCGGAACGAAGTACCATATAATGCGCGGCGTTATCAAAAATTGCTCAATAAATAGGTAGATGTAGTGAAGAACAATGGGTTAAAAATAGTGGCTATCAGTGCTGCGTTACTGGCTTCGACAGCAACACATGCAAAAATCTCGCAGTGGTCACTAGGCGTTGCTGCCTCTTATTCTCCTGCTGTTTACAAAGACACTCCGTCAAACCGTGCCGTGATCCCTATGATTGGTTATGAAGGTGAGCACTTCTTTATGCGTGGTTTCAGTGCAGGCTATCGCTTATTACCTGCAGGTTCACCGCAAAATATTGTGTTTCGAGCCGTTTATGATTCAAGAACATTAAAGCCGGGTGACTCTGATAACGTTGATATTCAAAAGTTGGATGAACGTGATGCCTCTGTATTGGGTGGTATCAGTTATCAAGTGATTACTCTGGTTGGGATGTTTGAAGCGACTGCAGGTTCGGACTTAGGTTTTAAGCATAACGGTATTTACGCAGAAGCGGCATGGCGCCTACCTATTCGCCGAAATGGTTGGGCGATTACTCCTTCTATTGGTTACGCCTATAACAGTGAGCGTTTGAACAATCACTTATATGGTGTGAGTTCAGCTGAAGCGGCAAGAACAAACCTCAATGAATTCGACGCAGACTGGGATGGCCAGTACTTTATTGGTTTAGGTGGTTACTTGCATGTGACGCCAAATATCCGAGTGACGGGTGGCGTTCGTTATACCAATCTAGAAGGGGATATTGAGAACAGCCCAATACTTGAAAGTGGTATCAACATGGCTGCAAACGTCGGTGTTGCTTACGTTTTCTAGTTACTTTGGTTTTCTCTTTGTATACGAATATTAAAAAAGGGTTACTCGTGATGAGTAACCCTTTTTTGAAATTTTTTAAGCCAGCTGAGGCTTATCTTTTGATGCATTAAGCACTGAAGATTTGAGATAGCTCTGTCGCACATAGGTGGTACTGACGAGGGCAGTTGCGCCATGTTGTTAGCATGCGACGGTATTTGTCTAGCATTGGCATTTGGCTATTGAAGTGGTGATCCGCTTTGTCGAACTGAGGGTAAAGACCTTCAGAATCTACAAGGAAACGCACGTAATGTACGATCTGCGCTTCAGAAGCGATATCAAAACCTAAGAACTGTAGGCGACGTTGGTCTACTTCAGCACGTTCTTGCTCTGCAAGCATTTTGTTTGACTCTTGCATTGCATGATACATCTCCATGATGTCGATAATTTCGCGACATTCTGCTTCAGTCAAACAACCAAACTCTTTGTTAAGTTCACGCATTTGGAGTTCGTAACCACGTTCTACAATCGTTTGTAGACGTTGGTATTTAGCGGAGTTCTCAGGATCCATTTGAGACATTAGGTAGTATTGATTTGATAGAATTAGACGCTGAGCATTGGTCATTTCCATGGGAGAAGCCTCACTAAAAAACTAAATTTTGTATTTTTTTGTTGCAGTAAGAGTAACAGCATTCCTAAGAGTGGAAACATGATCTCAACACGGATTTAATATGATTTTTTGAATTGATAAACAAAAGTTGTAAAGAAAAGTGAAAGGATTGTTTTGCTCGAAAAAGAAAACGCCCCAATCGAAATTGAGGCGTTTGAAATCGCTATGGACGTAAGTCTAGATTAGTATTTTACGTTTGAATGGTACTGGCTTAGAACCTCAACAATCTCGTCCATTTTTTCTTTGCTTGGTGGGTTTGTTCCTTCAAGCGGGTAGTCAAAACCAAGCGCTTCCCATTTATGAGCACCAAGCTTGTGGTACGGAAGCAGTTCTACTTTCTCGATGTTATCCATATCTTTGATGAATTCACCTAGAAGATGAGCATCTTCAGGCGTATCGGTGTAGCCAGGAACAATCACATAGCGAATCCAAGTTTTCTTACCGATTTTGTGCAAGTAGCGCGCAAAATCCAGAGTACGTCGGTTTGATACTCCAATGAAATCGTGGTGAATTTCATCTCGCATGTGTTTAAGATCTAGCATTACTAGATCAGAGGCTTCTAGTACTTCATCGACCACTTCAGTGTGCTTACGAATGTAGCCATTAGTATCAAGACAAGTGTGAATGCCTTCAGCTTGAGCTGCGCGGAAAAAGTCACGAACAAACTCAGGTTGTAGCATCGCTTCACCACCAGAACAGGTGATACCACCGCCCGATGCTTTCATGAAATGACGGTATGATTTTGCTTCGTTGATGATCTCTTCGACCGTTACTTCCTTTCCGTCATGAAGATCCCATGTATCACGGTTATGACAGTACATACAACGCATTAAGCAGCCTTGAAGAAACACAATAAAGCGGATACCAGGGCCATCGACAGTACCACAAGATTCGAATGAGTGAATGCGACCAGTTGTAGACATGAGCTATTCTCGTAGAGGAATTTATACCCTTTATTTTATTACAAAAACGGTACATAAAATAGGGTCAAATGGTAACGAGGTCTTTAAAAATAAAGGCAATCACCCGTTAAGATGATTGCCTTTATTAAACTTGGAAAGTAAAGGACGAAAGCTCTTACTGGTGGCTAGAAGAAAGCAAACATTGTGATACCGCCAGTGGTGTACACTGACTCTTTTGCTTCTTCGTAATCTGGTGTTTTTGCTGTTAGTGCGAAAGAGGCACCAACGTATCGGTTATACCAAGCGACACCCAATACAGCAGTCGCTTGAATATTCTCTAAAGTCACATCATAGATAGCGGGATCTTCGTTGTTTTTATGAGCGTACTCATCAACACCTGAGCGAGCGCCTTCAATTGTTAGGTCGTTGAATCGGTAACGACCTTCAAGGCCTGCATAGGTAAACCAACCAGCGTTTGATGCGCCGATCATGCCAGGTTTGAATGGGTTTTCTGTGGTGATGTTGGCTGCACCAAAGTTGCCACCTAAGTCTGTACCCCAACGGAACATGAAGCCTGTTGAAATGTCACTTCTAAAGTTACCCACGTTGATTTCTGAAACGTTAGAGATTTCGTAGTCAGTATTCGCTAGAGCTTGATTACGCATTAAGTTGAAATGGCTTAGGTAGCCAACGCTTCCCGCCCACTCATCATCAACTTGATATTCCCAGCCCATAGGCTCATCTGATTTTGTGATTGAGTGAACCAGCTTTTGAGCATCTTCTGAAAGTGCACGCTCACCAGTCGTACCAAACGTGATGTTAAAACGCTGAGCTTGTTGTGGATTTAAGCTGATGTAGTTGAATTCGGTGTGTAGGTAACCTGCATACGGGCGATCATTGGCAGATGGTGTTTCCAATTCAATATCTGAAGGCGTATACATTTTGTGGCCAATGGTGATTTCCCACTTATCTAGAGAGCTTGCGCCCCAGTAAGAAAGGCTCAGTGGTTTTACCCAGTTGTATGGTGTAATACTTGATGATGTGTAACCCAGAAATAAGCCGTTGGTATAGTCTTGGTCGACACCAAAAATACCATCGTTATCTAAAGCGAAAGTTAACGTAGAACGATCAGATGCCAAAGATGAAAAAGAAAGGAGAATTAGGGGTAAACAACGCAGGTATTTCATGGAGCAGTTACTCTTAAATTATGAACCGCGATATTACCGTAATTTGACAGGATTTGTGGAAAAAAAGTGAATGGCAGGGTGCTTTTTTGCTCAATCTAACACTTCGAGGGATGGGTTAAGCTTGTGCGATTTACAACGGATATAAAAAAGCCCCGCACATTGGCGAGGCTAATATTATTTACTGTCTATTTAGCGTGAGCTTATAGAGACTCAGTAAATGTACGTGCGATTACGTCAGCTTGTTGCTCTGCAGTTAGAGAGTTAAAGCGAACAGCGTAACCAGATACACGGATTGTTAGCTGAGGGTACTTCTCAGGGTGCTTAACTGCGTCTTCAAGAGTTTCGCGGTTAAGAACGTTAACGTTAAGGTGTTGACCACCTTCAATGCCAGCTTCGTGGTGGAAGTAACCATCCATTAGGCCTGCAAGGTTAGCACGTTGGCTGTCTTGTTCTTTACCTAGTGCGTTTGGCACGATAGAGAACGTGTAAGAGATACCATCTTGTGCATCAGCAAACGGTAGTTTACCTACAGACGTTAGTGAAGCTACTGCGCCTTTCTCATCACGACCGTGCATTGGGTTAGCACCAGGAGCGAAAGGAGCGCCAGCACGACGACCGTCTGGAGTGTTACCAGTTTTCTTACCGTAAACCACGTTAGACGTGATCGTAAGAACTGACTGTGTAGGGATTGAATCACGGTAAGTCTTAAGCTTACGGATCTTGTTCATGAACGTAGAAACTAGTTCACAAGCAATGTCATCTACACGAGAGTCGTTGTTACCGTATTTAGGGTAATCGCCTTCGATTTCGAAGTCAGTTGCGATGCCATCTTCGTCGCGGATTGGTTTAACAGTCGCGAATTTGATTGCAGACAGTGAGTCAGCTGCAACAGATAGACCAGCAATACCACAAGCCATAGTACGACGAACGTCACGGTCATGAAGAGCCATTAGAGAAGCTTCGTAGCTGTACTTGTCGTGCATGTAGTGAATGCTGTTTAGTGCAGTCACGTATTGCTTAGCTAACCAGTCCATGAAGTGATCTAGACGGTCCATTACTTTATCGTAATCAAGAACAGCGTCAGTCATTGGAGCTTCTTTAGGACCAACTTGCATCTTAAGTTTTTCGTCCACACCGCCGTTGATTGCGTAAAGCATTGTTTTCGCAAGGTTAGCACGAGCACCGAAGAACTGCATTTGCTTACCAACGATCATTGGAGATACACAACAAGCGATAGCGTAATCATCAGACTCAAGGTCAGGACGCATTAGGTCATCATTTTCGTACTGGATAGAAGAAGTATCGATAGATACCTTCGCACAGAAACGCTTGAAGCCGTCAGGTAGTTGCTCAGACCAAAGAACAGTGATGTTTGGCTCTGGAGAAGGCCCCATAGTGTATAGAGAGTTTAGGAAACGGAAGTTCGAACGCGTTACTAGCGTACGACCGTCGATACCCATACCACCCATAGATTCTGTTGCCCAGATTGGGTCGCCAGAGAATAGCTCATCGTACTCAGGAGTACGTAGGAAACGAACCATACGCAGCTTCATTACGAAGTGGTCGATCATTTCTTGTGCTTGGTCTTCTGTGATTTTGCCAGCAGCGATATCACGTTCGATGTAGATGTCTAGGAAAGTCGAAGTACGACCTAGAGACATTGCAGCACCGTTTTGAGATTTAACAGCAGCTAGGTAGCCGAAGTAAGTCCACTGGATAGCTTCTTGAGCAGTTTGAGCTGGCTCAGAGATATCGAAACCGTATTTCTCAGCCATTTGCTTGATTTGACCTAGAGCACGATGTTGCTCAGAGATCTCTTCACGCAATTGCATTGTTGCAGAAAGATCTTCGCCGTTCTCGAAACGCTCTTGTAGAGAAGCGAATTGAGCAGCTTTGTCTTTCATTAGGAAATCAATACCGTAAAGTGCAACACGACGGTAGTCACCAATGATACGACCACGGCCGTATGCATCAGGAAGACCAGTCAGAACACCAGACTTACGACATTTTAGGATATCAGGAGTGTAGATATCGAAAACGCCAGCATTGTGTGTTTTGCGGTATTCTGAGTAGATTTTTGAAACCATTGGGTCAAGAGTTTCACCGTATGCTTTACAAGAACCTTCAACCATACGTACACCACCGTTAGGGATGATTGCACGTTTTAGTGGCTTCTCAGTTTGTAGACCAACGATAGTCTCAAGATCTTTCTCAATGTAACCTGCATCGTGAGCAGTAATGGTAGAGATAACAGAAGTATCGAAATCTACAGGTGCTTTAGTTGCGTTTTCCTGTTTGATACCTTCCATTACCGAAGACCAAAGCTTGTTAGTTGCTTCAGTACCCTCAGAAACTAGGAAAGACTCGTCGCCTTCATACGGCGTGTAGTTCTTTTGAATGAAATCACGAACGTTTACTTCGCTTTGCCACTCACCTGCAGCAAAATCTTCCCAAGCTTTAGCAAATTGCTCTGCCATGACATACCTACCTTTTTAGTAGAAAAAATACGTACATTAACACTGTTGAGCCAGCGCCCCTCGTAAGGGTAGTACACTCTTATTAATAACAATATATATGAGCATATAAGCGTCATATGGTTATATATATTGTCACTACTTTTTACATGTTGTCTTTACTCTATGAATTCAAGACTACGCTAAAAAATTCCTGCAAACCTTAAACTAAATCAATAAATGCCAAAAAAAGTTGAAAAAATTTGAGTGACAGGGGTTGCCACCCAAACTTTTTTTTAATCCGATTACTACTTTTGTGTAGTAAGGACCATTATAGCCAAGCTTTTAGACCATATTGGCTTTCTAGCATACCAACTGCAAGCATTGCTACTAGACAGATAACTAAAACACCAACTGGGATAACAATCTTGTCTACAAATGATAGACGCTTCGCACGCTCTTTATCACCAATTAGGCCGTTGTTATCAAGAAGCATAGTCAGTGCCCATGCTAATACCGGGTTAACAACCGCAGAACCGAAGATACAGATACCAGCCGCTTGAGAATCTTTTGAATCCTTAACCATTTGCATACCCGCTTCAAGTAGAGGTAGAGATACACCTACAAGTAGCGCTACACGCATCACTGGTGGCCATACCGCAACGTCCATTGGGAAACCAAGAATCGCAACAATAATACATAGAGAACCAAGTAAGATTGCGCCGCCGGGAATTGGACGTTTCGCGATTGCAGCTGGGATCATGTAAGTACCCCAAGAAGATGTGATGTTACCACCACCAACCGCAGTACCAACCATTTGACGAACTGAACACATAGTCATTGTGTCATCTACGTCCATAAGTACTTTTTCAGACTTTTTAGGGTAGTTCAGTTCTTGGAAGATACGGTGACCTAGGAAGTCAGGTGACCACATCGCTACTGCAAGAATTGCAAATGGTAGAGAAGCGATGAAGTGTTCAACGTTTGGTAAGCCAAGCATCCAACCTTCAGAAGTAGAACCCCACCAGTAAACTGGGTTTAGGTTTGGAATACCCATTTCAGTTTCGAACACGATATCGAAACCTGCACCTAGTGCTAATGCAATAGCAAGGCCTGTGAATGCACACACTGGGATAGCCAACCAACGCTTGTTTACTTTTGCTAAGAAAGCGTAGATAGCAATAGTAATAGCAAGAACAATTAAACCAACGTAACCCATACTGCCCGCTTCAACAGTAGAAGATTGAAGACCAACCGCCCATGTTTGAATTGAGTTAATTTGGCTCATGGTGCCCGTTAGGCCTAAGAAAATGAGCAAGCCACCAGCGGTACCTTCCGAAGTTAGGTTAACCAGCTTGGAGCCGCCTTTTAGGAAACTTAGGATTAGACCGAAAACACCAATAAGAATTGCCAATGCAAGAGGGTGAGCACCAGCTAAAGCAATGGTACCAATAAGAGGAATCATTGGGCCGTGGTTACCGGCAAGGTTTGCTTTAGGGTTAAAGAAACCAGAAGCAAGGATACAAAACAGCAGTGCAGGGATAAGCATTTCTACACGAGCGACTTCAATCGCAAACTCTTTACCTAAGTTTACGTGATCCCAAGCTTGAGTTAGGCCATCAGCCCAAGACATCATTACTGCTGAGTACATCGCGATGATACCAATGGTACCAGCAAGTGCAGGAACAAGGTCTTCAAGTTCAAAGCGGAAGTCACGACCAGGAAGGTTTAAACCGAAGCGGCGAGGCTTCATGATTTGAAGCTCATGATCTAGATAATCTGAGCGGCTCTCAAATTCAGAAGCAGGGCGGTGTAGCTCTTTATAGCTTTTCTCTTCTACTTCAGAGTTCGCATTGTTCACAACGTCTGACATAGATTCCTCATATTTTTATGTTAGTAATTCTAAAATTGAATTCTATAAGTTCGCGTAATTGCGTTATTTCTTAGTTATAACTCATTAACATTATGTTGCACGGTCTTGATGTGCTTTATGCAGCTAAGTTAAAAGAAATGTTTGGCATTTTTAATGCCTTATTCTTTGCTGAGGAGTCTAACAAGCTTACCCTTTAGGGTGATTGATCTTGATCACTTTATGAGTGTATGTGAAAGAAAGCTACAAAACGCAGCGATTCATTAACTTTCCATTGATGAATCGTGTAATTAGTTTTCACAAATTGACGTTTTCTTATCTTCTCCGAGCCTTTACCGCTATGGAATTGGCTGAATGCTTTATGTTTACTGAGTTATCTCACTATTACTCGCTTGCCCCACGCTCTGAGTAAAATACTTACAATGTAATAACCTTAAAATAATTGTGAATTATGGTGAGGATGGTGTGCTGAATGTTCGCGCTATATTTTGTGGGTCGCGATGTTTCTAAGTTCACAAAACCTGTTTTTCTTGTGAGACATCAAGCTACGAGAATCTCATTTTGGTTAACTTTATTTAAACAATGTAAGGGGTGTAATTACAGCTTATTGATAGAACTCATTCATTAAATTGAGGCGAAAACGCTACCTTTTGCATAATAAGTCAGAGTGAATCGCTATTTATTCCAATTTATTAGGTTAATAATTTGTTGCATGTTTTTTCGTGTGGTGCTAGTTTGTATCGCATGAAAAGGTCGGAGTACCTTGCATTTTCACAAACTTGGGAGAGAAAGCGCATGAAAGATGTACCAGCGCTGGACATAAAGGATCTACACAAAACGTTTGGTCAAAATGAAGTTTTAAAAGGAATTTCACTTTCTGCGCATAAAGGCGATGTTGTATCGATTATCGGATCTTCAGGGTCGGGTAAAAGTACTTTCCTTAGATGTATCAACCTTTTAGAGACACCAACCGCAGGCGAAATTTGGGTTAATGGCGAATTAATTCAAATGAAAAACAACCGCCAAGGTGTATCTGTTCCTGCTAATGAAAAACAAGTACAGCGAATCCGTTCTCGCTTAGCGATGGTTTTTCAAGGCTTCAATCTTTGGTCTCACCTGACCGTTCTCGAAAATGTTATCGAAGCGCCTGTTCACGTCTTAGGTGTACCTAAAGCTCAAGCGATTGAAAATGCAGAACTACTACTTAAAAAAGTAGGCCTGTATGAGCGTAAAGATTACTACCCAGGTCATTTATCAGGTGGGCAACAACAACGTGCGGCAATTGCTCGAGCGTTAGCGGTTGATCCTGAGGTGATGCTGTTTGATGAACCAACATCGGCACTTGACCCTGAGTTAGTTGGGGAAGTACTTGGTGTAATGCGTGATCTAGCAGAAGAAGGAAGAACCATGCTTGTGGTAACACATGAAATGGCTTTTGCTCGTGACGTATCCAACCATGTGATGTTCCTGCATCAAGGCTTAGTGGAAGAACAGGGCGATCCAGCTAAACTGTTTACTGAGCCTGAATCTGAGCGATTACAACAATTTATCTCATCGATTTACTAATCAGAATTGAAATGCTGTTGCTAAGGTAAATGGCGACAGTGTTAACAATGAAACACAACAAGTAAGTTAATAAGTAACAACAAACACAATATTAAAATTAGCAAAACATAAAAACCTAAATCACAGGAGTAGGGATATGAAAAAGTGGTTATTAGTCGCGGCACTTGCTGCAACTGCTGCAACGGGCGTAGCTCAAGCAAAAGAATGGAAAACAGTACGTTTCGGTATTGAAGGTGCTTACCCTCCATTTAGCTGGACAGAAGCTGACGGTTCACTAAAAGGCTTCGATGTCGATATGGCTAACGCACTTTGTACTGAAATGCAGGTGAAGTGTAAGATTGTTGCACAAGACTGGGATGGCATTATCCCTTCTCTACTTGCTCGTAAATATGATGCGATCATCGCGGCAATGTCTATCACGGAAGAGCGTAAGAAAAAGATCGATTTCACTGGCAAATACGCACTTATCCCAAACAAGTTCATCGCTAAAAAAGGTGCAGGTCTTAACTTCGATGATCTAAGCGGTCAAAAAATTGCGGTTCAACGTGCAACAACTCACGATAAATATCTAACAGACAACTACGGTGACACAGTAGAAATCGTTCGTTACGGTTCATTCGATGAAGCTTACCTTGATCTAGCTAACGGTCGTGTTGCTGCTGTACTGGGTGATGCATCTGCTCTAGAAGAAGGCGTACTAAACAAAGCTGGTGGTGAAGACTACGAGTTTGTTGGTCCATCACTAACAGATCCTAAGTGGTTCGGTGAAGGTTTTGGTATTGCTCTACGTAAGCAAGACAAAGATCTGACTAAGCAATTAGATGCTGCAATCCTTTCACTACGTGAGAAAGGCATCTACCAAGATATCGCTGCTAAATACTTCAACTACGACGTATACGGTCAGTAATTTCTAGCGTCACTTCTTAAGGGAGAGGTTCTCCTCTCCCTGTCTTACCAACTTTTTCGCAGTTCTGTTGGAATTCATTATGTTTGATTTACAAGGATATGAAGCTTCGATCCTGAAAGGGGCGGTGCTTACAATCGAAGTTGCCTTGCTGTCGCTAATTTTAGCTATGGTTCTTGGTATGCTAGGTGCCTTAGCAAAACTAGCGCCTTATCGTTGGGCTCGTGCTATTGCAACCCTCTATACAACTGTTATTCGAGGCATTCCTGATCTCGTCTTGATGATGCTGATTTTCTTTGGTGGACAAATCCTTTTAAACAACAGTTTGTATTCCATCAATGAGTGGCTCAATGAGTGGTTCACCTCAAGTGATCCTAACCACGAATGGACCTCTTACTTACCAGATTATATTGATGTCAGCCCATTCATTGCTGGTGTCTTAACCATTGGCTTCATCTTTGGCGCTTACATGGCTGAAACCTTCCGTGGTGCAATCATGGCTGTTGACAGCGGTGAGATGGAAGCCGCGAAGGCCTACGGCATGGGACCCGTTTTAGCGTTCCGTCGTATTCTATTACCGCAAATGATTCGTCACGCACTGCCGGGCTTTGGTAACAACTGGTTAGTTCTGCTTAAGACGACTGCGTTGGTATCGATTATCGGCCTAGAAGACATGGTCCGCGTTAGCGCATTAGCGGCAGGTTCAACCAAAATGCCATTTACCTTCTATATGACGGTGGCGCTGATCTTCTTATTCTTCACCAGTGTTTCGACGGGCTTACTTAAGTTGGTTGAACGTAAATTCAGTATCCACGCGAGGTAGTTATGGACTTTTCATTGATAATTGAAAGCCTGCCGATTTACCTTGGTGGTTTATGGACAACAGCTTGGATGGTTTGCGTCGCTTTGATTATTGGCTTATTCGTAGCCATACCATTAGCTATCGCTCGTAACAGCCCAAATATGATGATTAACGCTCCGGCTTGGTCGTTCATCTATTTCTTCCGTGGTACGCCGTTATTGGTGCAGTTGTACCTGATTTATTACGGTATGGATCAATTCTTCCCAGTAAAAGATACGTTATGGGAAAATGCATGGTTCTGTGCTCTGGTGGCATTCATTCTTAACACATCAGCATATACAGCAGAGATCATTCGCGGTGCCATTAACGGCTTACCTAAAGGTGAAGTTGAAGCCGCAAAAGCGTACGGTATGAGCACACCAAAGACTTACCGCCGCATCATTCTGCCAAGTGCTTTACGTCGCGCACTGCCAGCTTACAGTAATGAAGTCATCTTCATGCTTCACGGCTCTGCGGTAGCAGGTATCGTAACCATTATGGATCTAACTGGTGCAGCTCGTTTGGTTAACTCACGTTATTACGCTCCATTTGAATCTTTCCTAACGGCAGGTCTGTTTTACATGGCGCTCACGTTTATCATCATCGCGATTTTCAAATTCGCAGAGAAACGTTTCCTTGCTTACCTAAGGCCTCTTAGTTAATCGCACCCTGTACAAATCATATTAATAAAACGGCGCTTCTATAGCGCCGTTTTTTGTATCGAAAAGGTAACACAGTCATGGTTTGGGCAGAGGCTCGTCAATACGAACTATAGATTTTTAAAAACAGTTAACTTGCTTCAAATTGCGTTCACGCATTCATTAGAATAATTGCTTTAGACTTAACTATAGATAGACTCGGAAAGATTTTGTTGTTGTACGGAATAATGATGAAAAAGAGTAACTTACTAGCGAACTTGGTTCTTTGTGTTATCACGTTATCACTTTTAGGGTGCGGAGGTGGTAGTGGCGGTGAAAGTGCCCAAACTGGTTCTGGAGGTTCTGGAGGTTCTGGAGGTTCTGGAGGTTCTGGAGGTTCTGGAGGTTCTGGAGGTTCTGGAGGTTCTGGAGGTTCTGGAGGTAATGACGGTGATGGAAGCGGTGAGCCAGATATAAACCCAATTCCGCAAACCGCAGTTCAAAAAGCCTTGTCGACTGGTAATGCTTCTTATGTTGATAATTCCTTGGAGTTTATTGAGGCAAGCCAAGCATTAGTTGCTCAATACAACGAGGACTACAATCATATTAAGCAAGCTTTATCCCAAAACTTTGAAGGGGAACCTCTACGTAATCTTCATTGGGATCCAACACATGACACGGCAATCATCTTACCTACCTATGGCTTTAACGATGTCATCTTAAAAACCAATAAAGCGATGCAAGATGGCTATGCCAACCAAGAGCTTGTCATTGGTATTGCGGGTTATACGTCAGACGACAACCGCTATGCAGCATTAGCAAGTAACCCGTTTCGAACTAAGCAGCGCTTTCCTGATTCTGTCAACGAAGAGATGGATACTTGGTTGAAGAACTTAGTTAGGTGGACTTCTAGTACTGACTCGCCACAGAATGTTGTGTTAGCTCAGCTTGATCAGTCTCATTATTTTCCTGATGATCAAGCGACACGAAACTGGTTAAACGACAATGTTAATGCTTCTATGGTTATCAACGCTGACAATACTTGTGATGGTAGTAAATTAAGTCAATGTATTGAAGCCAATAACCCTGACTTGCTAGTTTTGTCTCAAAAGTTAAATGATGGTGATGACATTGAAGATGTGATTTCAGGGTTACGTTTGGCGTTCACCAAAAATATTCCAGTGTTATATCTACATCTTGATGGCGGTATGACGGACTTAGGTAATGCCTTGTTTGCTGAAATGCACATGACCTACGTTGGTGATAACTATTGGCGCAAGCTTGGCCTGTCTAATTGGGATTCTACACAGCTCATTAATCAGGTACCGGATAACATTGTTCAACAACAAGCGCTTTTACAGAGACTGAAAGATGATAGTTTTACCGTTGACTTGACTACCTGCGATGACAAATCTTGCCCTGATGAATCCAATATGGATGAAGAGTTCTATACTGCAGCAAACAGTATTCGTTCGCACTTAACATCACTTGATAGTAACAAAGTTGACCTATTTTCAACCGATGATTACGAATATGAAAAGTTGTTACTGTTACTTGCGGATCGCTATCGCCAAGACGTTCAGTACCCAATGGGTAAGGGCGTGACAGAGAGAATTGATTTTCTTCGCTCTTATTACAGTGATTACGCGACCTACAACAGTCGCGTGTATAACGCGGCGCAACCAAGTCTAGGCAATTTCAGTACCAAGAGTTTTGAAAACGTACCGCTCGTCACCAAAACAATTGCCTTTGAGTCCAAGAGACACTTTCGATCAGCTGGAGTGTACGCATTGCCAGGTGAGACGATTAAGGTGACTCGCTTAGACAGTAACGAAGTGGCTACGTCTATTGCATTTAATACATTGCGTAGTGGCGCGACACACGAGTTTTCAGGCAATGACGGTTACGCTCGGCCGAAATTTTTAACCTCGGTAACTTATCCAGTGAAACCAGGCGAGACGATTTATCTCACTTCAGCCTATGGTGGAACATTACAGGTTCATTTTGATACCAATGATATCGATGTGGAGTTGTGTTTTGAAAATGTTGCTCAACACCCGGTTTGGCGAAGTGAGGCGGACAACGATAGTTTTGTGGCACAACTTGAAGAAGGAAAGTTTGACTGGGCAGAACTGGTAACACCTGGATTTGAAGTCCACTCTAAACTAGACAAAATGAAAGAGTCTATCAGTGCTGCTGATTGGGCTCAGCCTCATGATATGGCTCTTGCCACAGAGCGTTATGTACATAACTTTCCTCATGCACTTGCAGGCTTTAAAGGGCCGGGTATTGATGAAATTGCTGAAATACACCAATACGGGGAAGACAAGGGCTGGGAAATTGCAACCATTGACATTGTAAAGCATATGAATGCAGACCAAGCTAACTGTGGCTATGGTTGTTCAGGAAACCCGTATGATGCCTATTGGTCGTTTCATCCATTAGGGCATGGTGATCTTCACGAGTTAGGGCATGGTTTAGAGCGTGGTCGATTTAGGTTTAGCGGCTGGGATGGGCACTCTACAACGAACTACTATTCGTATTTTAGTAAATCAAAATATTATAAAGACACCGGAAAAGTATCGTCTTGCCAAGGCTTAGATTTTAAAGGGCAGTATGAACTTTTGCAGCAGAGCCGAGCTCAATCTGACCCAAATGCTTTTATGGCAGCTCAGAATCAAACCGGTTGGAGCTGGGGAGCGAGAGTCTTCATTCAAATGATGATGTTAACTGAGCAGCAAGGTGTATTGAGTTCTGGTTGGCATTTGCTAGGGCGTTTACACTTGATTGAGCGTGAGTTTAATCGTTTAAAGTCGAGTGACGAGTTGTGGGTTGCAAATAGGCAAACCATTGGCTTTGACAGCTATTCAAGAGAGGAAGCAAATCAGATCACGAACGACGATTGGCTGTTGGTTGCGCTGAGTTATGTCAATGAGCGGGATATGCGGAATTATCTAGATATGTGGGGCTTTAGTTTTACGGATAAAGCAAAACAACAAGTAGTGACACTGAATTTGCCACCAATGCCACTAACGTACTTCGCGAGCTCAAACCAAGGTTATTGTGTCGATGAGTTTGCCACAGCACCTATTAGTATCGACGGGACAACCCCTTGGCCAATCAACTAATCTAAAAAGTAAATAGGGAGCATGAGCTCCCTATTTTCTACTTAAACGTCGACCAAATTGGTGCGTGGTCAGATGGCTTTTCAATGCCACGTAGTTCGTAGTCGATGCCTGCTTCAGTACACTTATCAGCAAGTTTCTGAGTTGCTAGGACTACATCAATACGTAGGCCGCGGTTGTCTACGAAACCTTTTGAACGGTAATCAAACCACGAGTATTGATCATTCACTTCAGGGTGCAGTAGACGGAAGCTATCCACAAAACCCCAATCCATTAGAGTTTTTAGCCATTCGCGTTCTTCAGGTTGGAAAGAGCACTTACCGGTTTTCAACCAACGTTTCGCATTAGGTTCACCAATGCCGATGTCTGCGTCGATAGGGCTGATATTAATGTCGCCCATCACGATCACTTGTTCATCTTTGTTGTGGTGATCGTTTAGGTAAGTCATCAAGTCTTTGTAGAACTCGCGTTTGTACGGGTATTTTGTTTCATGCTTGATGTTGTCCCCTTGAGGGAAGTAGCCATTTAGCACGGTAACCTTTTCACCATTTTCATCTTCAAACGTCGCCATGATCATGCGTTTTTGATGGTCTTCATTATCTGTTGGGAAACCCTTCTGAACTGAGATTGGCTCTTGCTTACACAACATTGCCACACCGTAGTGTGCTTTTTGGCCGTGGAAATAAACCTTGTAACCCATTGCTTCAACATCAGCAATTGGGAAGGCTTCATCGTGTACTTTTATCTCTTGCAGACCAATTACGTCCGGTTGGTGTTTGTCGATAACAGCTTGCAGTTGATGAAGGCGGGCTCTCAGGCCGTTGATGTTGAAGCTAATTACTTTCATTTGTTTTTATACCTCTCGTAAACCTTTGTCACTGCGAGTTTTCAAAGATTTTTTGATTTGGTGGATTTCATGGTTAATCGTATTTAACCATGCTTAATAATTTCTGTCGCCATTTTGTCGAGACTAAATGGCGACGTTAAGTTGTGTGAATACCTACAGTTACGCTGAGTCTACTGAGTTTTTAATAAGTCTAAAAAGAAGGCGTATTCAAGAGCATCTTCTTTTAATCGCTTAAATCGACCAGAAGCGCCACCGTGGCCGGCTTCCATATCGGTTTTGAACACCAGTACATTGTTGTCTGTTTTCATTTCACGCAGTTTCGCCACCCACTTCATTGGCTCAAAGTATTGTACTTGTGAATCATGTAGGCCTGTTGTCACCAACATGTTCGGATAGTTTTGTACCTTAACGTTGTCGTACGGTGAGTAACTTAGCATGTAGTCATAGTAGGTTTTATTGTTAGGGTTGCCCCATTCGTCGTATTCGTTAGTCGTAAGAGGGATCGACTCATCAAGCATGGTTGTTACCACATCGACAAACGGAACATGTGCTCCAATGCCTCTATATAATTCAGGAGCTTGGTTGATGATCGCTCCCATAAGTAGACCGCCTGCCGAACCGCCTACCGCAAATACTTTATCTTTAGCGCCATAACCTTCTTCAACTAGGCCCTTAGTTACATCGACAAAGTCATTAAATGTGTTTTGTTTGGTCAGCTTTTTGCCGTCTTCATACCAAGGGCGCCCTAGCATTTCTGAACCGCGGATGTGAGCGATCGCAAAAACGAAGCCTCTATCAAGCAGGCTGAGACGAGTCGAGCTGAAGGTCGGTTCAATGGTTGAACCGTAAGATCCGTAGCCGTATTGGTAAATTGGGTTAGTGCCGTCTTTTTTGAATAAGTCTTTGCGATAGACCAAAGAGACAGGTACTTGCTTACCATCGCGAGCCGTTACCATGATTCGCTCTGATTGATAGTTATCCGCTTTGAAATCACCTAATACGGGTGTTTGCTTCTTGATTTCAGACTCACCTGTACTTAGGTCGAAATCATAGTAAGTTCCAGGCGTAGTCAAGCTGCTGTAATAGATTCGAACTTTTGAGTTATCTAACTCATAGTTACTCGTTAAGTAAGCGGCAAAAGCGGTGTCGTTAAATTTAAGTGGGAACTCTTTACCTGTTGAGAGTTGGCGAACCGTGACTTTAGACAAGCCATCCGCACGTTGCTCGTAAACAAGATGGTCATCAAACAACTCGAAATCAACAAGCTGAGTGTTATCGTCTGCTGTAATGACATCGACCCATTTTGAGCGGTCATGCATCTCTTCGGCTGCGACTTTCATTAAACGAAAGTTGACCGCTTGGTAGTTGGTATAAATGTAATACCAATCACTCAATTTAGCGATGCTGTACTCTATGCCTGTCTCTTTTGGGTAAAAAGCTTCGGCTTTAGCCTTTGGGTTGTTGGCATCTATGACTGAAACACCACTGGTTTCTGTGCTCGAGTGCCAAATGTAGACCTGTTCACCATCTTTGCTTTTACTCAAAGAGGTGTAGTAAGCGCTGTCGGTTTCTTCGTAGATTAACTCATCGCTTGTTTGAGGTGTGCCTAATACATGGCGGTAGACTTGGTAACCCAGCAGCGTTTGTGGATCTTTCTTGATGTAGTAGAAGGCTTGGTTATCGTTTTGCCACGCGATAGCACTCGAAGCACCTTCAATTTCATCTTTTAGGTATTCACCAGTGGTGAGGTCTTTGATCTTGATGGTGTAAATGCGGCGGCTCAGCGTATCTTCGCCATAGGCCAACAAGTTTTCGTCTGGGCTGATCGTTAAGCCACCAATACTGAAGAATTCATGTTCTTTTGCTAGTTCGTTAACGTCTAAGATGACTTGCTTGTCTGTGCCTAAAAAGTCTTTTTCACGCAAGTGAACTGGGTATTCGTTGTCACCTGTAACTTTATTCGAGTAGTAGTAGCTGCCTTTGCGCACCGGTACCGAATAGTCGTCTTTCGCGATTCGACCTTTTATCTCTTCAAATAACTGTTTTTGTGTTGATTCTGTATGCTTCAGCACGGTCTCTGCGTACTGGTTCTCTTGTTCAAGATGTTGCAAGATCTCTGGATCTTGGCGTTCATCATCACGCATCCAGTAGTAATTATCGATTCGAGTATCACCATGAATCGTCATTGCATGAGGGACTTTCTTAGCAACAGGAGCTTGTGTCTGCTGAGCGACGAGTTGCGATGGAGAGTAGTGTTTCATGGTTGTTATTCCTTGATTGCTGCATCCGGCGACAAACGCGGCCGATACGGCTAATGTGGTTAAAGCGAAACGCATCTGTAGATCCTTAGTGTGCACCTTACTCGTTTTAATGCCAGCATCCTTTAGTTAGTGGTTAGTTTTCTTCCAGTGATGTTATTTATAATTGGATTCTGGATATGCACTTTCAACGTAAGTGTCTGTTATTGTTTTCAAAAAATCAAAGTAATGTTAAATGAAATTTAGGCAGGCGTGAGGTGAGGGAAAACGGGCAACAAAAAAGGGACACACTTATCAGTATGTCCCTTTTCTTCGTTTGGGCTGGATTCGAGCTTTACTTTAGATAGCCAATGGCATTTCGTTTGAGTGGTCAGGCTTGCGATTGACCCAACGTAAACCAAGCATCACGATAAATGACATAGCAATCATCAGGCAACCGAGCGGCAGTTGATCTTGAGCTGGGAAGAACGATGCCAATAGTGTTGCGATACCAGCACCTAGGTTCTGCATACCCCCTAAGATCGCGCCTCCTGTACCTGCGTGGTATGGGAATGGCGAAAGTGCTCCCGTTGTTGCTGCTGGGAATAAGATACCAGCGCCCAAGAAGTAAATGGTTGCACCGCCAATCAAAGTTAATGCTGTTGTTTGACCAAACAGACCCGGTATCAGCACCACGGCTGAACCGACTAAGATCGACACTAGGCCAACATTCAGTGCGCGACGCTCAGAGCGACGTTGTGCGATGTAACTCGATAGACCAGCACCCACTAAGTAACCCGGAATAGGCAAAACAAACAACAAGCTGACTGTGGTTGCAGGTAAACCCAGTACGCCACCAAGTAATACACCAGCCGCGGCTTCAAATACTGCGACCCCCGCGAATGTTGCTACTAGAACTAGTAGGAAACCTTGGAAGCGTTTGTCAGACAGAACGAATTTGTAGCTGTTTACAACAGACTCATTTTTGCGTCGTTCTTTTGGCAGAGTTTCCATCATGCTCGTCATCATGGTGATCACAACCGCGATACCAAACAGCGCGAGGAACAAGTAGCTAGAACGCCAACCGAAAGCTTCTGTTAAGTAACCGCCCAAAACAGGAGCCATCAATGGTGAGAAAATCACACACATGCTGATTAAGCTATTTGCACGATGCAGTTCTGCGCCTTCAAAACAGTCACGAGTCAATGTTCGAGACATCGCACCGCCACAACCAATGCCTAAGCCTTGGATAAAGCTACCCGCTAGGAACCATTGATACTCATGAGCGAATAAGGCTACCAAAGTACCTATGATGTAGATGATCAAACCTACTACGATGATAGGTTTACGACCTAGGCGATCAGAAAGCGGGCCGTAGACAAATTGCGACAGACCATAAGGGATCAAGTAGCACGCCATCACAGCTTGAAGTGAAGACGCAGAAACCAAGAACTCACCCGCCATATGACCGATAGAAGGCACGTACATCGTTTGAGTCATTTGACCTACGGCTGTCAGAATAGCGATTAAAAAGGTAAGTTTCGCTAATGGAAACGAGGCAGACATTTGCGTATCTCTCCAAAAATTAAAGACGTAAAAAGCCTTAGCACTCCATTAAGGAGAGCCAAAAGAATAAAGTGTTCAGGGAATCTAGGCGCGAGATATTAGAGCTTGATTGCCGACTTAGCAATCAAAAAATGTGAAGTTGATCAAGATAAAAATCTATAACTTGGATTAGAAAAAGTAATCCAAAATTACGGCGTTTTAAAGATGTAGGGAGAGTCAGCTTCCTTGAAATATCGATGCTAGGTTATACCCAAAATGTTAGAGCAATAGGCCTATTGGCAATGATTGTATGAGTAGATTATTTTGAAATCGCAGAAGCAATAGGTAAAAGGCATGGCTTGTTAACATT
Organism: Vibrio sp. 10N.286.51.C3; assembly: GCF_003050065.1. Taxonomy (NCBI): domain Bacteria; kingdom Pseudomonadati; phylum Pseudomonadota; class Gammaproteobacteria; order Vibrionales; family Vibrionaceae; genus Vibrio; species Vibrio sp. 10N.286.51.C3. Next base: position 114,620 of record NZ_PIGC01000002.1, on the reverse strand, counting down.
TATGTAAACTTTCGTTTTATATGTAAGCGATTTGTGCTGTAATTATTCGCTAAGCTATTCGTCTAACTCATTTACATTGTGTACAGCAATTTGTTGTCGGTGTGATAGTTATGGTTATGGAAGTCTTTTGGCTTAAATAAGGATATTAAATGCGCTCTCTATCGGTACAGTGGAAAATAACCCTCTTGGCAGGTTGTTGTTTAATCATTACGTCACTGTCTCTTATTGGTTTCTCGATCTACAACGCGACGAGTAATCAACAAGTCATCAAATCTCAAAGCTCAGAATCAGTTATCAATAAAACTCAGCAGTTGCTGGCGTCTGTTTCTCAGCTCAATGCTCAAGAAACTCAACGTTACGTCGACGAAGCTATTTATCGTGCTGAGATGCTAGCGGCGAATGCTCAGTTTCTAAAGAACAATGCCGATGAAAACTTTACCCCAAGTGAAGAACTTCGTACTGCGTTGGATGAAATGGTGCGTCGTTCAGTTTTAAACTTTGATTCGATCCAAGGGGCGTATTTAGTCTTTAAACCAGACTTGCTCGATAGTGAAGACGCGAACTATGTGGATGCCGATTATGTCGGTTCTAACGAAAAAGGCCGTTTTGCACCTTATTGGAAGGTGGCAGACAACGGTGAGAATGTTCTGCCGAACGTGCTTTCAGAATCGATTTTGAGTGATGATAGCAACAGTGAGCGTTTCTACTGTCCTTTGTCATCAGGGCAAACATGTATCAGTACGCCAAGAGTCGTAAATAGCGGGGGTAAAACCTTACTTACTTCTTCAATCTCAGTGCCAATCTTAGTCGATGATATGGCGATTGGTTTCTTAGGAATCGACCTAAGGTTAGATGGCTTAACCAATGTAGTGACTCAATCTGATCAAAGCTTGTTCGATGGCGCAGGTGCAGTTTACGTGGTGAGCCTAGACGGTTCTGTTATTGCTTCTGATGATTCAAGCATTGCAGTTGGTTCGAGCTTCCAAAGTAACAACACAAACAGCGACTTGATGACCGATTTTATCTTTGGTGGCGAAGTGACAACGCAATGGAGTGAGAACGGTGAGTGGTTACTCGCATTTGCTCCAGTTGTTGCGGCTAACCAAACTTGGGGCGTGTTGTTCGAGATCCCAAGAAAGAGTGTTGTCGCTGATGCAAATAAATTGGATTCCATCATTAGCACTAAGTTAAGTGAAGGCATTAAGACGGAAGTAATTGCCGGTACCGTGTTCACTTTCTTTGGTCTAGCCATTATCGCATTTGCTTCACTTTCAATTGTTAAGCCTATTCGACAAGTGGTCGAACGACTTAATGATATCGCTTCTGGTGAAGGTGATTTGACTCAGCGTTTGGAAGTGAAATCTCAAGACGAAATTGGTCAGTTATCTAAAGGGTTTAACTTATTCTTAGATACGCTACAACACACGATCAAAGAAGTTATCCATACCACTGAACAAGTGGCGAGTACGACCAGTCAGGCTAAAGCATCGGCATCAAGCACTCGAGAGAGTAGTGAATCTCAGTTTAAAGAAGTCGATCTGGTAGCAACAGCGGCAGAAGAGATGACTCAAACTGCGGGCTTAGTGGTACAAAATGCAGAAGTGGCGGTTGATGCAGCGTGCGAAGCGAATCGTTCAGCTCAACAAGGGCAACAAGTTATTGAGCTCTCAGCTGGTGAAATGAGAAAGCTGGTGGAGCGTATGTCGAGCGCTGTACCTATTGTTGAAGAATTGGCAAAAAATAACGGCAACATCACCGAGATATTAAGTGTTATTGAAGGGATCTCTGAGCAAACTAACTTACTGGCATTGAATGCGGCTATTGAAGCGGCGAGGGCGGGTGAACAAGGTCGAGGTTTTGCTGTTGTTGCGGATGAGGTAAGAAATCTCGCAAGTCGCACACAGTCATCTGTTGGTGAGATCAGAGCGGTGATCGATAAGGTTCATGCTGGAACTCAAGATGTCGTTGAAGCGATACAAGAAGGCAATATACTTGCAAACGACACAGCACTCCACGTTCAGAAAGCAGTTGAAGATCTGGGTTCGATCTTTACTTCTATTGAGGCGATCAGTGATATGAACAGTCAGATCGTTCGAGCAGCCGAAGAGCAACAATCGGTTTCCGGTGAAGTAAATCAAAGCGTGGTTAATATTCGCGATTTGAGTGCGAAGATCTTGGAGCAAGCCGCAGCTTCTGAGCAAGTCGGTAATGAGATTGACGAACTGTCTCAACAACAACAGAAGTTGGTTAATCAGTTCAAGGTATAGTTTTTCAAGGTATAAGCATTAAGCCTTAACTAATTCTTGAATAGAAAAAGGGACAAATGAAGATTTCATTTGTCCCTTTTTTATTTGTTGCTTTAGAAGATGGTCAATAACCAGCGGTTGACGCTGCTTACTCTTCGATAAACCAGTAGCCTTTGTTCACCAGTTCAGTCACGACCGTTACGCCCGAAGGAGATAGAGCAGCAGCTGAAGTAATCAAGGTTTCATCGCAAAGTGTGTTGAGTAATGAAGAGTCCGCTTCATCAACCTTAACCACTTCGCCATTGATGTAAGCCGTGTTGTTTTCATTTTCGTGGTAGAGCGCCTTTAAGCCAGATACACGGTGGATTTCACCTTCAGACTCTAAATGTTGAGCAATCTCTTCTTGAGTCCATAATGGCTCAGGAGCGACGATATCAAGTTGGTGGCGTGATTGGCTTAGCAGACAACCCATGAATTCACTGATGGTTTCAGGTTGCTCTAGTGCAGATTTCAACATGTCAGTGAGATTGCTTAAATCCGATGAACGAATTTTTCCGTAGCCTTCTTGCGTTTTGAATTCTGGATCGTGCAGGTGTACGTCACCCATATCATGAGCAAGCACAAAATCGGCAAAGTTGCTGATTAGCTCTTGTTCTTTAGGGGAACGGTAGCCAATAGAGTAGCTCATCGACGGCTCTAATGTGTTCCCTTCATGTGGGAAACCTGGCGGGATATAAAGGATATCGCCCGGCTCTAAGGTTTCATCAATGATTGGCTCAAAGCCTTCTATTTGGCGTAGAGCAGACGCTTGAACGGTCTCTTTGTACTGACCAACATCTTTCGCGCCCACTTTCCATTGACGTTTACCTTGGCCTTGAATGATGAATACATCGTATTGATCAATATGAGGGCCAACACCGCCTTCAGGTGCTGAGTAGCAAATCATGAGATCGTCGAACAACCAGTTTGGTAATTGTTGGAACGCTTCAGTCAGCTGATTTGCACCTTGATGCCAATGGTTGGCTGCTTGAACGATCAATTGCCAATGTGTTTCAGTGAGTTCACCAAACTTCTCTTCAGTGAATGGACCGTGTTCGGCTGTCCATTTGTTGTCGAGGTTAGAAACAAAGCGAGAATCCACTTCTTCTTCCATCGATAAACCAGCAAGTTCTTCCGGCGAAATTGGGTCGACGAAGTTCTGGAAGCCACCTTTTAAGATGGTTGGTTTCTTATGCCAGTAATTTTCAAGAAACTCGGGCATAGAAAAGCTAAGTTGGTACATGTGAATCCTGTATATTTTTTGCTAGATGCTAGATGCTAGATGCTAGATGCTAGATGCTAGATGCTAGTTTGGCTTGTAAATTTTGCTGGACAATCTTAATTGCTTCTAACGCCACCTTTGGGTCGATCTCGTTGCTTTCGAGTAAGTAGATCAAGTCGACAGCTAACTTAACTTCTTCAGGTGCGTTATCCAGTGGTGATGATGTGTTATCAGTGCTCATTTCGCGTAGGGTTCTCTAAGTTAATCAATCTCTCAATGTTCTTCATTGAGTCCTCACAGCGTTCCAATCGTTCTTTTGCGAGTTGCCAAGCCTCTTCCGCTTTTTTCTTATGGTGGCGTGGCGCTGAATCAAACGCTAACTTTCGTGTTTGAACTAAATCGACGAGCCGCTTTTGCCAATCTTGGTGTTGTGCGAGTTCGTTGTATAAGTCGTTTAAGCTTTTTCCTGATTTACTTTTCCTGTCTAGGCGCAAATCGTGATTGGCTAACTCTCGTTGAATCGCTGCAATCTGGTTGGTCAGCCTTTCAGTCAGGTAATTCGCTCGTGATGAAGTGAGTTGATTGGTGCTCTGTTCACGAATAATGGTGTTATAAGTTGCCTGAGTTTCAAGGGCATAAGGAAGAAGAGTCGATGCTCCACACTTAAACAAGGCTCTATCAAACAGTGCTTGATGATAAGCGCCACGAGACTTATCGACCTGAGAGCAATGGCCAATCAAGGTATCAATAACGCTTTTTAGCTTTGAAAACTGATTCATTTTGCTTCTCGTTTGTTGGTGGCTATAAGTTTACAAACCACGCTTCGTAAGCCAGTTTAATTGCAAGTACGCTTACAACTGTAACAAAAACCGGTCGTATAAACGTCGCACCAAAACGAATTGCAGAGTGTGCCCCTACAAACGCTCCGGCCATTAAGCAAACACCCATGGTTAAACCAAGAACCCAATCAATATGACCAAGAATTGCAAAGGTCACTAAAGAAGTGAAGTTACTGGTAAAGTTCATTGCTTTGGATAGGCCTGAAGCAAGCAAGATATTTAGGCGGTAAAGAGCCATAGAACTTACTGTCCAAAACGCGCCAGTTCCCGGGCCTGCGACGCCATCGTAAAAGCCCAGAATGAATCCTTGGTACTTTTGCTTTTTCTTCAGCACAGGACAAGGTTTCGGTGACACGTTGTGATTGGCATTCGGCGTCTTGTGAAAAATGGTATAGACCGCTGCAGCAAGAATAACTAATGGTAGTACTTTCTCTAACCACTCAGTGCTGATTGCATCAACTGTTAAAGTACCAATTGTTGCACCTATCAAGGTGGCGATGAATGCATTGATCCAACATTCTGGCTTAAATAGCTTTTTGCGATAGTAAGTAAAAGCCGCTGTCGATGAGGCAAACGTTGCAGCGAGCTTGTTCGTCCCTAGCGCGATATGTGGCGGCAGGCCAAGCGACAGTAAAGCTGGAACGGTTAACATCCCACCACCACCGGCGACGGCATCAATAAAGCCCGCTGCAAATGCAACCAGAGCGAGGATAACCAACATGGTTGGCTCAATCATTTCCATAAATAGCTAGTGTTCTCGTTATCGGCTGTTAGGGCAGCCACACGAATAATCGATGGATTAATCATGTTGGGTTGTGAATGCAGGGCCTAGCGATAACTGGCCCATAACTACCTTTCGGGTAGGAAAATTAGTATTTTATTGTTCTTTTAAAAGGCGGTAGTGAGTCGAGTAGGGATTTCCCGTATCGCTTCGTGACTATGCGTCTATCAAGGATCGTGACTTTACCAGAATCTCGTTCCTTACGCAGTAGTCTACCGACAGATTGAATAAGCTTTTTACTCGCTTCTGGAACAGTAATCTGCATAAAAGGATTACCGCCACGTGATTCAATATATTCTGAATGTGCTTGTTCTACAGGTGACGTAGGAACGCCAAAAGGAATCTTAGTAATAACTAGGTTTTCAAGAAGCTCTCCAGGTAGATCAAGACCCTCTGAAAAGCTGCCAGTTCCAAAAAGAACGCTTGTTTTACCTTGGTCTATGAGTTTTTTATGTTTTTTTAGGATTTCGGTGCGTGAAGTATCACCTTGAACCTGTAAAGCCCATGACTTTTTAACGAAATCTATTGCCAAAGCTTCTGCAACTTTATTCATTTGCCAGTAAGAAGAGAATAGAACGAGATTGGCTTTGTTGTCTTCTATTACCTTAGGCAAAATTTCAATAAGATATTCGGTAAACTGAGGCGCTTGCGGTTCGTATTTCATAGCTGGCACGATCAGCTCTGCTTGATTCTGATAATCAAACGGTGATGCCAAAGCCAGAAACTGCACGCCATCGTCTTCTTTTTGACTGATTCCTGCTTGGTGACAGAAAAAGCTGAAGGAGTTGAGTGCTCTCATGGTCGCGGAAACAAGCACCGCACCGACACAACGGCTCCAAATCTGTTGGTCAAGCTGCCAGCCAACTTCGAGTGGTGAAACATTGACAACAAAATCGCCTTCGCTCTCTTTATTGAGTTCAAGCCAGCGCGCCAAAGGGGCTCCTTTTTCTCGTTTAGGCTCGGCCATTAAGCGCCAAACCTGCGCAAGGTTTTCTGTTCTTTGTATATAGAAGCCGATTTCAGCAAGTGCGGGCTCGGCTAATTTTGCTGAAAGTTCTCCATCTTTAACACGTTCAGCAATAAGGTCTGCAATCTTCGCAACCGCTTGGCTCGCCTTTTGTGTGAGTTGCTTGAGATCTTTAGATTCATTCTCTAGCCACTCAGGTAAGTCACCATGTTCAAAACGGTACAATCCATCTTCAAAATGGGTGGCGTCAAACTGCTTGCTTAGCTGAGTCAGAGTAGGAATCAGCTGTTGTACAGAATCCTGCAATTCATTTCTAAATCGACCCACTCGCTTTTCGTCCGCTAAGCCTGAAAGTTTGGTTATCGATTGGTTTAAACGCTCTAACCATGAAGCGGCACCTTTTAGACTTGCCGCCGCAGAAGAGTGATCTCGGGCTACGTGTGGTAAGTGGTGTGCTTCATCGAAGATATAGATGCTATTTTCAGGTTCTGACAGTATCACACCGCCACCTAGATCTGCATCAGCCATCACTAAACTGTGATTAGCGATGATAACGTCTGCTTTATCTAATTCTGAGCGTGCTTTTTGGAAAGGACAGTCTCTGTGAGTTGGCATGCTGTTGTTACAACTATGCTTATCACTGACAATCATTTGCCAAATCATGTTATCAATCGGCTTTGGCCATGAATCACGGTCACCATCCCATTTACCTTGGGTTAGGCTACGGTACATGGTTTGTAATTGTTCGATGTCCTTTTGCTTTGGCTTGGATTCGAACATAGCCATCTGACCACCATCAACCCCACAAGCAGCGGCTAGTTTCTCGGCACAGCAATAACGCTGTCTGCCTTTGGCGAGTATAAAAGAGAACTCTCTATCAGTCAGTCTTCTATATAGAGGGAGATCTTTATTTACGAGCTGTTCTTGAAGTGCAACCGTCGCCGTTGAAATGACGATTTTTCGATTGTTGAGTACTGCAACAGGAATCGTTGCCATTAAGTAAGCCAGTGATTTGCCGATCCCTGTCCCGGCTTCTGCAACGATCATGCGATTACTTTTGTGGTATTGACCACAAAGTGTCTTCGCTATTTCTGCAACAAGGTAATTTTGAGCACGTCTAGGTACAAAGTTGTCCAACTGATCTTGGAGGTTTTGATAACTGGTGCGAATAGAATTTTGAATTTTAGTAGTTAGCATACTGTGACCTACGTAGCGGAGCGAGGATAGTAGCACATATCACTAGTCGGTACATTTACGGCGAAATAGCTTGCTTTTGAATCAAAGGTAGATCTTGTTCACAAAAAAAAACTGAACCATCAGGAACTTAACTATTTTATTTATGTTGCGAAATATAAATATTAAAAAAGACTGGCTTGTAGGTGTTAAATTCTGAAATTTGGCTTCATTGTGAACTATTTGTGGTTTTAAGTTCTGTTTGTTACATTTTTTGGATTATTATATTTGCTGATAAAACTAAGGATAAGCTGCTCGTAAAATGATGAAAAAAAATGTAAGTTATTGATTTTAATTGTTTTGTGTTTTTTTTAGGTTTGTTTTTAGTTTATTTGACACGCAGGATAATCTTTTGCAATCTAGACCTCGAAATTTAGTGACGGTGATTAACCAACAAAGAGTGGTAATGACCAGTCGCAAAAAATAAAAAAAGGGAACCGGGCAAGGATCTCCCATTCTTAGAAAAGGCAGTGGATTTATTATGAAAAAGACTCTATTAGCGCTAACAATCGCAGCAGCTTCAACTTCAGCTTTCGCGAACGTAGGCCTAGGCAACGCAAAACCAACATTTGAATTTGACCCAATGCACAAAGAACAGTTCTCTGTTTCTGGTTCACTTGGTCTTGGTGGTTACTACGATACTAAAACTAACGCTATGTATGATGACTGGGCAACAGCTCTTACTCTAGCAGTTAGCTACAAAAACAACCGCCTAGTTGGTTACTTCGAAACTGATTTCGAACTTAACTGGACAACTGACGAAAACGACAACGGCTTCGGCGTTAAAAACGAATTCGGTACTGACGTTGATAAAGCATGGCTAGGTTTTGACACTGGTGTTGGTGTTGCATCTTTCGGTTGGGAAAACGACACTGCTCTTGATAAAGTTGATGGCGCTGGCGACATGACTTACGAGTTCGGTTCTTCTGCTGGTGATGCTTCTGATGCATTCAACGTAGTTAAGTTCCAAGGCGCTACTTCAGGTTTCGCTTACGGTATCTCTTACTTCGAAACTGATGACGACCACTCTGCTGCTGATAAAGGCGTGAACGGTTACGTTGGTTTTGAAAGCGAAGTAGTAAATGTTTACGGTGGTTACGAAACTCGTGACGAAGCTGATTACCAAGTTTACTCTGTATCTGGTAACTCTAAAGTTGGTGAGCTAGACCTAGGTGTTAACTTCTGGATTAACGATGGTTCAGACGACAAAACAGCTACTAAGAACACTACTAACCTAGAAACAGTTGGCTACTACCTATCTGCCGGTTACCCAGTAACTGAGCAACTAACTCTTGCCGCTGGTTACAACGCTAACTCTACTACTGAAGATGGCAAAGCTGACAAAGACATCTCTCGCGTAAACGTTGCTGCAATGTACACACTTAACGACCGCGTAGATATGGGTATCGATATTCTTCAAGACCTTGATGCTGGTGACGGTAACGACGAAGAAACTTACGTATTCGCTGCTGCATTCTACAGCTTCTAATAGTTACTTAATTAGTAATTGTTAAATGTTGATAAAAGCCAGTCTGATGACTGGCTTTTTTGTGTCTGATATTTATCAACGCATATAAAAATGGCCGCTAACTTAGCGGCCATTTTACATTCTCTGTACTGTAATTTTAGATTTCTTTCCACTCACCAGGCTGAAGTTGCTCCACGTTCATGTTGCCCATTGAATAGCGAATAAGTCGCAGGGTAGGGAAGCCGATATTTGCTGTCATTCGTCTTACCTGACGGTTACGCCCTTCAATGATAGTAATCGCTAACCATGTTGTCGGTATTGCCGCTCTGAAACGCACTGGCGGGGTTCTTTCCCACACAACAGGTTCAGACATCACCTCAACCTGAGCAGGCAGTGTCATACCGTCTTTTAGCTCGACACCTTTTCTCAATTTATCTAAATCTTCCTCAGAAGGTGCGCCTTCAACCTGTACCCAGTAAGTCTTTGGGGATTTTGAGTTGGGTTGAGTGAGCTTCGCTTGAAATATCCCATCATTGGTCAAGACCATTAACCCTTCGCTGTCGCGGTCAAGGCGACCTGCAGCATAAACGTCTTTCACTGGAATAAAGTCAGCTAGCGTTTTTCTCCCTTCGCCATCTGTAAATTGGCTGAGAGTATCGAAAGGCTTGTTGAACAGAATTACTTTGCGATCTTCGAGTGCCACCTTAGGTTTCGCATTGGTAGGTTTACCTTTATATCGGTGCTTACTGGAGTGCGTTTTTTTGTACGAACTGCCAGTGTTATTTTTATCACTGCTTCGGTTCTGTCTATTACCGCTTTGTTTTAATTTGGCGTCAGAACGAGCCGGTTTGTCTGAATGAGATGCGCTGCGTGAGCGAGTAGACATGTTAACTACCTTGCAAAAATGTAAACGAAGTGTGCTGAAAAGTTTTCACTGAAACGGAATTGAGCTATCATTTGCGCGCCTAAAAGACACAAAATAGAACAAGTTTATGGACTCTTGAGCCTGATTTGTTTAATTATACCTACGTGTTTTATTATAACAACGCACTCACGGATTTGGTTCATGCGGTCATTAGATTGCATGAAAAATAAGATAGAGTACGACTATCGAGTAAGCAGTTTTCACTTTTAGAGTGGCTTACTGGTCAATTTATAACACTCTCACTATTCAAGTGAGCTTGTAAGAACTATAGGGAAATTTCATGCCTACTGAAAAACCAACGATCATCTATACCATTACAGACGAAGCTCCGGCGCTAGCAACTTACTCTCTGCTGCCAATCATTCAATCTTTTACGGCTTCTTCTGGTATTAACGTTGATACTCGCGACATTTCACTTGCAGGGCGCATTATTGCCAACTTCCCTGACTACTTGAACGAAGAGCAACGTATTGGTGATGCATTAGCAGAACTAGGTGAATTGGCTAAGACACCTGAAGCGAATATTATCAAGCTTCCAAACATCTCTGCATCTGTACCTCAGCTGCAAGCAACAATCAAAGAACTACAGTCAAAAGGCTACGCACTTCCAAACTACCCAGAAGAAGCAAACACTGACGAAGAGAAAGCAGTAAAAGCGACTTACGATAAGATCAAGGGTAGTGCGGTAAACCCAGTATTGCGCGAAGGTAACTCAGACCGTCGTGCACCACTTTCAGTTAAAAACTACGCGAAGAAGAACCCACACTCAATGGGTGCATGGTCTGCAGATTCTAAGTCGCACGTTTCAAGTATGGACGACAAAGACTTCTTCGGTAGTGAAAAGTCAGTAACCATTGAAGGTGCTACAGACGTTAGCATCGAATTCGTTGGCAAAGATGGCGCAAAGAAAACACTGAAGCCAGCTTTTGCACTGCAAGATAAAGAGATCATTGATGCGTCAGTGATGAACAAGGCTGCTTTAGTTGCATTCTTTGAAAAAGAAATCGCATCGGCTAAAGAGCAAGGCGTACTGCTTTCTCTTCACATGAAAGCAACCATGATGAAAGTATCTGACCCAGTGATCTTTGGTCACGCGGTTAAGGTTTACTACAAAGACGTATTCGCTAAGCACGGTCAGTTATTTGAAGAGTTAGGTGTTGATGTTAACAACGGCATCGGTGATGTCTACGCGAAGATTGCAGCGCTTCCTCAAGAACAAAAAGAAGCAATCGAAGCTGATCTACAAGCGGTATACGAGACGCAGCCACCATTAGCGATGGTTGATTCGGACCGTGGCATTACTAACCTACACGTACCAAGCGACATCATTGTTGACGCATCTATGCCTGCAATGTTGCGTTCTTCTGGCCAAATGTGGGATCCAGAAGGTAAGCAAAAAGATACCAAAGCAATGATCCCAGATCGTAGCTACGCGAGCATTTACCAAGCGGTTATTGATTTCTGTAAAGAGAACGGCGCGTTCGATCCAACAACGATGGGTAGCGTACCAAACGTTGGCTTGATGGCTCAAAAAGCCGAAGAGTACGGTTCTCACGATAAGACTTTCATCCTTGAAGCTGCTGGTCAGGTTCAAGTTGTTGACGCTGCAGGCGCTGTGCTTCTAGAGCAAGACGTAGAGGAAGGCGATATCTTCCGTATGTGTCAGGTTAAAGATGCACCAATCCAAGACTGGGTTAAGCTTGCGGTAACGCGTGCTCGTGCATCGGGTGTTCCAGCGGTATTTTGGTTAGATGCGTCTCGTGCACATGATGCTCAGCTTATTAAGAAAGTTGAAGCGTACCTTCCTGAATACGATACCGATGGTCTTGAAATTAAGATCCTTGCTCCACTTGAAGCGACTCAATACTCACTGGTTCGTATCAAAGAAGGCCTAGATACAATTTCGGTTACTGGTAACGTATTACGTGATTACCTAACAGACTTGTTCCCGATTCTAGAGCTTGGTACATCAGCTAAGATGCTATCGATTGTTCCACTAATGAACGGTGGTGGTCTGTTTGAAACAGGTGCTGGCGGCTCTGCTCCTAAGCACGTGCAACAAGTAGAGAAAGAAAACCACCTGCGTTGGGATTCCCTAGGTGAATTCTTGGCATTGGCTGCATCTCTAGAGCACCTGAGCGTAGTAACAGGTAACGCTAAAGCACAAGTTCTTGCTGATGCGCTTGATAAAGCAACGGGTGAGTTCCTTGATAACAACAAGTCTCCTTCACGCCGAGTAGGTGAGCTTGATAACCGTGGTAGCCATTACTACCTAGCAGCTTACTGGGCTAAGGCGCTTGCTGAGCAAACGGCTGATGCTGATCTTGCTGCTGAATTCGCAGGTGTGGCAAGTCAACTAGCTGAAAGTGAAGAAGCTATTGTTGCAGAGCTGAACAACGCTCAAGGTGTGGCTGGCGACTTAGGTGGTTACTACCTACTTGACGATGCATTGGTTTCAACACTAATGCGCCCAAGCTCAACGCTAAACGCGTTTATTGATGCATAGTGATTGGGTTCACCGTTAGTCAGTCATGAACGTGATTTGCGAACGAGTTGCTTAGTCTGACAGATAAGTCATAGATAAAGTCAAAACCAAAGACGCTTTAACGACAACGTTAAAGCGTCTTTTTTGTTCATCTATAATACTCCTAAGATCTAACTTAATAAGAGTACATCCTCAAACGAATTGTTTAGTGAGCAACTTTAGAGATCCCAAAACGAAAAAACCGCTCACGTAATCCTGTATTACAGGTATTAAATGAGCGGTTTCAATATTCTGTTTACCAGTCAGCCTTTAATGAAGATTGACGGAGGTTAACATGAGTTGGCATTCGCCTATTTTGCGGCGCTGCCTTCTACAGGAACAACGGAGCTAGCATGCGAGCCTTTAGGTCCACTTTCTACTTCATAGTCGACCTGCTGACCCGCCTTCAAGGTTCGATAACCTTCCATTTGTATTGTGGAGTAGTGCGCGAAAATATCGCCGTCTTCACCTTCTGGACAAATAAAGCCAAACCCTTTGGCATTGTTAAACCATTTTACTGTACCTGTAGCCATGCTATACATCCCTCATGCATTTTGTTACTAACGTTGTTATATCAATTGTTGTAAGTGCGATTGATATCATTCCTACCAGCTAAAGAATTTCAGCTAATAGCTTGAATCTCGTACATTGCTTACGGAAATTAACGCTACCCTGCGTAATTATTCCTTATTGTTAATTTTTGAAGCGTGTTACTGATCTTAAATCATGTTGCAAAAATGTATTAAAAAACCTTTTAGCTCCAATGTAGCTAATGATTGAGCACAGTCAATAGTAAATTGGTATAAAAGTGATCAATTTTAATAACAAATCACATTCGAGATTAACTGCAAACTATTAACTAAATAGTAACTTAGCAGTGATCTTATCGTTAGTATCAATAGTTATGGCGTCTTTTTAATCAATCACATATGTTAATCCTGTTAATCGAGATCTTTTATTTGCAGCGATGGAAATGGTGGATTAGGCTCAGTATAGAGGAATATTTTTTGGTACTGTTTCTCGGTGCAGTTTCTTAGTACACCGTAAAGCGTGAATGTGGTAAATTTGAGTTAGGTAAACACTCACGACTTCCGAAAAATAACCCTTAGCAAAGCGATATGAGCAGAAACTTTGAATGGGCATCTCCAGGCTCAGATTTACTGGAGAAAGAAGCAACAAAAGTAAAGCCACCGGCGATGTATAACGTTGTGTTAAATAACGATGATTACACGCCCATGGACTTTGTAATCGAGATCCTAGAGCGATTCTTCTCACTAGATATCGAAAAAGCAACGGAAGTGATGCTCAAGGTTCATTATGAAGGTAAAGCTATATGCGGCACATACAGTGCTGAAATAGCGGAAACAAAGGTAGCGCAGGTCACGATGTACTCAAAGGAAAATGAGCATCCGCTACTATGTACAATGGAGCAAGTATAAATTGCTCGAACAACACTGTTGTTCCCTTAGGAGGTACTTATGCTAAATAAAGAATTAGAGACGAGTTTAAATGGCGCATTTGCTCGTGCGCGAGACAAGCGACATGAATTCATGACTGTCGAACACCTCCTACTAGCATTATTAGAAAATGATGCGGCCAAGGAAGCGCTCAAAGCTTGTCAGGCTGATCTCGATGCTCTTCGCAATGAGCTCGATATTTTTATCGATCAAACGACCCCACTTATCCCTGAAAGCGACGAAACTCGCGAAACTCAGCCTACGTTGAGCTTTCAACGAGTACTTCAACGCGCTGTTTTTCATGTTCAATCTTCAGGTCGCAGCGAAGTAACAGGTGCTAATGTACTTGTGGCTATTTTTAGTGAGCAAGAATCTCACGCGGCATATCTTCTTAAGAAAAACGACATTAGTCGCTTAGATATTGTTAACTTCATCTCACACGGTATTACCAAAGCGAGCAACGAAGGCGACAGCCCTTCATCATCTGATTCATTTGGTGGTGCAGAAAATGCTGAAGAAGCTAATTCTGAAGACCGTTTAGAAAATTTCGCGACCAACCTTAACGAAGTAGCGAAGCAAGGTAATATTGACCCATTAATCGGTCGTGACAAAGAGCTAGAGCGTACTATCCAAGTTCTGTGTCGTCGTCGTAAGAACAACCCTCTGTTAGTGGGTGAAGCGGGTGTAGGTAAAACTGCCATCGCGGAAGGCCTTGCATGGCGCATTGTTGAAGGACAAGTGCCTGAAATCATTCAGAGCAGCGTAATTTATTCTCTAGATATCGGTTCACTGTTAGCAGGGACGAAATATCGCGGTGACTTTGAGAAACGTTTTAAAGCGATTCTTAAGCAACTCGAGAAAGAAGAAGACGCGATTCTGTTCATCGATGAGATCCACACCATTATTGGTGCTGGCGCTGCCTCTGGTGGTCAGGTTGATGCGGCAAACTTAATTAAACCGCTACTAAGCAGCGGCAAATTGCGCTGTATCGGTTCAACAACGTACCAAGAGTACAGCAGTATTTTTGAGAAGGAGCGTGCTTTAGCTCGTCGCTTCCAGAAAATCGATATTATTGAACCATCGCTAGATGATACGACTAAGATTCTGATTGGCTTGAAGCCAAAATACGAAGCTCACCACGAAGTGCGCTACACCAACAAAGCGTTGCGTGCTGCTGTGGAACTGTCAGCTAAATACATCAATGAACGTCACCTTCCTGATAAGGCGATTGACGTAATCGATGAAGCGGGCGCTCGCAGTCGTTTGGCACCTGCAAGCCGTCGTAAGAAAACGGTAAGCGTGGCTGATATTGAGTCAATGGTTGCGAAAATGGCGCGAATTCCTGAAAAATCAGTATCATCTTCAGACAAAGATACGCTGCAGAAACTGGATGACCGCATGAAAATGTTGGTGTTCGGACAAGACCCAGCTATCGACGTATTGAGCGAAGCGATCAAGCTGACCCGTGCTGGATTGGGTGCTGACAATAAACCGGTTGGTTCATTCCTATTCGCAGGACCTACTGGTGTAGGTAAAACCGAGGTTACCGTTCAGCTGTCTAAACTGATGGGTATTGAGCTTCTGCGCTTTGATATGTCTGAGTACGGTGAGCGTCATTCTGTGAGCCGCTTGATTGGTGCTCCTCCTGGTTATGTCGGTTACGATCAAGGTGGTCTGCTAACTGACGCCGTAATCAAGAACCCACACTCTGTTGTGTTACTGGATGAAATTGAAAAAGCTCACCCAGATATCTTCAACCTGCTACTGCAGGTGATGGATAACGGCACACTAACAGATAACAACGGCCGTAAAGCGGATTTCCGTAACGTGATTCTAGTGATGACAACCAACGCGGGTGTGGCTGAAACTGAGAAGAAATCGATCGGCCTGATCCAACAAGATCATGCACCAGATGCGATGGGCGAAATCAAGAAGGTGTTTACTCCTGAATTCCGTAACCGTCTTGATAACGTCATCTGGTTCAACAGCTTGGATCCAAGCGTGATTAGCCAAGTAGTCGACAAGTTCATTGTTGAGCTTCAGGTTCAACTGGACGCACGTGGCGTATCTCTAGAGGTTTCTGAAGATGCTCGTCACTGGCTGGCAGACAAAGGCTACGACAAGACCATGGGCGCTCGTCCTATGGGACGTGTGATTCAAGAGAAGCTTAAGAAGCCCCTTGCGAATGAATTGCTGTTTGGTAGCTTGGTTGATGGCGGTACGGTGAAAGTATCTCTGAAGAAAGACGAGCTTGACTTCATCTATGTTGGTGCAAAAGAAGAGGTTATGCACTAACCGATTGTTAGAACGTTCAAGAGTTTAACTATAAAACGCATGACTTAGGTTGTGCGTTTTTTTTATGCTTGCGAGATGCGAGATGCGAGATGCGAGATGCGAGATGCGAGATGCGAGATGCGAGATGCGCGAGATAGGTTTTGCTAAAGGGCGATGTTCAGGCGATAAAAAACGGAGCATTAAGCTCCGCTTCTTATTGTATTCGCTAATTAATAATTAACGAGCACGGAAGACGATGCGGCCTTTAGAAAGGTCGTATGGAGTCATCTCAACAGTTACTTTATCACCAGTAAGAATACGGATGTAGTTCTTACGCATTTTACCAGAGATGTGTGCTGTCACTACGTGACCGTTTTCAAGCTCAACACGGAACATTGTGTTTGGTAGAGTATCAAGGACAGTGCCTTGCATCTCGATTACGTCTTCTTTAGCCATCTAATCCTCTTTCGAAATTTGGCGGTTTTCAACGGCTTGATTGTGCCGTTAAAATCAAAATATGTAAAGTTGTCGCGTATTCTACCCTTGCCACCGCTGATTTACTAGCCTTTGATGACGTTGAAATCGTACTTTATAGTTCATCGCAGGGCATTCATCGATTTGATAACCCAAATATAACCATTGTTTTTGTTCTTTCTGGGCATGTTGGATCTGAAATAGAACGCCAAGTGTTCCCATCGAAATGTCGATATCAGGATCGAAGAAAGTATAAAACGCGCTCGTACAGTGAGACATGATGTCGGTTACGGCGATACCGACCAACTTGTTCTCGTCGTAGATATGCATAAACTTTGTTGTAAGCCACTCATTTTGTGAGAATTGTAGAAATTCTTCTTTCTTAGGTGGGTACATGGTTCCCGAACGGTGACGAGCGGTGATATAGCGGCTGTATAAGTCAAACCAGTTGTCATCCATTTCATCTTTCAGCTCCCAACGCAGTGATTTTCCCTTGTTAAGGATTCGTCGCTGGCTTTTGGAAAGCTTGACCTCTGGGATTGAAAGCCGAATAGCTTGGCATGCTGAGCAATTATCGCAATGTGGCTTATAAATGGTTGCTCCACTGCGGCGAAATCCATTCGCAAGCAGAACTTCATAGTTATCTGAGGTGTGCATGTGTTCGTCAAGCGTAACCGCCACTCTTTCTTCTAGGTGAGGTAAGTAGCTGCAAGCGTGGTTGTCTGTTAATCCAATTCTGATTTGTTGTAAATCTGGATTCATTAAGGCATTTCCTTTAGCCATTGGGTTTGAAAGCATGCATCGTCAACGGAGAACTCTTTGAGCAATTGCAGAGAACCTAGGAATTCATCCCTATCAACCTCGATAGCGCCTAAGGATTCCAAGTGAGGGTTCATGACCTGACAATCAATCAGTTGTCCGCCGAATTGTGTAAAGTGTTCACAAAAATACCACAGCGCAATTTTAGAGGCATTGGTCTTCAGGCTAAACATCGATTCACCGCAAAAGACTTGGCCTCTTTGTAAGCCGTAAAGCCCGCCGATCAGTTTATCGTCTTGCCAAACCTCAACCGAGTGGCAGAAACCTAATGAAGCGAGCTTGCGATAGGCTAACTGCATGTCGCTGTTTAACCAAGTTTCTTCTTCGGGTCTTAGTGAAGAGCAATAACCAATTACTCTGTCCGTCGCTTGGTTGATGCTGACACGATAATTGTGTTTTCTTTGAAACTTTTTAAGACTTTTTGACGGTTCGAATGTCTTAGGATTAAATACCGCTCGCGGTGCAGGGCTCCACCAAAGTATAGGCTCACCTGGGCCATACCATGGAAATATCCCTTGGCTATAAGCGTTTAAAATTCGCATTGGTGATAAATCACCACCGAAGGCGAGCAGACCGTTGGGTTCATCAAGCGCGTCGAAGGGCGAAGGAAACTCTATACTAGTAGTATCAAGTTCGGTTAGGTATATAGTCATAAGTACCGCATTACAGATTAATCACTGACCAAGAGGTCTTTAGGAGTTTTACCATGAAGAAGTTGCTTTGGATTTTACTTGTTTTGCCTATGTTGGCAAATGCAGCTTACAACAGAAACGAAGCTCGACCAGTGAACGAAGTAGTTTATGGTGAGATCGATACGGTTAGATACATCACTCAACAAGAGATCGTTGAATCGAAAGCGAATGGTTGGGAAACCTTATTAGGTGCGGCGATTGGTGGCTTGATTGGTAATCAGTTTGGCGGCGGCACCGGTAAAGAAGTGGCGACAGCTGTCGGTGCAGTAGCAGGTGCGGGTATTGCTCGTAACCGAGGTAACACACAGTATAAAGTTGAGTACAAACTGGTCGAGTTACTGGTCAAAACCAAAGACGACAAGTTGGTCAACATCATCCAAGATGTCGATAACTCGATGTTGTTCAACCGAGGCGATGATGTACGAATTCTCTATTTTTCAGATGGTGTTCGAGTTGACATCGCGTACTAGTATGTAAATGCAATTGATTGGCTAATTAATCATCGGTTTGAGCGGGATTAGCTCTGGAGTTCGTTGGAAAAGTTCGTTAGTCTGCAAGTACGAAGAATTATTCATCACCCGAAAATAAATACGCGCCAGTGACTTCGGGTGGTACAAGGACTATAAGATTTAATGGAAAGCCTTACGTTACAACCAATTCAAAAAGTGAACGGGGAAGTTAACCTACCTGGTTCAAAAAGTGTTTCCAACCGTGCACTTCTTTTGGCTGCACTTTCTACGGGAACCACTCGCCTAACAAACTTACTAGACAGTGATGATATTCGTCATATGTTGAATGCATTGACGCAGCTAGGTGTTGATTACCAGTTGTCTGCAGACAAAACCGTTTGTGAAGTGACAGGTGTTGGTGGTGCATTCTCAAGTGATAAAGCTCTAGAGCTTTTCTTAGGTAACGCGGGTACGGCGATGCGTCCGCTGGCGGCTGCACTATGTTTAGGTCGCGGTGAATACGTTCTGACTGGTGAGCCGCGCATGAAAGAGCGCCCAATTGGCCACTTAGTAACGGCACTGAGAGAAGCCGGTGCCGACGTTGAATACTTAGAGAACGAAAACTATCCACCATTGAAGATCACAGGTACAGGCCTGAAGAGTGGTACGGTTTCAATCGACGGTTCTATCTCTAGCCAGTTTTTGACTGCATTTTTGATGGCTGCACCTCTGGCGGAAGGCGAAGTGACCATCAAAATTGACGGTGAATTAGTTTCTAAACCTTACATCGATATCACGCTACACATTATGAAACAATTTGGTGTGGACGTGATCAATAATGACTACCAAGAGTTCGTGATTCCGACAGGGCAATCTTACACAGCTCCGGGCGACTTCTTAGTAGAAGGTGATGCATCATCTGCGTCATATTTCCTTGCAGCTGCTGCTATCAAAGGTGGTGAGATTAAGGTCACTGGTATTGGTAAAAACAGTATCCAGGGTGATATCCAATTCGCTGATGCGCTTGAGAAAATGGGTGCGGAAATCGAATGGGGTGACGACTATGTTATTTCTCGTTGTGGCGAGCTGAAAGGCATTGATATGGACTATAACCATATTCCAGATGCTGCGATGACTATTGCGACAACAGCATTGTTTGCGAAAGGCACAACGGCAATCCGTAATGTCTACAACTGGCGTGTGAAAGAGACAGATCGCTTGGCGGCAATGGCAACAGAGCTACGTAAAGTCGGAGCCGAGGTTGAAGAGGGTGAAGATTACATCATTGTTAACCCTGTGGCTGAACTGACTCACGCGGCGATTGATACTTACGATGATCACCGTATGGCTATGTGTTTCTCGCTGGTTGCTTTGAGCGATACGCCTGTGACGATTAATGATCCAGGTTGTACGTCAAAGACATTCCCTGATTACTTCGATAAGTTGAAAATGCTGAGCCAGTAAAGGTTCAGGAACTAAAAAAGCTTGCCTAAATGGCAAGCTTTTTAATTATTGCTGAATTGTAAATTCTTTCGAAAGGTGGTGCGCTAAGTATTTAAACATGTTAAATACCGCGGTTGTATTCTCGGTCGGCATTCCATTGCTATCTAAGAAGTATTCACCTTTGAAGACGAGTACATCGTCTTTTTCTACTACGCTGTTTGCGCGCATGCCTTCAATGTAGTCATCATGTGATTGGATAATTTGGTTTGCGATAAGCAGTAAATCAAATTCTGCTATTACTTTCTTTGTCATGAGTTTATCTCTGATAACTGAATATAACGTTGAGTTTATGGTGTCGAACTAGAAATTCAATGATTTCACAACCGATTAAGAGAGTCTTTTCAAACATCCACAATTTATTTTGTGATTTACGGCAAAAATAATTGAATGGGGCTCGCGTTAGATTCGCGGACAAGCTTAGTATGAGCCCGTTTAGACGTAATGCCTGATGAATAGGCTCTTGCAAGTATTCTTAGTGAGTACTTTATAGCTTCTTTATATTGTGACCCTTTTATCTGTGAGTCGTCGAATTGTCGAGCGATCAGATCCAATTTTGAAAAAAGCGGTTGATCTTCTAGTAATCTCGCACAATAGTAAAAAAAGAAGCAATGAATTTAGAATATCATGCGTAAAAGCCCACAAGCTAAATTGTTGGTGCTGAAGCATCGTGATTAAGGACGTTAGAGTCAATATGGGTAAATCGCTCGTTATAGTGGAGTCGCCAGCCAAGGCTAAAACTATCAATAAATATCTTGGCAAAGACTTTGTCGTTAAGTCGAGTGTAGGTCACGTTCGTGATTTACCAACGGCGGGTCAAAGTACTGGTCAAAAGGCTGCTGCAGTTTCAACCAAGGGTATGAGCCCAGAAGATAAAGCTCGTATCAAAAAAGAAAAAGATCGCAAAGCTCTTATCAAAAAGATGGGTATTAACCCGTATAAAGAGTGGGAAGCGAACTACCAAATCCTACCTGGTAAAGAAAAAGTCGTTGCTGAATTGCAAAAACTTGCTGAGAACGCAGACCATGTTTATCTCGCAACCGATTTGGACCGCGAAGGAGAAGCTATCGCATGGCACCTTCGTGAGATCATCGGCGGCGATGAAACGCGATACAAGCGAGTGGTTTTTAACGAAATCACCAAGAATGCTATTCAACAAGCTTTCGAAACACCAGGCGAGCTAAACATCGATGGCGTAAACGCTCAACAAGCACGACGTTTTATGGACCGTGTTGTTGGCTTTATGGTGTCACCTCTGCTTTGGAAAAAAGTAGCACGAGGCCTATCCGCTGGCCGTGTTCAATCAGTAGCGGTAAAACTACTGGTAGAGCGTGAGCGCGAGATCAACGCCTTTATCCCTGAAGAGTTCTGGGATGTGCATGCTGATACTAAAACAGCAGAGAAAACCGATTTTAGACTGCAAGTAGCGCAGAAAGACGGTGTTGCGTTTAAACCTGAAAATGAAGCGCAAACACAAGCTGCTGTTAGCGTTTTAGAAAAAGCGCAATACGAAGTATGTAAACGTGAAGACCGCCCAACCAAGAGTAAGCCGTCTGCACCTTACATCACGTCGACGCTGCAACAAGCTGCGAGTACCCGTCTTGGTTATGGCGTAAAGAAAACCATGATGCTGGCTCAACGCTTGTATGAAGCGGGTTACATTACTTATATGCGTACTGACTCTACTAACTTGAGTTCAGAAGCTGTAGAAGCCGCTCGTGAATACATTGGTTCTGAGTACGGCGCGCAATATCTTCCACCTAAAGCACTTGTATACGGCAGCAAAGAGGGCGCTCAAGAGGCCCACGAAGCGATTCGTCCTTCAAGTGTAGATGTTAAGTCGGAAGACCTAAACGGCGTAGACGCAGACGCACACAAGCTTTACTCGCTAATTTGGAATCAATTCGTAGCGTGTCAAATGACGCCAGCTCAATACGATTCAACGACAGTAAGCGTTAAAGCAGATGAGTACACGTTAAAAGCGAAAGGTCGTATCCTTAAATTTGATGGTTGGACTCGTGTTCAGCGTCCAATGGGTAAGAACGAAGATACGATCCTTCCAGCAGTTCAGATCGGCGATAAGCTTGACCTGATCGCGCTAGACCCTAAACAGCACTTCACCAAGCCACCGGCTCGTTTCACTGAAGCGGCGCTAGTTAAAGAGCTTGAGAAGCGTGGTATTGGTCGTCCTTCAACATACGCATCAATCATCTCGACGATTCAAGACCGCGGTTATGTAAAAGTTGAACAGCGTCGTTTCTATGCTGAGAAGATGGGTGAAATTGTTACTGACCGTCTAGATGGTAGCTTTAACGACCTAATGAACTACGACTTCACTGCTCGTATGGAGCAGAAGTTGGACCAAATCGCAGAAGGCGAAGCAAGCTGGAAAGGCGTGCTAGATAACTTCTTCGAAGACTTTACTGGCGATTTGGAAAAAGCTGATTTAGACGAAGACGCTGGTGGCATGAAGCCAAATCATATCGTGGAAACTGATATTGAGTGTCCGACTTGTAGCCGTAAAATGGGTATTCGTACGGCTTCGACAGGCGTATTCCTTGGTTGTTCTGGCTATGCACTTCCACCAAAAGAGCGTTGTAAGACAACAATCAACCTTGGTGATGAAGAAGGCATTATCAACGTGCTTGAAGAAGACGTTGAAACAGCAGCACTTCGAGCTAAAAAGCGTTGTCCTATTTGTGAAACGGCAATGGATGCTTATCTAATCGATGATAAGCGTAAGATGCACGTATGTGGTAATAACCCGAACTGTGAAGGTTATGTGGTTGAGCACGGCGAATTTAAAGTGAAAGGCTACGATGGTCCACTTGTTGAGTGTGACAAGTGTGGTTCTGACATGGTTCTGAAGAACGGTCGTTTTGGTAAATACATGGACTGTACGAGTGAAGACTGTAAGAACACTCGTAAGATTCTGAAAAATGGTGAAGTTGCGCCACCGAAAGAAGACCCGGTACATTTCCCTGAACTTCCGTGTGAAAATTCAGACGCGTACTTTGTTCTTCGTGACGGTGCTTCTGGTCTATTTATGGCTGCGAGCAACTTCCCTAAATCACGTGAAACGCGTGCACCGTTAGTGGAAGAGCTGGTTCGCTTTAAAGACCGTATCTCACCTAAGTTTCAATACCTAGCATCAGCACCAGTTGCTGACCCTGATGGTAAGCCGACAGTGGTTCGTTTTAGTCGTAAGACCAAAGAAAACTACGTTCGTACTGAAGTAGATGGAAAACCGTCCGGTTGGACTGCGTTGTACATCGACGGTAAGTGGGAAGTTACGGATAAGCGTAAAAAACCTAAAGAGAAGTAACTGAACGTTATTGATGAAAAAGCAGCCTAATGGCTGCTTTTTTTGATCTCAATATGACTAAATATGCAACGTGTTGATTTGGTGTTTCGTCGACGAGAATTTATTAAATTCACACTGTAAAATAAATAAAGGTAATTAATCACATCTTCTTATGTAACTTTAACGAGAATGTAACTTAATTAAAATATTGTAACTCACAGATCAGTGTTTAGTTGTATACCTGATGTGTGTCGGGTGTTAATGTAATGTTTCGCCCGCACGGTGTAATGTGAGCTGCTTTAAGTCTTAGGAAAGCAATCAGCTTACGTACCACAGAATGGCGTATTAAAAATTGAATTCGGCCGAAAAGTCGATAACGTATATAAAACCAAGTGCAAAGAATAGTGCACACATAACAACGTTTGGCTTAGGATATTGTCACTGTATGTGAATGGATATTCGCTAAATACCGAAATAAGTGTTGGTGCTCATCCCCCAGAGGAAGATACCTCTACGAGTACTAACATCGACAAGCTATAGATATATGGAGAATAAAATGGCTGGTGTATTGGGAATGATTCTTGCTGGTGGTGAAGGCTCACGCTTAAGACCTTTAACTGAATCTCGCAGCAAACCCTCGGTTCCTTTCGGTGGTAGTTACCGCTTAATTGATTTCGCTCTGAACAACTTCGTTAATGCTGATCTGATGAAGATCTACGTATTGACACAATTTAAGTCACAATCACTGTTCCACCATATGAAAAAAGGTTGGAATATCAGTGGTATAACAGACCGTTTTATCGACCCAATTCCTGCGCAAATGCGTAAAGGAAAGCGTTGGTATGAAGGCACAGCAGATGCTATCTACCAAAACATGGGCTTTATGGAGCTGGAAGAACCAGATCAAGTTTGTATTTTTGGTTCAGACCATATCTATAAAATGGACATCAAACAGATGCTTGATTTCCATAAAGAAAAGAAAGCAGCGCTAACAGTATCAGCTTTGCGCATGCCGCTTGCTGAAGCATCAGAATTCGGTGTTATCGAGGTTGATGCTGATGGCCGTATGATTGGCTTTGAAGAGAAACCTGCAAATCCGAAGTCGATTCCGGGCGATCCAGAATCAGCGCTCGTTTCAATGGGCAACTACGTGTTCGAAGCGAAAGAGCTTTTTGCTGAACTAACGGAAGATGCTGATAGAGAAGGTTCGACACACGATTTCGGTAAAGACATTATTCCAAACATGTTCCCACGTGGTGATGTGTTTGTTTATGACTTCAGCACCAACCGTATTACTGGTGAGAAAGAAGAAGTTTACTGGCGCGATGTAGGTACGATTGACGCGTACTGGCAAGCGCATATGGACCTTCTTAAGAAAGATGCGCCATTCTCGCTATACAACCGTAAATGGCCTCTACACACTTATTACCCGCCACTGCCACCAGCTACGTTTACTGATTCGGCAAATGGTCGAATTCAGATCATTGATAGCCTTGTGTGTAGCGGTAGTTATGTACGTGGTTCGCGTATTGAAAAGAGTGTATTGGGCTTCCGCAGCAATATCGCATCAGCGTGTGATATTAGCGAAAGTATCTTACTCGGTGATGTAAAAGTGGGTGAGGGTTGTATCCTGCGCCGCGTTATCATTGATAAAGATGCAGATATCGCACCGGGTACACAGATTGGTGTGAATCTGACAGAAGACAAAAAGCATTACCACGTATCTGACGATGGTGTTGTAGTGATTTCTAAAGGAGCACGAGTTGGTTACTAAGACTCTCTCGGTACTTTTTGTAGCGTCTGAAGTTGAAGGCTTGATTAAAAGTGGTGGCTTGGCTGATGTAGCCAAGGCACTACCGAAAGCGTTGCAAACACTCGAACAGGACGTTCGAGTGACTATCCCCGCATATAGAAATATTCCAAACATTGATTCAGCAGAAGTTATTTTATCGACTGAACTCGATCATTGGCCTCATACGGCTTACCAAGTTAAAAAACTGAGCGTAGAAGGCGTTCCAGTTTTTGGTATTGAATGTGCCAAATATTTCGACCGTCAAGAAATGTACGCAGAAAACAATCAAGCTTATGCTGATAACGGAGAGCGCTTCTCGTTCTTCAGTGCAGCCTGTCTTGATATGCTTCCTAAGCTTGGTTTTCAACCGGATATCATTCATGCAAACGACTGGCATACTGGTTTTGTACCTTTCTTGCTTAAATCGCGTTATCAACAACACGATTTCTTTGAAAATACGCGCAGTGTTATCTCGATTCACAATGCGGTTTTCAAAGGTGTGTTTGCATACGACGAACTGCAATTCCTACCTGAGATGCACAGCTACAATGTGCCGGAAGCTTCAGTAAGTGACACTCATGTCACTATGTTAAGAGCTGGCGTGATGTGCGCAGATAAGGTGAACGCAGTAAGTCCTACCTATGCAGAAGAGTTGAAAACGGAGTTAGGTAGCCATGGTATGGCAGCAGAATTCCAACACAGATCTGCGGATCTTTTCGGCATTTTGAATGGTTGTGATTACGGTGCTTGGAACCCGGAAACAGACGCTTTCCTTCCTCGTAAATACAAAGCGACCAAGCATAGTATGGCTCGCGGAAAATCAGCTTGTAAGCAAAAGCTGCAACAAGACGTGGGTTTACCCGTTGCCGATTGCGCGGTTTATGGCATGGTTTGTCGCCTGACGAATCAGAAAGGTGTTCATTACTTACTGCCTATCATCGAACAGTTTTTGAAAAATGACCTTCAGATCGTGATTGTCGGTACTGGCGATCCGGTTTTGGCGAGTCAATTGAAAGAGGTATCAGCACTTCACTCAGATAAGTTCTCGTTCGTAGAAGCGTACAATAATGAACTTGCGCATTTGGTTGAAGCGGGCTCTGATTTCTTCTTGATGCCTTCGGAATTTGAACCGTGTGGTTTAAACCAAATCTACAGCATGGCTTACGGTACTTTGCCGATTGTTCGTTCTGTGGGAGGTTTAAAAGACAGCGTGAATGATTACGATGAGGATCCTGAAGTCGCGACTGGGTTTGCTTTTGAAGAGCCAAAACCGCAAGCGCTATTAGCTGTGTTACATCGTTCATTATTGCTTTATGCACAAAACCCATCTGAAATTAAGCGTGTCCAGCTTTATGCGATGCAGCAAGATTTTAGTTGGGAAGATGCGGCTAAAGAATACCTCACTATGTACCATTCAGCACTTTAACTTGTTGACTTAGCATTAAAATTAGCTAGCGGACAACAACAGCTCGCAATAAATGAAGGCGCTCTAATCGTAGAGTGCCTTTTTTATTTCCTGGTCAGAGCACATCACGTTTACGAAGACAAAGCTTGCAAACTCATTTTAGTCAGGTAGAAAAGGTGGGGTAGGTATTCACATGACTAATGATAGGTTTGACACTATTATCACTTAAAGTTCTTAATAGCGTGATATCCTTAGTCATCGCCTCATGATGAGGCACAGCTCCATTCCAATAATTAAAGCGATAGGTATGTCTGAGAGTTTACTATTTCATAAAACATTTACTCACCCTACGAGCGATGAGTGGGTTGTATTTGTGCATGGCGCAGGAGGTAGTTCCTCCATCTGGTTCAAGCAGATCAAAGCGTATAAACAGCACTTCAACTTACTTCTCATTGATCTGAGAGGGCATGGTAAATCAGACAATATACTTAAAGGGCTGATTTCGAATCGTTATACGTTTAAATCGGTGACGCTTGATATTCTTAAAGTGTTAGACCATCTTAAAATCCGTTCTGCACATTTCGTCGGCATGTCTTTGGGTACGATTATTGTGCGTAACGTTGCAGAATTAGCGGCTGGTCGTGTACGCTCAATGGTGCTGGGTGGTGCCGTGACTAAACTCAACACTCGTTCTCAAGTCTTAATCAAGCTGGGTAACCTCAGCAAGCACATCATTCCTTATATGTGGTTATACAGCCTTTTTGCTTACGTTGTTATGCCACAAAAAAGCCAGAAAGAGTCTCGTCACCTGTTTATCCGTGAAGCGAAAAAACTGTGTCAAAAAGAGTTTAAACGATGGTTTATATTAACGGCTGATGTAAACCCATTGATGAAATATTTCAAAGACAGAGAGTTGCCGATTCCGACTTTGTATTTGATGGGTGAGCGAGATTACATGTTCATCAAACCAGTTAAAGAAATGGTCGCAGCGCATGAGTCGAGCGAGCTAGTAGAGATTCCGAATTGTGGGCACGTATGTAACGTGGAAAACCCTGAAGAGTTTAATCAGCGTTCGATTGCGTTTATTCAAAAACAAATCCAGTGATTTTCTAGGCGCGAAATCAAAGATAATGATTGAATCGAATTGAAATAAAAA
Source organism: Vibrio sp. 10N.286.51.C3 (assembly GCF_003050065.1). NCBI lineage: Bacteria > Pseudomonadati > Pseudomonadota > Gammaproteobacteria > Vibrionales > Vibrionaceae > Vibrio > Vibrio sp. 10N.286.51.C3. Next base: position 87,054 of record NZ_PIGC01000002.1, on the reverse strand, counting down.
CGGGAAGCTAATTTTAGCTTCCCGTTTTTATTTGGAGGAGGTATCGGCCTAATTGTCTTATAGGGTCATTGAAACTCTGCTATTCGGGTGAAGCAGCACCGCACTGCCAACAAGAGCCGAATTGCGCTTCGTTGACTTCATGACACTCACCACAACGCCACTCTTCATAGATGATAGAATCTTGCTGTTTTTGGTAGTCATTGACGATCGTGCGAGCTTTACTGGCCAATTCTGGCTCATATAACCACACGTAAGGGTCAGTTTCTTCCGTAAATGGGATTTCCCCTTTCAATCCGAATAACCCCTCACCACGGACTTCACAGGAAATATTCTCACTTTCTAACAATCCACAGATGATATGAGCTTCTGTCGGATTCGATGCACTGAAGATTTTCATTGAAATAGAACCTTATTCGGCTATCTGTGTTGTTTGGCTATTATAAATTATTCAGCTACGGGTGCTGAGCGAAACTTACCCATCAACCATTTAGCAACTATTGGGAATATCCCCAATAACGCAAATGACAATAGTACTGAAGGGGAGACGATGCCTGAAAGTGAATCAATTTCTGCGAGCTGAGTACCAGCATTCAAGAAAACCGCCGTCCCCGGTAACATCCCGATCTGACTTGTAATGTAATAACGACTCACTGACATCGGTGTTAGACCCATCAATAGGTTGATAAGGAAAAATGGGAATACAGGAATCAGACGCAGAGAAAATAAGTAAAATGCGCCGTCTTTTTCAACTCCCTTGTTAATTGTCGCCAATTTGTCACCAAACTTGGTTTGAATCCAGTCACGCAACAAGTAACGGCTACTTAAGAAGGCTAAGGTCGCACCGATCGCACTTGCGAAAGATACTAGCAGCAAGCTATTCCAGAAGCCAAATAGCGCAGCCCCTAATAGGGTCACAACAGCGGCTCCGGGAATGGAGAAAGCTGTAATCATTACATACGCGACAAAATAGATAGCGGCAGCAGCAATAAAGTTGCTGTCAATATAGTCATTTAACACAGCTTGTTGGGCCTTAGCATTTTCAAGCGTTAAGTACTGGCCGAAATTGATGCCTAACACCACGATGGTTACGACCAACACAATACCCAATATCATTTTCTTACTCATTGATACTTCCTCTAAATTTTCAATGCATACCGATAGTATAGATAGACAGGCAAAGCATAGATTAACTTTCATCAGATATAAAAAAAGCCGCAGTAAATGCGGCTTAGTTATGTATATAGATTGCACTGACAATGTTAATTGACCCGATTGATAAGCTCTTCGCGACGCTGCTGCGGTATAACAGACCAATGTGTACCATTGATCGCGCCTTCTAGCGCCCAAAGTAGTTCAATACTGACAGAAGACGCATGCGATTCTTTGATGGCGTTAAATGCGTTTACAGAGCCAGATTCATATAAACGTTCTACAGAATCGATCCCTGCCTTTTTCAACATACGCTCGGTAGCGAGTCGAAGATTAGGCAGATCTTTGAGTCGGGTCGGCTTAGCAGAAGACTGCTCAGCTTTTTCTTCTTTAGCAAAACCTAGAGACGTGGTTGCAAGTTGCAAGATTTTTTCTTGGTCTTGCCATAAGCTTTCAGGTAAAGCGAAATATTTAGTAACGACAGGGAAACCACGTTTTTTGTAGACGTATGGTTGAAACCCTTGTTGTTCGAATTGTTTCGTTGTGCCTCTGTCTGCGCGTATGTGCAACTGGTCATTTACAACCAGAGCAAACATAGTGTCATCAGCAAAAAGACCGAAGCCACCAAACATTGAGCGTGATTTTATTTTTCCTAGGGACTCAAATAACTTCATCGAGTCCTTTAGTATCGGTTTATCCATGTTATTTATCTCGGTGTATTTGAACTACGCCACCAAATAAGCAGGTCCGAGAGATTAGCAAAATGTTGCAATTACATTGTCAATAAGCCGTAAATTACTAAATTATTAGTAGTTACTGCATTTTGCCATCGGTAACCCCGCTACCATACCAACGAGTGGTTTAGGCCGGAAGCTTTGCGTCTCACTCTTTCGAGTGGTTTGCCCTGTGCGTGACTGATTGAATAGAATAAAGTTTTTGTTGAATGAAGCTCACAGTTGATATTTCAAAATGTGACATTGCTTCAATTAATGATCTTTCCATTGTGCATATAGGTTCATTATAGTTGCTGATAAAAAAAGCGCACCTAAAGGTGCGCTTGATGACATTAAACTTGAATTATCAATTAATTTAACGTTTTAACTGTACTTCGCTCAACAATTTCAGGGTGCATTTCGAAGACGCGTTTTTCGTGGTCTTTGTCTTTGATGCGCTCTAATAGAATTTCGAATGCATTCTTACCAACACGACGTTTTGGTTGGTGAACTGTCGTTAACGGCGGAGAGAAGTATTCAGCCAGTTCGATGTTGTCGTAACCGATCACTGAGATATCTTCAGGAATGCGAATGCCTTTTTCTTGCAGGCGGCTCATTAGGCCGAGTGCCATTGTATCGTTAAAGCAGAATACCGCCGTTGGGCGATCTTCCATCTCAACGATTTGTTCTGCAGCAAGTACTGCTGTATCACACTCGAAGTTGCCTTCGATGATCATATTTTCATCGGCAGAAATCTTAGCTTCGTTGAGTGCGCGCTTGTAACCGGCAATACGTTCAACACATGCTGCTTTGTCTAAGTGGCCACTTAAACATGCAATCTTAGAGTGACCGCGTTCAATAAGGTATTTGGTCGCTAGGTAGCCACCTTCTTCAGAGTTATCGATGATCTTATCAGCCTGAGAGCTCTCAGGGCCCCAGTCCATGATAACTTTAGGGATGTCAGCGTGACGGTCTAACATCTCTCTTAGTTCTTCAGTTAGGTCAGAACACATAACTAAGATGCCATCTACACGTTTCTCTGCAAGCATTCGAATGTAGTCACGTTGCTTCTCATAGATACCGCCCGTATTACACAGGATCAAAGTGTAACCTTGACGGTAGCAGTAGCTCTCAACACCATCGATAACTTCAGAGAAGAATAAGTTAGTTGATTGAGTCACAAGCATGCCGATAGTGCGTGTGGTATTACACTTCAAACTACGAGCAACAGCACTTGGTGCATAGTTTAGTTCATCTACGGCTTTGTTTACTTTTTCTTGAGTTGCTTCTGCAACAAAGCGAGTTTTATTGATTACGTGAGAAACGGTTGTTGTTGATACGCCGGCTAAGCGAGCGACATCTTTTATAGTGGCCATGGTTTTATCCTATTAGAAGCTACTTTCCCCAAGTACGGAATAAAGTAGCCGTTAAGCTACCTAACTAAGAGCTTAAATTTGTAGGGCTCTTTGGGTACTAAAGTGCTAAAAAACAAAAAACCGCTATTGAGCGGCTTGTCTTAACACCGAAATGCTCTGAACTTTAATAAGCATAGCATTTCGTGAATGTTTCATATTTTATCGTTTGCGGTCACAATTTTAGACTGACTAGAAATTACTCGCAATAAAATTCACCCAGAAATCCGGGTGAATTGTCACATTCTACTGAATTTATTTACCTAGTCATCCAATAAGCTATTCACCAGCTAAATATTGAGTGTCTAATTGACAGAATGCGAGTAGCAAAGATGAGACGGAGGCGTAGAAACCGAATTCATCAACGTCATGACATTTCACGTTGAACTTTGGTACCCAAGTCAGCAGTTGTTGTTCGATAAACTGCTGTTGAACGGCAAATGAATTCTCTAGCTCTTCTTCAATATCCGTTTCGTTTGAACTAATGATCAAGTTACCAAGGAAATCGAGTTCGATAGCAATGTGGTCTGCTGGCTCTTTTAGATCTTGGTTCACCACTAAATTGTGCTTAGCCATGATCTCTTCCATATCTTTTGCAGGCTTATCATTCAAAAGGCCAGTTTCACCGATATACATAGAAGCGTAAGGAAGAGCACCGTGTTTATCTGTTTTTAAGAAAAGATCGCAAAAGTCTGCAGACAATTCTAGTTGAGCATCTTCACGTGTTTGTAGGCGGTTAAGCGCATCCACTAGCTTATCAATCGCTGGCTTTAGTGTTTCATTTTCGCCTAAACCAGTCAGGAAAGAACGAATTTCAACAGAGTGGTAGTGATCGAGTTCTTCTTGAGTGAGCTCTTTGGCAAATAAGCTTGATAGCCACCAGTATATTTCTGCTCTTTGCTCGTTGAACGCTTTCGTATCTTTCATTTGTTAGATCCTGACTTAGTCTTGTGATGTTACTTATATGCATCTTGAAGTCACTTGGGCATAAGCACACCAAGGCTGAATAACAAGGTTATTTGCGAAACGCAAAGTTACTCGTTAGTAGTAATGCCTATATTGAATTGCGATGGACGATAAATAGCAAGGTTTAAGATTGTCTTGTATCAAAAAAAATCCATGTTTCTGGCTTTTATCTTCTGTACTACTAGAATTGTTACGAGTTATGAATAGAATAGTCACTGAAACTATTAAATAAGAAAAGTGGTGTAGATGAGCTATCACGTATTAGTCGTAGAAGATGATGTGGTAACCCGCAGTAAACTGGTTGGATACTTCCAGAACGAAGGTTACACAGTGAGCGAAGCGGAAAGCGGCGCTCAAATGAGAAGCGTGTTAGAAGAAAACAACGTTGACCTCATTATGCTGGACATCAACTTACCAGGCGAAGATGGATTGATGCTAACTCGCGAATTACGCAGTCAATCAGACATTGGAATTATTTTAGTTACTGGACGCACGGATAGCATCGACAAAATCGTTGGCCTTGAAATGGGCGCGGACGATTACGTTACTAAACCCTTCGAACTCCGCGAGTTATTGGTTCGAGTTAAAAACCTACTTTGGCGTATTTCTGCCGCTCGTAAAACGGCAGCTGGCGCAGTAGAAGAAACATCAGACGAGTCTGTGGTTCGTTTCGGTGAGTGGACATTTGATATTCCTCGTCGTGCGCTAAGCAAAAATGGCGAGCCAGTGAAGCTGACTAAAGCTGAATACGAACTGTTGGTGGCTTTGTCTTCTTACCCTAACCAAGTATTAAGTCGCGAACGTATTCTGAATATGATCAGCCACCGAGTGGATGCACCGAATGACCGTACGATCGACGTACTGATTCGTCGCATGCGTGCAAAAATGGAATTCGACCCTAAGAACCCACAAATCTTTGTGACGGTTCACGGTGAAGGTTACATGTTCGCTGGTGACTAATGTTCTTCGTGAACTTCTAGTCAGCAACGACATATGAACGAAAAAGCCGAGACATCATTGATGTCTCGGCTTTTTTTACTTAATTGTACCGTCCTAAATGTTTTATGCGGTTTGATTATTGAGGCTGCGCTGCAGAAACGTCACCGCCATCAACTAGGCTGGACGCCTCTGGAACAACAATAGGATCTTGAATAGGGTCATTACTTGTATCAAGCCAATCGCGTAGGCTTTGCCAAACCAATCCCATGGTTTCGTGCCAATAGCGCTCAGTCTGCTCAAGGTAAAGAGCTTTTGGCATGTACTTATTCCAAGGCTCAACAATCCCTTCTTGTGCAAGGTAGTTAGTTGGTGCTGGTAGAGGTTTCATGCCGGCAGCATTGAATTCGTTCAGTGCACGAGTCATATGGCTAGCTGAAGTCACTAGCACCATTCTTTTATTCTTAACAAACGCAGCAGCTTGGCGGGCTTCTTCCCAGGTGTCTTTTGCTGTTTCAAGTAGAATGATATCAGGCTTCGCAACACCAAGTGCTAGTGCAACTTTAGCCATCATTCTTGCGTTACTTACTTCAGTGCCTGCGCCATAGCCAGACAAAATGAGTTTTGCACCAGGGTAAAGACGTAGAATACGAATCCCTTCACTTAAGCGCATCAGGCCGGTGCGGCTCAGTTCTGATGTCGGTGGAATTTGGTCATCTACGACGTGACCACTTCCGAGAACCATTACGTAATCGACGGTTTCATCGACAGGTAAAAAAGCGGTGTGTTGCCTTTCCATTGGCATTAAAAGTTGACTAGAAACTGGTTGGAAAGCGATTAGGAAAATACCACATAGGGCTGAAAGGGTGATTAGGCAACCCGTCTTCCTTTTGGTAGTAAACATCACTAGGGCTAAACCCAGAAAAGCGAGAATTAACATTGCTGGTAGTGGCATCAATAGCGAAGACACTACTTTTTTCAGCTCAAACATATCCGAATAGTCCGAAAAAACATCACTTAGTAGTAAAAAGAGACATCGCCTCTTTATTCCTGAAATTCCTGTGACAGAATAGCAGGCACGATAGGACATAATAACTCAAGTAGCCGTGACTGAAGACCGTAATTTCGACGATATTGCCCACAAATTTGCAAAAAATATTTACGGCTCTGACAAAGGAGAGATCCGTCAGATCATCGTATGGGAAGATTTAGAACAAGCTTTGAGCAAATTTGAGCATTTAGCATCACCACTGCATGTGCTTGATGCTGGAGGTGGCCTTGCGCAGATGTCGCAAAAAATTGCGTCGCTTGGGCATAAGGTTTCTTTGTGTGATCTATCTTCTGAGATGCTGAAGCTAGCAGAAGAGAGTATTAGCGAAGCGGGTTTGTTAGAGCAGTATCGATTTATCCATTCTCCGGTACAAAAAGTTGCAGAACATCTCGATGAGAAAGTCGATTTTGTGATGTTTCATGCCGTAATGGAATGGTTAGCCGATCCTAAAGAAGCGCTTGATTTATTGCTTGAACAAGTCAAACCGGGTGGCGTTGCCTCGATAATGTTTTACAACCACCACGGATTAGTCCTGAAAAATGTGATTTGTGGCAACATTCCTCATGTATTGAATGGGATGCCACATCGAAAACGGTTTAAGCTGCAACCACAAAAAGGCTTAAAGCCAGAAGAGGTTTATCAATGGGTAGAAGACGCTGGTCTAGAAATCTGTGGTAAATCAGGCATTCGCTCTTTCAGTGACTACATAGGTAATATGGAGTACATGGGCGATTACCAATTTGAAGATGTATTGGAACTAGAAAAACAGCTATGTCGCCAAGAGCCATACCTGTCGCTAGGCCGTTATATTCACGTTTGGGCTCAAAAACCTGCGCAATAATAGCGGTGAATGTGGTAAAAGAAGCCACAGCATGCGCTATGCAATCGCAAGAAGCCCGCGTCATAAAGAAATAGGCGTCATATCTAACATGTTCGATATGACGAAGAACAGTAACAGGAACCACAATGAGTGAAATGACTCAAACTGCCGAAGAGCAGCCAATTGATGAGTTGGTGGGCTGGGTCAAGCAGCATGATTTTTCATTAAATTTGCCACCAGAGCGCTTAGCATTTTTGATTGCTATCGCAGTACTAAGCAATGAAAGGTTCGATGAAGAGTTGGGCGAGGGTGAACTGCACGATGCATTTACCATCGTCACTCGACTGTTTGAAGATACTGGTGAAGCGTCCGCGTTTCGTGCCAACAATGCCATCAACGAGTTAGTTAAACAGAAGTTGATTAGCCGCTTTACCAGCGAAATTACCGATGGTGCGAGCATTTACCGTTTGTCGCCATTAGCGATTGGTATCTCAGATTATTACTTACGTCACCGTCAGTTCTCTAAATTAAAATTGTCTATCCAGCTTTCTATGGTTGCAGACGAGATGGCTAAAGCCATTGAAGCTGCGCAGAAGGGCGGAACTCCAGGACATTGGAGAAAGAACGTTTACGGCGTGCTCAAGTATTCTGTTGGTGAGATTTTCGATCAGATAGATCTTAACCAACGTGTTATGGATGAGCAGCAGCAAACCGTTAAGCAGCAAATTGCCGACCTTCTTAACAAAGATTGGCGTGAGGCGATCAACAACTGCGAAACCTTGCTATCAGAAACCTCCTCCACGCTAAAAGAATTGCAAGACACCTTGCAAGCGGCGGGTGATGAACTGCAAACACAGATCCTCGATATTCAAGAAATTGTTTACGGTGACGATGAACTCGAGTTCGTTGGCGAAACCCTATTCGGCTTGCAGATGAAGCTCGACCGAATTACTAGTTGGGGTCAGCAAGCGATCGATTTGTGGATCGGCTACGACCGCCATGTTCACAAGTTTATCCGTACCGCGATTGATATGGATAAAAACCGTGCCTTTAGCCAACGCTTGCGTCAGTCGGTTACCGACTACTTTGATGCGCCTTGGTTATTGACCTACGCCGATGCTGAAAAGCTTACCGATTTGCGTGATGAAGCCTTAGTACTTCGTGATGACGAAGTAATGGGCCAAGCACCAATCGACGTAGAATACGAAGAATTTGAGCAAGTGAATGATCTGCTTTCAGACCGAATAGCAGAGATGTTGAAAGCTCACAAACAGCAAGGTGCGCCAATTGATCTTGGCCTTGTGCTACGCGATTACCTCGCTGAACACCCTCGCACACACCATTTTGATTTAGCCAGAATTGTTGTCGACCAAGCCGTGCGCTTAGGTTACTCAGAATCTGACTATCAGGCTATTCAGCCAGATTGGCAGGCAATCAACGATTTCGGTGCAAAGGTACAAGCAAATGTCATTAACAAGTACTGATGATTACATGCCAGAGAAACTGGTAAAAGCGATAGCGAACCCATTGTTCCCTGCGCTAGACAGCATGCTGCGTTCAGGTAAGCATATTTCAACAGAAGACTTAGATAACCACGCGTTACTTTCTGATTTTGAAGTTGAGCTTCAGCATTTCTACCAACGCTACAACACCGAGCTTGTGAAAGCGCCAGAAGGCTTTTTTTACCTGCGTCCGCGTTCTACGTCGCTAATCGGTCGTAGTGTTTTGTCTGAGCTAGACATGCTTGTTGGTAAGGTACTGTGTTTTTTGTACCTAAGCCCAGAGCGTCTAGCACACGAAGGTATCTTTACTAACCAAGAGCTGTTTGATGAGTTGATGTCGTTAGCGGATGAGAAAAAACTCATGAAGCTTGCGACAAACCGTGCGTCGGGTTCTGATTTAGACAAAGAAAAGCTGTTTGAAAAAGTGCGTACTTCTCTACGTCGCTTACGTCGTATCGGCATGTTGATTGCGATTGGCGAGACGGGCAAGTTCCGTATCAGCGAAGCAGTATTCCGTTTTGGTGCTGACGTACGTGTTGGCGATGATATGAAAGAAGCTCAACTGCGTCTTATCCGTGATGGTGAAGCTGTGGTGCATACTCAAGAGCCTAACCAAGGCAGCTTGTTGAATGAAGAACAAGCGGAAGCCGTATCAGAAGTAGATGCAGGCGTAGACGAAAACGGTCAACAAGACATTTTTAACGATCAAGCTGACTTTGACCTTGAGTCAAACGACGGCGAACCAACAAAAGTAGAAGGTGAAGCATGATTGAAAGAGGTAAGTATCAATCATTAACCATGGTCAACTGGAACGGCTTCTTCGCGCGTACTTTTGATATTGATGGATTGGTTACAACGCTTTCTGGCGGTAACGGTGCAGGTAAGTCGACCACTATGGCGGCATTCATCACAGCGTTGATTCCTGACCAAAGCCTTCTGCATTTCCGTAATACAACGGAAGCGGGTAGCTCACAGTCATCTCGTGACAAAGGTCTATACGGTAAGCTTCAACCTGGCGCATGTTACGCTGCGCTGGATGTGGTGAACTCTCGTAACCAACGCCTACTGTTTGCAGTAAAACTGCAGCAAGTTGCGGGTCGTGACAAGAAAGTAGACATCAAACCGTTCGTAATCCAAGGCCTTCCAAGCCATGTGAAACCAACGGATGTGTTGATTCAGAACGTTTCCGACAGCCATGCTCGCGTATGTCAGTTGAACGACGTAAAAGCCGCGGTAGCACAGTACGAAGGCGCGCACTTCAAAGCCTTCTCTTCGATTGTTGATTACCACTCGCAAATGTTTGAATACGGTGTGGTACCGAAGAAACTGCGTAACAGCAGCGACCGTTCTAAGTTCTACCGTTTGATCGAAGCATCGCTTTACGGCGGTATTTCTAGTGCGATTACGCGTTCTCTGCGTGATTATCTCCTACCGCAAAACGGTGGTGTGAAGAAAGCATTCCAAGACATGGAATCAGCACTACGCGAAAACCGTATGACGTTAGAAGCGATCAAAACGACTCAGTCGGACCGTGACCTGTTCAAACACTTGATCACTGAATCTACGAACTACGTGGCAGCAGATTACATGCGCCATGCCAACGATCGTCGTAACAAGCTTGATCAAACCATGAAGTTTCGTGGTGAACTGTTTGGTTCGCGTGAAACCTTGCATGATCAAAATAACTTGTTGAACCGTGTTCAAGAAGAATTAGAGCTGTTGGTCGATCAAGAGTCGGCACTAGAGCAAGATTATCAAGCGGCTTCGGATCATCTTCAATTGGTTCAAACTGCACTTCGCCAGCAAGAGAAAATTGCACGCTACAGTGAAGATCTAGAAGAGCTTAATGAGCGTCTAGAAGAGCAGATGATGGTGGTTGAAGAAGCTCAAGAGCGAGTACTTCTTGCTGAAGAGCAGGCAACCATTACCGAAGAAGAAGTGGATAGCCTGAAAACTCAGCTTGCTGATTACCAACAAGCGTTAGACGTTCAGCAAACTCGTGCGCTGCAATACCAGCAAGCCGTTCAAGCATTAGAGAAAACCAAACAGTTACTTGGTGATGAGTCTATTACGGCAGAAAGTGCATTAACTCTTGTTTCTGAGCTAAAAGCACAAGAAGAATCAAGCACTCAAACGCTACTGTCTACTAAGCACAAGCTAGACATGTCTTCTGCAGCTTCTGCACAGTTCGACAAAGCACTGTCTTTAGTTAAAAGCATCGTTGGTGACGTTGAGCGTAAAGAAGCGTCTAGCAGCGCTAAGCAAGCTCTAGAAAAAGGCCGTAACGCAAAACACGTTGTTGAGAACGAACAGCAATGGCGTGCTCAGCACCGCGACATGGCTCGTGATGTGGCTCAGCAGCGTCAAGCAAAAGAGCTTGCGACTGAATACCAAAAACAACACAACATCTCACTGACTGATGAAGCGGTTTTCGATGAAGAACGTGAACGTCACGCTATGCAGATCGAGTCCCTTGAGTTCGCTCAAGAAGAGCTGCGTGAAGCGAAGAGTGAGCAACGTCGTGTACAACAAAACCACGACCAAGAGATTCAAAAACTTGAGTCAATTGCTCCTGCGTGGATCACGGCAAACGATGCACTTGAAGCTTTAAGAGATCAAACAGACGCTGAGCTAGAAGATAGCCAAGCGGTAATGACTCAAATGCAGCAAGTACTTGAAGACGAGAAATCTCAAGCGGTAGCAAAAGATCAGTTGGCAACGCGCCGAGCTGAACTTGAGCAAGAGATTGAGCGTTTAGCTTCGCCAGGTGGTTCTAACGATCCTCGCCTGAAAGGCCTGGCGGATACGCTTGGTGGCGTACTGCTTTCTGAGATCTACGATGACATCACGATCGGTGATGCGCCGTACTTTAGTGCGATGTACGGCCCAGCTCGTCACGCGATTGTGGTTTCGGATCTTGATGGTATTAAAGAGAAGCTGGTGGATCTTGATGATTGTCCAGAAGACCTTTACATCCTAGAAGGCGATGTAGACGCGTTTGATGACAGCTCGTTTAATGCCGATGAGCTTGAAGGCGCGGTATGTGTTCAGCTGAACGATCGCCAAATGCGTTACTCTCGTTTTCCTGAGATCCCACTGTTTGGCCGTGCGGCTCGTGAACAGCGCCTAGAGAAATTGCGCGAAGAGCGTGATGTTGTCGTTGAGAACCACGCGAAAGCAGCGTTTGACTCTCAAAAACTGAATCGCTTATACCAAGCATTCAACAGCTTTGTTGCGAAGCACCTACACGTTGCGTTTAACGCAGACCCAGAACAAGCACTTACTGCGATTCGTGATAAGCGCAATCAAATTGTTCGTTCTCTGGCTGAGCTTAACTCTAAAGAGCAGCAACAACGTAGCCAGCTTCTACAAAGCAAGCAGGCACTTGGTGCATTAGATAAATTAGCGCCAATGGTTCGTATTTTAGAAGACGAAACATTGGCTGAGCGCTTAGCTGAATTAGAAGCGCAACTAGAGCGTTTAAGTGAAGCTAAGTTTTATTTGAATACTCACGGTAAAGCGCTTACTTCTCTAGAGCAAATCGTATCTGCACTAGACGCTGACCCAGAGCAGTTCGAAGCTTTGGAAGCCGAATATCGTCAAGCTGATAACGCGCTACAAACTCTAAAAGGTAAAGTGTTCGCGCTGTCTGATTTGATTGAGCGTCGTCACTACTTTGCTTACGCGGACTCTGTTGATTTGCTTAACAAGAGCAGCGAACTGAGCGAACAACTGAAAGCAAAACTGGTTCAAGCGGAACAAGCAAGAACCAAAGGTCGTGATGGCTTGAAGCAAGCTCGTGAACAGATGAACCAATACAACCAAGTATTGGCGGCATTGAAGAGCTCACATCAAGCGAAGCAAGAAACGGTTCAAGAGTTCAAGCAAGAGCTTCAAGAGTTCGGTGTAAACGCTGATGAAGGCGCAGAAGAGCGTGCTGTACGTCGCCGTGACGAGCTTCAAGAGCGTCTACACACATCTCGCAGCCGTAAGAGTGAATACGAGCGTACGATTACGTCAACGGAACTTGAGATGAAAGCACTGGCTAAGCGTCTTAAGAAAGTACAGAAAGAGTACACAGAACTTCGTACCTTCGTAGTTGCAGCAAAAGCAGGTTGGTGCTCAGTACTTCGTTTAGCTCGTGAAAATGATGTTGAACGTCGTCTGCACAAGCGTGAACTGGCTTACCTAACGGCGGGTGAACTTCGCTCAATGTCGGATAAATCATTGGGTGCGCTACGTCTGGCTGTAGCTGACAATGACGACTTACGTGATTCGCTGCGTCTATCGGAAGACAACGCACATCCAGAGCGTAAAGTTCTGTTCTATATTGCAGTTTATCAACATCTTCGCGAGCGTATTCGCCAAGACATCATTCATACGGATGATCCGGTTGAAGCAATCGAAGAGATGGAAGTTGAGCTCGCTCGATTAACAGAAGAACTGACGCAGCGTGAAAATCGCTTAGCGATCAGCTCTGAGTCGGTAGCAAGCATCATTAAGAAGACGATTCAGCGTGAGCAGAACCGTATTCGAATGCTAAACCAAGGTCTGTCTAACATCTACTTTGGTCAGGTTAAGGGCGTGCGTCTAAACGTTAAGATCCGTGAAAGCCACGAAATCTTGCTGTCAGGGCTAGCGACTCAGCAAGAGCAGCACAAAGACTTGTTTGAATCAACGCGCTTCACCTTCTCAGAAGCAATGGCGAAATTGTTCCAACGTGTGAACCCACATATCGATATGGGTCAACGTTCTCCGCAAGTTCTGGGTGAAGAGTTGCTGGATTACCGTAACTACTTAGAACTCAGTGTTGAAGTTAACCGTGGTTCAGATGGCTGGCTACAAGCGGAATCAGGAGCACTTTCTACGGGTGAGGCGATCGGTACCGGTCAATCTATCCTACTGATGGTGGTTCAGAGCTGGGAAGAAGAGTCACGTCGACTTCGTAGTAAAGACATCGTTCCATGTCGCTTGTTGTTCCTCGATGAAGCAGCACGTCTGGATGCGAAATCTATCTCTACGTTGTTTGAACTGTGTGACCGTCTAGGTATGCAGCTTCTGATTGCAGCCCCTGAGAACATCAGCCCAGAGAAAGGTACAACCTACAAACTGGTACGTAAGGTCTTCAAAGATCACGAACATGTACACGTTGTTGGTTTGCGAGGTTTTGCTCAAAACAAACCTGCATCTCCAGTGCAAGAGCTTATCGAAGAAACTGAGCAATAAGCTCGATAGCGATTCAACGATACTAATTCATAGCCCCTAATCATTAGGGGCTTTTTAGTACCTAAGTCTAGCGTTCTGCAATTGTTCTAACTCCCTTTGTGCAATCCACTTAATATACTTCGTGTCTAGCCCTCTTTGACTTACTGATAAGACCACTCATACATTAGGGTTAATCTCAATAGAACTTGTTTGAAGTCACACGCACAAAACCACAATTAATGTATGGTAATGATATGACAGTAGTGTCTGCACACTGCTGAACGACTTATTAGTATTTTTGAGCGTGACTATTACGCAAACTGGAAGGTAGGACTCAATATGATTCAAATCGTTATTGATGGGAAATTTCGAATCGTCGAACAAGGACAAACCGTACTTGAAGCGGCAAAAACATGTGGTTTAGAGATCCCATCTCTATGTGGTTTGAACAAAACAACTGATAAGATTCCATGCGATTTATGTGTCGTCGAGATTGATGGTGTGGGTATGAAGCGCTCGTGCGAGCTTGAAGTGTCCAATGGGTTGAATATTACGACTCAGTCAAAGCAGTTGACCAACCATCGACAAGAAGCGTTGAACCGCATCATGACAGACCACTATGCAGATTGTGAGGCACCATGCCAAACTGCGTGCCCTGCAGGAGTCGATATTCAATCTTACCTGTATCATATTGCTCAAAATGATCATACCAAAGCCATCGAAGTGATTAAGAAAACACTGCCGATGCCGCTATCGATTGGCCGTGTTTGTCCTGCCTTTTGTGAAACAGAGTGTCGAAGAAACTTAGTCGATGATTCGATTGCGATTCGCCAACTCAAGCGACACGCAGCCGATGCCGATTTGGCTGCTCAAGAGAGCTACATGCCAGCGAAGAAACCCAATAAAGGTAAAAGCATTGCGATTGTTGGCAGTGGCCCTGGTGGCTTAACAGCAGGCTATTACCTATCTAATGAAGGTTATGATGTCAGTGTTTATGAGTCGATGCCCCAAGCTGGTGGCTGGCTGCGTTACGGTATCCCAGAGTATCGCTTACCTAAGTCGATTCTAGATAAAGAAATCGAACTGATGTGTCGTAATGGGATGTCGGTAGAGTGCGACAAGAAGCTCGGTGTTGATTTTACACTGTCTGATTTGAGCAACGATTTTGATGCGGTTTGTTTAGCCGTTGGTGCATCACAAGCTGTCGAGATGAATTATCCCGGTAGCGAGCTTGGCGGCTGTTATCTAGGCGTCGATTACCTTAAAGATTACGTGACCGATCAACAGTATGTCACCGGTAAAAAAGTTGCAGTGATCGGTGGCGGTAACACCGCGATTGATTGCGCTCGAACCGCAGTGCGTGATGGTGCGGATACCACGTTGATTTATCGTCGTACTCGAGAGGAGATGCCAGCAGAAGATTACGAAATTGAAGAAGCTGAGCATGAGGGTGTGAAGTTCCACTTCTTGACTAACCCGGCCGAAAATATAGCTGATGACAATGGTCATGTATCTAAGATTCGATTAGAACGTATGGTACTGGGTCCTGCTGACGCTTCTGGTCGTCGTAGCCCTAAACCAACGGGTGAGTTCTTTGTTGAAGCGTTTGATACGGTTATCGCTGCGGTGTCACAAAAGCCCGACCTAAGCTTCATGGATAACGAAGAGATTGATATCCCTCTAACACGTTGGAACACCGCAGATGCTGATCCGCAAACCATGCATACCGGAACCGGAAATATTTTCAGTATTGGTGATTTCCGACGCGGCCCCGCAACCGCAGTCGAAGCCGTTGGCGATGGACGCATTGCAGCGCAGGCTATCGATCGTTTCTTCCACGGCGACATGGATAACATTCCGGCTAAACCGTTTAACTCTAGAAAGCACAAGCAGCTCAAAGGGATCGATCCTGAGCAGTACAAATCTATTCAGCGCATAGCGCGTAAGATCATGCCAGAGCTAACTCCTGAGCAGCGCGAGCAAAGTTTTGAGGAAGTAGAAACAGGCTTTGATAATGCTGATGCAATCGCTGAAGCTGCAAGATGTCTAGAGTGTGGCTGCCAAGCCAATACCGATTGCGACCTGCGAGACTACTCGACTGAATACAAGGCAACGCAAACACACCCAGAATACAAAATCGATGTGACTTCGAATGAGAGTTGGCAGGCGATTCGTGCAGAAGAAGCGAAGATCGGTTTAACCAGACAAAAATTCGCGGTTGATGATAGCTCTGAATTCATTATCTTTGATGCTAACCGCTGTATCAGTTGTGGTCAGTGTATCCAAGCATGTCGCGAGCAGAATGTTCATGGCGTTCTTAGCTTCATGAATCAATCCGATGGAAAGCCAGCTTCAAGGCCTGAATGTCGTCCTAATTTTGGGGCAGACAAAACGTTAATGGGCGACTCTAACTGTGTTCAATGTGGCTCTTGCATTCAGGCGTGTCCAACCGGTGCAATGGTCGATGCGAGAGATAGAAAGCAAGGCGACACAGACGTACTTAAGAAAGTCGATACCATCTGCACCTACTGTGGTGTGGGCTGTAAACTGACCATGCATGTAGACGAAGCGAAGAACAAAATCCGTTATATCGAGGGCGGTGATTCTCCGGTCAACGAGGGCATGCTGTGTGTTAAGGGACGTTTCGGTTTCGACTTCGTCGGCAGTGATGCCCGCCTTACAACACCGTTAATTCGTAAAGATGGCTGGTTACAACCAGCGAGTTGGGAAGAAGCCATTACGCTGATTGCCGATAAGTTCACGGCTATTAAACAAGGTTTTGGTAGCAATGCTCTAGCGGGTTTCTCATCGGCTAAAACCACCAACGAAGATAACTATGCCTTCCAAAAATTCATACGTCGCGAACTAGGCACCAATAACGTCGACCATTGTGCTCGCCTTTGTCATGCCTCGACGGTGACTGGACTTGAAGCATCGTTAGGCAGTGGAGCGATGACCAATGATATTCCAAGTATCAAGCATTCTGATGTGATCTTTATTATTGGTTCGGATACCACGTCAGCGCACCCAATTATTGGTTCGCACATTAAGCAGGCGGTGAGACATGGTGGAGCGCGATTGATCGTTGCCGATCCAAAACGAATAGATATTGCTGACCATGCTGAGCTTTACTTAGCGCACCGACCGGGTACCGATGTAATGCTGATCAATGGTGTGATGCAGCAGATCATCAAACATGGTTGGTATGACCAAGAGTATATCGAAGATCGTGTGGACGGCTTTGATACCTTGCTTCAAGAGGTGATGTCACCAAGCTATTCGCTAGAAAAAGTGGAATTGGTGACTGGCGTTAAAGCGGAAGACATCTTCGCAATGGCACGATTGATTGGTACTGCAGAACGAACAGCGGTGTATTACTCGATGGGTATTACCCAGCACACTACTGGGCATGACAACGTACGTTCAATCGCCAACCTGCAACTCTTGTGTGGCAACATCGGTATTGAAGGTGGTGGTATCAACCCGCTGCGTGGCCAATCGAATGTGCAGGGTGCATGCGATATGGGCGCGTTGCCAAATAATCTTCCGGGTTATCAGAAAGTGTATAACCCAATGGTTCGTCAAAAGTTTGCGATGGAGTGGGGCGTTACTGATCTACCCGCTGAAACGGGGTTAACGCTGACCGAGATTATTGATGGCGCGTGTCATCGAGATGTTCGTGGTCTGTACGTAATGGGCGAGAATCCAGTGCTGAGTGACCCGAACCAAGCGCATGTGATTGAAGGTCTTGAAGCGTTAGATTTCTTAGTAGTTCAAGATATTTTCTTAACCGAAACTGCTCAATATGCCGATGTGGTTCTTCCGTCTTGCTCGTTTGCTGAAAAGTCTGGTCACTTTACCAATACCGAGCGTCGTGTTCAGCGTATTAACCCGGCGGTATTGCCTCCAGGTGAAGCGAAAGAAGATTGGGTGATTATCCAAATGCTAGCCAACGCAATGGGCGGTGGTTGGGACTATAACACCGTTGCCGATATCACCAATGAGATAGCACGTGTAACACCACAGTATGGTGGTTTACGTTGGGAGAACATTACGGTCAATGGCGTGCAATGGCCGAGTAATAAGAATAACCCTGATGGCACTCGTATCATGCACCAGACCCAATTTACCCGTGGGCGTGGTCAAATGGAGGCGATTCCGTTTAGATACGCTGCTGAGCTACCGGATGAAGAGTATCCGTTAGTTCTAACGACAGGGCGTATCTTAGAGCAATTCCATACAGGCACTATGACGCGTAAAACCAAAGGCCTGGATAACTTAGCGGGGCCACGTGCAATGGTCAGTGTTCACGATGCTGAAGCGTTAGGAATCTCGAATGGTCAGATGCTCAAGGTGTCGACACGTCGTGGTGAAATAGAAATCGCGGCGTTTGTGACTAAGCGAATGCAAAAGGGTGTGGTGTTCATTCCATTCCATTTTGTTGAATCGCCGGTTAACCGTTTGACGACCACAGCGACCGACCCACACGCTAAGATCCCTGAGTTTAAGGTGGCGGCGGTGCGGATTGATCCAATTCGAGAGCCTGTAATTGAATCTACAGAGACTTAACCTAATCCGCTAATTTAACCGCAGATACTAAAAAGCCGCGTAACTCTCAGAGTTATGCGGCCTTTTTTATAAGCTCTATTAGGTATCAAGTGACCTAGTCAGCAAATCGCTTAGTTTGGAACAATCTCGTTACCGTGAACACCGAATTGCTTGGCAGCGTATGCAACGCGCTCTGCTGGTTTCGGGTATTCAGCCGGTGTACCAAGGTTCTCAATATGGTGCAATCGAGGCAATAAACCTGCGCCGTTCGCGATTTGGATAGCCAAACCTGGACGTGCGTTAAGCTCAAGTACCATTGGGCCTTCTTCTTGGTCTAGAACCATGTCAGTACCCATGTAACCAAGACCTGTCATTTCCCAAGCGCTTGAAGCTAGTGTTAGCAGTTTTTCCCAGTGTGGTACCTGAAGTAGCGCCAACTCTTTACCCGTATCTGGGTGGTGAGTTACTGGGTGGTCAAATTGAACCGCACGAACGGCTTTACCCGTCGCAATACAAATACCTACACCTACAGCGCCTTGGTGTAAGTTAGCCTTACCGTCGGAAGCCGAAGTAGATAAACGCATCATCGCCATCACAGGGTAGCCCTTGAATACGATGATTCGTACATCTGGCACACCTTCGTAACTGAAGCCATCAAAACACTCATCAAACTTGATGAGGTTTTCAACTACCGCAACATCGTTCTTACCACCAAGTGAGAAAAGACCGGCAAGAGCGTTACTTATGTGACGCTCTACGTCTTCTTCATTGATAGTAGCACCCGATGGCTTAGTGTAAACGCCGTCCTTGTGAGAAGTCACAACAAGGATTCCTTTACCGCCGCTGCCTTGAGCTGGCTTGATTACGAAACCCGGCCACTCTTTTACCATCTTGTGGATTGTTTTTACTTCAGCTTGATGACCAATAACGCCAATCAGTTTTGGCACAGTAGCGCCAGCCTGTTCAGCAATGATTTTAGTCTTAAGCTTGTCATCAACGAGTGGATACTTGGAACGATCATTGTAGCGACCAATATAACTATGGTTACGCTTGTTCATTCCCATTATGCCTTTGTCTTTCAACCTAAACGGTGAAGTAAACTGATCAAACATAACTTAGTCCTCCGCTAGCGGTTTAAAGCGACGAAGCTCGGTTAGACGGTATCCTGTGTAGTTACCTAGTAGCAAGATGGTCGCTAGAATAACAAGTTGTAAACCAATAAAGTTAAACGTTAAGTGCTGAATGAACGGGTTAGTCATGCCTAAGTAAACAAGAACCGCAGTAAATAGAGAACCACCACCTTGCAGCATTACTTCTTTCGCGCCTTCTTCTTCCCATAGGATAGACATACGTTCGATAGTCCAAGATAGGATAATCATTGGGAAGAACGTAATGGATAGACCTTCAGTCAGACCCACTTTAAACGCGACCACAGTGAATACAGAAATAATCATGATTACCGTGATGATTACGGCGGATATCCTGGCGACCAGTAGCAAGTTGAGTTTGGACAAGTAACTTCGAATAATCAGACCCGTACCTACGATAAGTAGGAAGCCGACAATACCCGTTACCAATTGTGTTTGCACAAAGGCTACCGCAATCAGTACTGGCATGAAGGTACCAGATGTTTTCAGACCGATGATGACACGGAGGAACACAACAATCAGAGCACCGATAGGAATCAGCATGATGGTTTTAAACATCGCTTGTTCTTCTAGCGGTAGGCTGTGAATCGATAGGTTCAATAGCTGGTCTGCAGATACCTTACTGTTGGTTGCTTCCGTTGGTGAAACCTCTTGAGCAATCATAGAGAAGTGAACTTTACTGTTCTGACCGCCAACAACATCCAGTAGAGAAACGTTTGATTCGTCCCAGATGAGTAGGTTTGGTTGAACTTGTTGTTCGCTTGATTCCGGAGAGAACAGAATCCACTGGTCGTTATCCCAGATCTGAATCATGTTTTGAATCGACTGACGACGACGGCCGTCTTCTAGCTCGATAACACCAACGACTTTGTTGTGTATTTTCGCTGCTGAAAGTAGCTTGTGTGTCGCTTCCACTTTAGTCATGTTATTCAGAATAAGCGCTGAGTTTTGGCTGTCTGGATCGTTAAGTGTTTTGATGAGCTCACGGGTAAAAGTGAGGTTGTCTGCAGAACGCTTTGTCGCTCTATCAATCAATGCAAAAGAAGCGGCTTCTTCAGGGCCGTCGAAGCTTGGCTGTGCGACTTCGCCTTCTGGCGGTATAGCATCAACTTTTGCTTGGTTGTCGACTAGGAATTGTGTTTTGTAGTAGATAGTTTGAGGGCCATCTGCGTATCGAATAGACCACTCTGCGCGGCGACCTGATTCGGTATTCAAGTAAGAGATACCATAACCTGGCGATGAAGCCGATTCGCCGATAAGTGTGTAGTTAGACTGAGTATGAGGAGCCGCTAAGGAAACTTTTGCTTCTTTGCCTACTGCGTTGAACTCGATGCGAGCTTCAACGTCCCAAACCTGTCTGGTTTCCCCTGGAGTCCAAGGTACACCGTAGGTCGTATGTCTGAACATACTCAGTGTTATACCTGCCACGATAAGCAGGAATATAGAGATATAAAATGGAATTCTTGACGTCATAGCTTACCCTACTATTGTTATTTAACTTCCGTTTGTACGTACTTTTTACTTACATCTACTAGCGCTATGTCTTTGATAAATTCGCGCCCTAATAGTACAGGGTGACTCATTTGAGAGCGATCCGCCAATGTAAATTGCGCTTTTTCATGGATTTTTCCAACTTTCACCCATAATTCGATCACAGCTCGACGTTCTGCCTGATCATTGGTTGATTGACGGATTTTTACATAACGTACAACAGGCGCTTCAATCCATTTCTGGTCTTCTTCCGCTTGGGCTTTATCGTCTAGGTGGAATTTAACCCAGTTCTTGCCGTTACGTTCGAATTCTTTGATATCGACAGCGTTTAAAGAAGAGGTGGTTGCGCCTGTATCCACTCGTGCATCAAAGCTTTGCTTAATAGAGTCGATAGACACTTTTTCAATGCCGCCAAGGATAGTCGGTTGTGATGTAGGAGCGATAGGGGCCGCTGCAACTGCTACGGGTTCTTCTTCCTCTAGCTGTTCAATAACCTTGTGTTCCATGCTCGTTAGATGGACATCTAATTGGCTAGAAAGGGTAGTAATTTCGTCTTCTAAGCTTTCAATATAATCACTTTGATTGCTTAGTTGCAGTTCAAGATTTTGAACCTTATTTGCGATGTTTGTCTCTGAGCGGGCAATAGCATCGAGAGTTTCTTGGTGGTAGGTGGCACCGTTAGTCAGGGTACAACCAGAGAGCAAACCAACCGCCACAATCGGCGATAATCGCTTAAACATAAAAAAACCTTTGAGAATTAGAGAATAGTTCAGACTATTTAGAAGTTTAGCCCACAAAAAAGGATGCGTGAAGCATCCTATTGTAAGAGTCTGGTCATATTGAATCGCAATGTGAGCGCTACGCCAATTATTGCTATTTGAAATAGCTCACTTATTAAACATAAGTCAATTTTTGTTCAATTTGTGAGCTCAGGAAGAAAAGTTCATCGCGAAATCAACGGTGACTTTTTGACCATGGCAAGCCATTGTTTTGCTGTCTTATATAGGCTTGTGTTTTATTTACTCAATATGCCACTGCTTTGTGGGCAGAGATTCTATGGCTTTGTTGCTACCAAAATCGCACGTCTTGGCGCTGGGTGGCCTTCAACCGTTTTACCTGGATCGTTCGGATCTAGATAATCTGGTAGAGAGTTGTGCGTCATCCATTCTGTGGTGCGTTGTTCACCAATTGTCGTGACATTTTCATCAACGATACGTACGTCTTCAAAGCCAACTTGTTCCAGCCAGCGTTTTAGTGCGCGAGCTGAAGGGAAGAAGTACACGTTTCTCATCTGTGCGTAACGGTCAACAGGGACCAGTACCGCATTTTCATCGCCTTCAATTACTAAGGTTTCAAGAACCAGTTCACCGCCAGACACCAATTGGTCTTTTAGCTGAATCAAGTGGTCAAGTGGCGAACGACGGTGGTAAAGCACACCCATGCTGAATACTGTGTCGTAGGCTTCTAGCTTTGGCAGCTGCTCGATACCTAGAGGTAATAGGTGAGCACGTTGGTCATCGCCCATTAACTTACGAATTGCTTCAAACTGAACCAAGAATAGATGAGAAGGGTCGATACCAACCGTTAAGCGAGCACCTTCACCGAGCATGCGCCACATGTGGTAACCATTACCACAACCTACATCGAGAACCGAACGGTTTTTCAATGGGGAGATATGTGGAAGCACACGATCCCATTTCCAGTCACTACGCCACTCAGTATCGATATGAATATCGTGAACCGTGTAAGGGCCTTTTCTCCATGGGTGGAACGTCTTTAATAGGCTTTCTAGCTTTTTAAGCTCACCTGTGTGAAATGGTGTTGAGCTGCCAATCGTCACTGAGTTCTTCAGGTCAACTTGGTCTGGTACACCTTGTGGAATCTTGTTTAGTGCACGTAACCAACGGTCGAAGTCACCGTGCTCTGCATTTTGCCAATCTGTCAGTTGCTGTGGCAGAACATTGAGCCACGGCTGAAGGCGAGTGTCTTGGGCAATAAGTTGATAAAAATTGGCAAAATTAAACATAGTTTTTCACTGAGTTAATAGGGGCAATAAACCCTAAAATAAAAATTAAATTTGTCATTTCCTACAGTGAGGATGACGTTCTAATACGAGCTGACCAGGTTTGTAGGCTACTTAATCGCGAACATTGAACCAAAGTTGAAACATTGGAACCAAACTTCGCTGCTTGAGAAGCCAATCTTATCAAATCGTTCTCTGTGAACAGGGATCGAGTCTGGGCGCATTACGTTTTCAATTGCGCTGCGTTTCTGGCTGACTTCCAGTTCGCTGTATCCGTTAGCACGCTTGAAATCGTGGTGCAGGTCGATAAGCAGTTCGTTTGAGCTTTCGTCTTCGAATACGTATTTTTCTGACAGGATTAAGATCCCGCCAGGGCGCAGGCCTGCATGAATTTTTTCAAGTAGAGCGTATCGATCGTCTGGCGACAGGAATTGCAGCGTGAAGTTAAGTACCACAACCGAAGCGTCTTTGATCTCCACTTCACGAATATCGGCTTCAATCACCTCTACTGGTGTGTCACTACGGTAAGCATTAACGTGCAATTTACAGCGCTCAACCATGGCTTCTGAGTTATCGATAGCGAAAATCGTGCAGCCTTCTTGCTGAATGTGACGACGCATAGAAAGTGTCGCCGCACCAAGCGAGCAGCCAAGGTCGTAAATATTTGAATGTGGCTTTACAAAGCGCTCAGCCAGCATGCCGATTGCAGAGATGATATTGCTATAGCCAGGCACCGAGCGTTGAATCATATCCGGAAATACTTCAGCAACCCTTGCATCAAAGGTGAAGTCTCCAATTTTATCAATAGGAGCGGAAAAGATATTGTCTGTGTTGCTCATGGCATTTTCTCTCGACAGTCAGCGTAATTGGCACAAAATTCATACCAAATAAAAGGGGACGTATTTTACGTAAAAAAAGCGCCACTGTCACGAAAACTGAGATTTAGCTCAAGGTTCGAAGTTGCTGATAGGTGATGGGTTAAAACATCGAGATTTGATTATTGCCTTTCTGAGCCGGAAACTGAGCCAGATCAGGTAATAATAATGATGTACTTTCAGACACTTGCTTTTGTAGTTGTTTATAAATTGCGATTGCAAGTTCGGGTGCGTGATTATTGTCTGGTGTGTGGATCATTAAATAGGGCTGCTTGCCTTCATTAAGCCAGTTTGGGATTTTGGCAAACCAAGGCTTAAAAAACTCAATATTAGGTTCTTGGTCTGGGTGACCAATAAATCGAATCATTGGGTTATTGGCGGTCGCAATGGCATGAACAGGAACACGGGGTTTTTTCTGGTGTGCATCGATCACCGCTTCTGTGGTTGGTGGCGCAGAAAAAACGGGGCGGCTGTCCATAATGATGCGATTGATGCCTTCCTCTACCAGCCATTGATTGAAGCGCTTTTCCGCATCGCCTTTATCAAAGAACCCCAAGTGGCGAACTTCGACGCCAAGCTGCATATCTTTTGGGAACAAGGTACAAAACTTTTGTAGGGCAGGCAGCATGCTGGGTTCAAAACTGTGTGGTAGCTGAATCGTCCATTGACCAATGCGATCATGCAGTGGCGACATAGTCATTAAGAACTCTTTGAGTTCTGCTTGGCAGTGCCTGAGTTGTTGCTGGTGGGTGATGAATTTAGGTAGCTTGAAAGTGAACTTGAAATCATCATGACTGGCGGCTTTCCAGTTATGAACTGTCGACATACTTGGCGTCGCGTAAAAGGTCGTGTTGCCCTCAACGGTATGAAAAACTTGCGCGTACTTCTCTAAGCGTTCAGCAGGCTTTGTTCCTTTTCCGTAGAACTGACTTTGCCACTCAGAATGAGACCACATGGTTAATCCAAGTCTTAGAGGTAAAGTGTCCATCGTTTTTGCACCATTGGTCATCACATTACTGCTTTTAATCGAAATGAAAATCTACTGTACGAGAGTTTTGCTGATTAAGGTACTTTCGAGATATAATTATCGCAATTTTTTCGGTTTTGATGAATCTTTGCGCACTTGATGGGCTAAAAAGCAGCAAAGCCAGATAAAACACAATAAATTCGAATGTGGAAGGTCGATTTTAAGCGAGTTTCCGCGTATAAATGTTCCTTTGCTCTGTTGTGTGGAATGACCACTGACAGCCTGGAAATTAGTAAATTATTAAGAGATTGGGAAATTCATTATGCGTACCCATTACTGTGGTAACCTGAACAAGTCCCTGGCGGGACAAACTGTAGAATTGTGCGGCTGGGTAAACCGTCGCCGTGATTTAGGCGGTCTTATCTTTATTGATATGCGTGATCGTGAAGGCATCGTTCAGGTTGTTGTCGATCCAGATATGAAAGATATCTTCCCGATCGCTAACCAACTGCGTAATGAATTCTGTATCAAATTTACTGGTGAAGTACGTGTTCGTCCTGATAGCCAAGTAAATAAAGACATGGCTACTGGTGAAGTAGAGCTTTACGCGACTGGTCTAGAGATCATCAACCGTTCAGAAGCGCTTCCACTAGACTTCAACCAAACGAACTCTGAAGAACAGCGTCTTAAGTACCGTTACATCGATCTTCGTCGTCCAGAAATGAGCGACCGTATCAAGCTTCGTGCACGTGCTTCTAGCTTCGTTCGTCGTTTCCTTGATGAGAACCTATTCCTAGACATCGAAACGCCAGTACTAACGAAAGCGACACCAGAAGGTGCTCGTGACTACCTAGTACCAAGCCGTGTTCACAAAGGCAGCTTCTACGCACTTCCTCAATCTCCTCAGTTGTTCAAGCAACTGCTGATGATGTCTGGTTTTGACCGTTACTACCAAATCGTTAAATGTTTCCGTGATGAAGATTTACGTGCTGACCGTCAGCCTGAATTTACTCAGATCGATATCGAAACATCTTTCATGACTTCTCAAGAAGTACGTAACGTGACTGAGAAGCTTGTTCACGATATGTGGAAAGAACTTCTAGATGTTGAACTAGGCCAATTCCCAGTAATGCCTTTCTCTGAAGCGATTCGCCGTTTCGGTTCTGATAAGCCAGATCTACGTAACCCACTAGAGCTAGTTGACGTTGCTGATTTAGTTAAAGACGTTGAGTTCAAAGTATTCTCTGGCCCGGCTAACGACGAAAAAGGTCGTGTAGCGGTTATCCGTGTTCCAGGTGGTGCTAAGCTAACTCGTAAGCAAATCGACGGTTACGCTGAACACGTAAACATCTACGGCGCGAAAGGCCTAGCATGGATGAAGGTGAACGACCGTGCTGCAGGCATGGAAGGTATTCAATCTCCAGTTGCTAAATTCCTAAGCGAAGACGTAATCAACGGTATTCTAGATCGCACTCAAGCTGAATCTGGCGATATCATTCTGTTCGGCGCAGACAAAGCGGGCATCGTTGCTGAAGCAATGGGTGCACTTCGTCTTAAACTAGGTACTGATCTAGAGCTAACAGACACATCTGCTTGGGCTCCACTGTGGGTTGTTGACTTCCCAATGTTCGAAGAAGACGGCGAAGGTAACCTACACGCAATGCACCACCCATTCACATCGCCACTAGGTGTGAACGCGGAAGAGCTTAAAGCAAACCCAGCAGCAGCAAACTCTGATGCATACGACATGGTAATCAACGGCTACGAAGTAGGCGGCGGTTCTGTACGTATTCATAACGCAGAAATGCAAACAGCGGTATTCGGTATCCTAGGTATCGAAGAACAAGAGCAACAAGAGAAGTTCGGCTTCCTACTTGAAGCGCTTAAGTACGGCACGCCACCACACGCTGGTCTAGCATTCGGTCTTGACCGTCTAGCAATGCTACTTTGTGGTACTGAGAACATCCGTGACGTTATCGCATTCCCGAAAACGACAGCTGCAGCATGTCTACTAACAGACGCGCCAAGCCTAGCGAACCCAGCATCACTGGAAGAGCTAGCAATCGCAGTTAAATTGGCAGAGAAAAAAGAGCAAGCGTAAGCCTGTTATCTTTTCTTGTTGATGAAGAGATCCTAGTTGGTAGAGAGCTCTTAATTAATTAGCCAAGACTTGCCAGTAAATTAGAAAATGCCCGTTAATTTGACGGGCATTTTTTTTTGCGTTCGATATACTAAGCTCATAAAGCATGTATAAATAATCAGTATTTGAAGTTATGTCTATTATCTTAGGGATTGACCCTGGCTCACGCATTACCGGTTACGGTGTTATTCGTCAAAATGGCCGCCATCTATATTACTTAGGGAGTGGTTGTATTCGCACCTCAGAAATAGAGTTACCGGGTCGACTTAAGCAGATCTATGCAGGTGTGAGCGAAATCATCACTCAGTTTCAGCCGGATGTGTTTGCTATTGAGCAAGTCTTCATGGCGAAGAATGCGGATTCTGCACTTAAGCTTGGACAAGCTCGTGGCAGTGCGATCGTAGCGGCTGTAAATGCGGATTTGCCTGTTCACGAATACGCGGCTCGTTTAATTAAGCAAGCCGTGACAGGTAATGGTGGTGCAGATAAGTCTATGGTTCAGAACATGGTGATGAGTATGCTTAAGCTACCTGCTAAGCCACAGGCCGATGCAGCCGATGCTCTAGGCGTAGCGATCACTCACGCTAACACCAACAAAACATTGATAGCACTGGCTGGTAAGGCGACAGGCGCGAGAAAAGGGCGCTACCGTTAAACCTCGCTCTCTTGTTAGCTCCTAACATACAGCCTTTAGACCTATTCTATTGATGAGCCTTACACCCTGTTTGGCTCATATCAAAATACTACGCCGCTAAATCCTTGATGAAATGAGATCTTTCGAACAGAACCCAGATAATAACATTGCGTATCATTTAACATGTTATTAACATTGGTCGGAGGTCTAACAAGTTAATCAAGGATGATCACTGATGAACCCAATCAAGCTGTGGCGTGCGCTGTTTCTACCTAAAAGTAATGGGTGGAGTAACAACGAAGTCAGACAAGCCGATATCTTATTACTCTTCACTTTTATCGCCTTCTTTGTTGGTGTCTACAGCTTAATCAAATGGACCAAGCACGAAGAGCAACTTCTGATCGCTACATCTGTATTCCTTATCGCGTTTGAACTGATCTCCGCACTGCTGTTGCGTGTTACCAGTAAACCGAGCCTTGCACTCAATTTTGGCTTTGTTGGTATGGCAGTACATGCGCTGAATATCATCTACCAAAGCGGTGGTGTGGTGGCATCGACGCAGGCGTATTGGGTTCCTTTGTTAGTGGTCGCTTTTTTCTTGTCAGGAACACGTATTGTCGCCTTGGTATGGAGTGGGTTAGTGATTGGCGTTTCATTGATGATGACGTCAGCTCACCTTAATGGATTTGAATTTCCGCAGTTAGTACTTACTCCGGAAGCGGTGGTGGTTGAAACCTGGTCTGGTGTGATCATGCCGCTGGTGGTGATTTGTATTGCTCAAGCGTTTACTGCGAAGCAAAAAGAGGTTGCAATCGAAATGGCGGAAGAAGCGATTTCAGAAAGCCAACAGATTGCTAATCAAGCGACACAGAGTGAAGGGCGACTCTCGGTGGTGCTTGACCAAGCTAATTCGAATTCGGAAAGCTTACAGGGCGTATCTGTGCATCTAGACCAACAGTCGCGAGATTTACATTCGCAAGTTGAGGTGCTGAATATCAATTGCGAATCTCAGGCCAGTGCGGCAGAACAGATGAGCCAACAATTGCACCAAATGACTCAAGGTATCGAAGAATCAAACTCATTTGTGGGTGAGTTGAAAGAGCGTAGTGAAGCGGTCGGAGAGAAAGCGCAAAAGAGCTCTGAGTCATTAGAAGCCTCAACCAGTGCTATCACTCAGATCATTCAAAGTAATCAAGAGATCATGAAAGTCGCTGACTTGATTACTTCAGTAGCGGAACAAACTAATTTGTTGGCATTAAACGCGGCAATAGAAGCGGCTCGCGCAGGTGAGCAGGGAAGAGGCTTTGCAGTAGTCGCCGACCAAGTAAGAGAGTTATCGGCGAAAAGCAGTCATTCCGCGATAGAAATTCGAACCTTGTTGGACCGTAGTAAAGACGAAGTGGAACATGGTCGAGCGATAATTGAAACCACGGCGAATGAGATGAACGGCATCATCTCAGAAGTTCAAACTATCTCGACTGACGTCAATCAGCTCACCAACATTATGGCGATGCAGATGAGTTCTTTGAAAGAGCTCGATCTCGCGAGTTCAGAAGTGGCACAGAGCGTTGCGGAAACCAAATCCGTGTCCGGCTTAGTCGCCAATTATGGTTCTGAACTCACAGGGCATGTTACCTCTGTCAAAGAGCTGGTCGAAAGCTTAAATAACGTGGTTTCACAAGCCAAACAAGCGTAAATAAATCACCCGAATAAACACAAAGAACTGGATAAGCATCCAGTTCTTTTATATTCTGTCCCTCAAATTATATTCCATCAAGAGAGTGAATTGTGATCGGACGTCTACGCGGTACATTAATAGAAAAACAGCCACCAGAATTACTAATCGAAGTGAGTGGCGTTGGCTATGAAGTTCAAATGCCAATGAGCTGTTTTTATGAATTACCAAATGTGGGCGAAGAGGCAATTATCTACACTCACTTTGTTGTTCGTGAAGATGCACAACTGCTTTACGGCTTCAATACAGTTAAAGAGCGTGCGCTGTTCCGTGAAGTTATCAAAGCAAATGGTGTTGGTCCTAAACTTGGTCTTGGTATTCTTTCAGGTATGACGGCGAGTCAGTTTGTTCAGAGTGTTGAACGTGAAGATATTTCTACGCTAGTGAAACTGCCGGGTGTCGGTAAGAAAACCGCAGAACGTCTGGTTGTTGAAATGAAAGACCGCCTGAAAGGGTGGGGCGCGGGTGACCTATTTACTCCAGCGACGGATGCAGCACCAATTGATTCTATGCCAACCGTTCACGACGCTGAAGAAGAAGCGGTAAGTGCGTTACTTGCATTAGGTTACAAGCCGACTCAAGCTTCTAAGGTGGTTTCTCAAGTGGCTAAAGATGGCATGACCAGCGAGCAGTTAATTCGCGAAGCACTGAAATCGATGGTTTAATACCTCATATACTTGTTCTACAAAACAGGCTCATTCACTTTGCCTTTACACAGAGTCAAGAAGCGCAGAGTCAACAAGCGCATAGTTAGGAATAGCAGAATTTATGATTGAAGCCGATCGCCTTATTGCACCGGACAACCCAGTATTCAAAGATGAAGATGTCATTGATCGTGCAATACGCCCTAAAGCACTTGCTGACTATCAAGGTCAGGATCATGTTCGTGGCCAAATGGAAATTTTCATCAAAGCGGCGCAATTGCGTAATGAGGCCCTCGATCATTTGTTGATATTTGGTCCTCCAGGCTTGGGGAAAACCACGTTGGCGAACATTGTTGCTAATGAAATGGATGTAAACATTCGCACCACTTCAGGCCCTGTACTGGAAAAAGCCGGCGACCTAGCGGCGCTGCTGACTAACCTTGAAGAAAATGATGTCCTATTCATTGATGAGATCCACCGCCTTAGCCCTGTGGTTGAAGAGGTGTTGTATCCAGCAATGGAAGATTACCAATTAGATATCATGATTGGTGAAGGCCCTGCGGCACGCTCTATCAAGATCGATCTTCCACCTTTTACGTTGATAGGCGCAACGACTCGTGCTGGCTCGCTTACGTCTCCGTTACGTGACCGTTTTGGTATCACTCAGCGTCTTGAGTATTACAAAGTTGAAGACTTGCAAAACATCGTGCAACGAAGCGCTGATTGCCTTGGTCTTTCTATGGAATCAGAAGGGGCGTTAGAAGTTGCTCGTCGTGCTCGTGGTACACCACGTATTGCCAATCGTTTACTGCGCCGTGTACGCGACTATGCGGAAGTGAAAGGAGATGGTCATATCTGCCCAGAGGTTGCCGATAAAGCGCTTAACATGTTGGATGTCGATGCTAAAGGTTTTGACTACATGGATAGAAAGCTTCTGCTTGCGATCATGGAAAAGTTTGGTGGTGGCCCAGTGGGTATCGACAATATGGCTGCAGCGATCGGTGAAGAAAGAGACACCATTGAAGACGTGTTAGAGCCTTACTTGATTCAGCAAGGTTACCTACAAAGAACGCCAAGAGGTCGAATCGCGACCGACAGAGCTTATTTACACTTCGGAATAGATAAGCCGTCTAATCGTTAAATTATTCATTTTTAAAGATCCCAGTTGCATAAGCGCTGGGATTTTTTGCATTTTACTGAATAACAACTCTTTGCGCTAATCGATAAAAAGGCTGAATAGCGGGTTTCAAAAATGAAAACTTTGATTTCAGGTTTGATTTAGCTAACAAAAATTGAAATAAGTTGTCATAACTTTTGTTAGTACTTTATGGGTAGTTGTAATTTGTATGTTGAAGTGGTGCTGAGCTTTTGTCACAGATATCATGCGCTGTTATTAACAGAGCTCAAATTGGTGTGATTTTAATCATGATTGTTCAAAAATACCTCTAATTTGCGTGAATAAAATTGATACAAATCAACGCAGGCTTCTCCTATAAATCTTTTGAAACATACTGATTTTACCAGTAATATTAGCGCCAGCTATATTAGCTCATGCTTAACAATAATCTAACTATAACGGTACGTTTTTGCTACAAATTTCAATTTGTAATAACAATTACATAAATTGTTTTAACATGGATTTTTGCGGTGAATAATCACACAAGTGTCATTCAGCCGACACAAAGGAGTTACCATGATTGATGTTGTTGATCTGTCGCGATTGCAATTTGCA
Organism: Vibrio sp. 10N.286.51.C3; assembly: GCF_003050065.1. Classification (NCBI taxonomy): domain Bacteria; kingdom Pseudomonadati; phylum Pseudomonadota; class Gammaproteobacteria; order Vibrionales; family Vibrionaceae; genus Vibrio; species Vibrio sp. 10N.286.51.C3. The sequence goes on along the minus strand of NZ_PIGC01000002.1, from coordinate 55,363 downwards.
TTTACAGCGATGTATCACTTCCTATTTGTTCCACTGACACTAGGTATGGCATTTCTACTTGCCATTATGGAGTCAGTTTATGTAATGACTGGCAAGCAAATTTACAAGGACATGACTAAGTTCTGGGGTAAATTGTTTGGTATTAACTTTGCTCTTGGTGTAGCGACAGGCTTAACCATGGAGTTCCAGTTCGGTACTAACTGGTCTTACTATTCTCACTATGTTGGCGACATCTTTGGTGCACCGCTGGCTATCGAAGCGCTTGTTGCATTCTTCCTAGAGTCTACTTTTGTTGGTCTTTTCTTCTTCGGTTGGGACAGATTGTCGAAGCGTCAACACTTAGCGGTAACTTGGTTAGTAGCACTTGGTTCTAACTTCTCTGCGCTTTGGATCTTGGTAGCTAACGGCTGGATGCAAAACCCAGTGGGTGCGGAATTTAACTTTGAAACGATGCGTATGGAAATGGTGAGCTTCGCTGAAGTTGTACTAAACCCAGTAGCACAGGTTAAATTCGTACACACAGTAGCGTCTGGTTACACAACGGGTGCAATGTTCATCCTTGGTATCAGCTCATACTACATTCTTAAAGGTCGTGACCTTGCCTTTGCTCGTCGTTCTTTTGCGATTGCAGCATCTTTCGGTATGGCGGCGATCCTGTCAGTAATCGTGCTAGGTGATGAATCTGGTTACGAGCTTGGTGAAGTTCAAAAAGTGAAACTCGCTGCTGTAGAAGCAGAGTGGCACACTGAAGAAGCACCAGCTGCATTCACTGTTTTTGGTATTCCAAACCAAGAAACAATGGATACTGACTACGCAATTAAGATTCCTTACGTAATGGGTATTATCGCAACACGTTCTCTTGATAAAGAAGTAACAGGCCTGCGTGACCTGCGTGATGACCACGTTGATCGTATCCGCACGGGTATGTACGCATACGAGCTGCTTGAAAAGCTACGTTCAGGCGATAAGTCTGAAGAAAACATGGTGGCATTCGACGAAGTGAAAGGTGACCTAGGTTACGGTCTACTTCTTAAGCGCTACACAGACGACGTTGTTGATGCAACAGAAGAGCAAATCCAAATGGCTGCGGATGATTCTATCCCAACAGTTTGGCCTCTATTCTGGTCATTCCGTCTGATGGTTGCTTGTGGCTTCATCATGTTGTTTGTATTCGGCGCAGCGTTTGTTCAAACGTGTCGTCAAAAGATCGAACAGAAACCATGGGTACTTAAAGCGGCGCTGTTCTCAATCCCACTTCCTTGGATTGCGATCGAAGCGGGTTGGTTCGTTGCTGAGTTTGGTCGTCAACCATGGGCGGTTGGTGAAATCCTACCGGTTAACGTTGCAGCATCAGCACTAACTATTGAACAGCTTTGGACTTCTCTATTCGCTATTCTGGCACTGTACACAGTGTTCTTGATTGCTGAAGTTTACCTAATGCTGAAATTCGCACGTAAAGGTCCAAGTAGCTTAAAGACAGGCCGTTACCACTTTGAACAAAACGATAACTCTGTTGAAGACAAAGTTAGCCGTTCAGTCGAAGTATAAGTGAGGGAATATTATGTTTGATTACGAAAGCTTACGACTTATTTGGTGGGTATTGATCGGTGTTCTACTGGTTGGTTTCGCCGTAACTGATGGCTTCGATATGGGTGTTGCTGCTCTTTCACCGGTTATCGGTAAGAGCGACACTGAACGCCGTATTATGCTAAACACGATTGCCCCTCACTGGGATGGTAACCAAGTTTGGCTTATCACTGCGGGTGGCGCATTGTTTGCTGCGTGGCCACTGGTTTACGCAACATCGTTTTCTGGCTTCTACTTCGCAATGTATGCGACGTTAGCAGCGCTTTGGTTACGACCACTTGCTCTTGATTACCGTTCTAAGATCGAAGATCCAAAATGGCGCAAAACTTGGGACTACGCACTTTGCTTTAGTGGTACAGTTCCACCAATCATCTTCGGTGTAGCATTTGGTAACCTATTACAAGGTGTTCCATTTGACCTGAACGAATTTATGATGTCTAAGTACCATGGCACGTTCTTCGCTCTGCTAAACCCGTTTGCATTGCTTTGTGGTGTATTAGCTCTGATGTTGTTCGTGATGCAAGGTGCAACATGGCTTCAAATGAAGACTACAGAAGAGCTGCACGCTCGTGCTCGTAACGTTGCTCAGATCACTGGCCTAATTGCTATTGCTCTGTTCGTTATTGGTGGTTTCTGGGTTCAATCTATCGAAGGCTATGTTATTACAAGCACTATCGATACGTTTGCTGATTCAAACCCTCTAAACAAAGAAGTATCACTTCAAGTGGGTGCTTGGATGACAAACTTCGAAACGTATCCAGCAATGTGGGCTGCACCGATCCTTGGGGTAGCGATGCCACTGCTTGCTGTGATTGCATCTCGCTTTGAGCGTGGTGGTTTCGCATTCTTGTTCTCAAGTCTATCGAACGCAGGTGTTATTTTAACGGCTGGTTTTGCAATGTTCCCATTCGTAATGCCATCAAGCCTGAATCCTAGCCATAGTTTGACTATGTGGGATTCAACAGCGAGTGAGCTTACGCTTGGCCTTATGACTGCTGTTGCGGCGGTAATGGTTCCGGTGATTCTTGGCTACACAACTTGGACATATTACAAAATGTTCGGTCGTCTAGATAAGAAACACATCGAAGATAACGACGTTTCAGCTTACTAAGCTAGAAGTTAAATAACTTAGGAGAAATTTTATGTGGTATTTCGCATGGATTTTGGGTGTACTTCTAGCATGTGCATTCGGCATCATTAATGCTCTTTGGCTAGAGCATTCAGAAATGATGGACAAAGACAGTGAGTAATCTCGCAGAGCAAATCGCTAAACTGCATCAACCAATGGATAAGACTCTATTAAGAGCTTTATCCTTGGTATTGGGTTTCATGCATGTTGGTTTAGTGATGTGGGATCCTGAAGCGTATGCGACAAGCATCGGGGGCTTTAACGCGATCATCGGGCCAATGTTTATCTGGGCTGTTTGCTCAAGCATGGTTTACGGTATTGGATTTAAGCCAAGAGCTTGGATGTGGCAGCTACTGTTTAGCCCATACGTTTCACTCACAATTTTGCTCTACCTAACGGTGCTGCGCCTTCTATAAAAGGCAAAGGATTTAGGTTCATAACGATGTGAATCTTTATACTTGTTGGGTTTTTAGCCAAAAAGAGGTCATCTTATACAGATGGCCTTTTTTTTCGTCTGTTAAATCAAAAAATTCACAGCGATATACTATTAATGATAAGGAGTTAGGTTATAGTGAGATCTTTATCGTTTTGGGTTGTGGTAGCAAATTGCAGGGATTATCTAAGCCATTTACGTGGCCAGTGACAGTGTATTACGAAGACACCGATGCAGGTGGTGTTGTATACCATTCAAACTATCTTAAGTTTTTCGAACGCGCTCGAACTGAGATGTTGCGCTCAATTGGCGTTTCTCAGCAAGTCTTGTTAGAACAAAACATCGGTTTTGTAGTCCGACATATGGACATTGATTTTATTCAAGGTGCGCGCCTTGATGATTCTTTACAAGTCATTACAAATATTTACGAGTTGAAGCGAGCTACCTTGGTCTTCTGTCAAGAGATCGTAAATCCTGATGGCAAAGCATTGTGTAAAGCAATGGTTAAGGTAGCATGTATCGACAATCAAAAAATGAAACCAAAGGCAATGCCAACATTTATTCTTACGGAGCTAACGAATAGTGACTGCTGAAATCTCAATCTTAGGCCTAATTTTAGAAGCTAGTTTATTAGTTAAAATGGTCATGCTAGTTCTTATGGGCATGTCTGTTGTTTCTTGGGCGATGATCATCAAAAGAAGTAAAGTATTATCTCAAGCTTCGAAACAAACAGAAGTGTTTGAAGACAAATTTTGGTCAGGCGTTGATCTTGCAAAATTGTACCAAGAGAGCAATAAACGCAAAGACGAGCTTTCTGGTACTGAAGAAATTTTCTACGCAGGCTTTACTGAGTTTGCTCGCCTTCGTAAATCGAATGCAACATCACCTGACTTCATTATGGAAGGCACTGGCCGTGCGATGCGCGTTGCTGTTGCTCGTGAAGTCGATGAACTAGAAACTAACTTACCTTTCTTGGCGACCGTTGGTTCTATCAGCCCATACATCGGCCTATTTGGTACGGTTTGGGGCATCATGCACTCATTCATCGCATTAGGTGAAGTGAAGCAAGCGACACTCGCTATGGTTGCCCCTGGTATTGCAGAAGCACTGATCGCAACCGCAATGGGTCTATTTGCTGCAATTCCAGCAGTAATGGCGTACAACCGCTTCAGCAGCCGAGTAGGCAAGCTAGAGCACAACTACGCGACTTTCTCTGAAGAGTTCCACAGTATTCTTCACCGTCAAGCGATGGCTGGCAGGGAATAATAGATGGCTGGATACCAACCTAAAAAACGCAAAATGACAGCAGAGATTAACGTTGTACCTTACATCGACGTTATGCTTGTTTTGCTGATCATTTTTATGGTGACTTCGCCGTTTGTTACTCAAGGCGTTGACGTTGAATTGCCTCAGGCTTCAACGGCTAAATCGGCACAAGACCTACTGGGGGACGACAACGCAAGTTTCATCATCGTTGAAGTGAACAAAGACGGTGAACTTGGCTTGAGCGTTAATGACGAAGAAGTACAGCGTGGTTTATCTATGGAAGATATTATCATCCGAGTGAAAGCTGAGTTGTCTTTGAAGCCGAATTCTCCAGTGGCGGTTGGCGGTGATGCCGCAACGCCTTACGCTGAAGTGGTTTTATTACTTGATGAATTAAGCCGTGCAGGTGTGCCAAAGGTTGGCCTTTTAACGGATATAAGGGAATAGCTCCGTAGCATTCATGAAAGCGACTAATAAAAAATCCAATAGTTTCAGAAAACCGCTTCTTATTTCACTTGGGCTGCACGTCATTTTATTCGTTGCGCTTATTTGGGGAGCGGATTTCACGATGTCAGAACCTAAGCCGACAGGGCAGATGGTTCAGGCTGTGGTGATTGATCCTCAGTTGGTTCGCCAGCAAGCTCAACAGATTCGTCAACAGCGAGAAGCCGCGAGCAAGAAAGAGCAAGAGCGTTTAGACAAACTGAGACGTGAAAGCGAACGACTTGAAAAGAATCGTAAAGCTGAAGAAGAAAATATTCGTAAGCTAAAAGAACAACAAGCGAAAGAGGCTAAAGCGACTCGTGAAGCTGAAAAGCGCCGAGTTGAGAAAGAGAAACAACGCAAAGCTGAAGAAACGCGTTTACAGCAAGAGAAAAAGAAAGCCGCTAAAGCCGAAGCTGATCGCAAGCTGAAAGAAGCTGCGTTGGTGAAAGCCGAGAACGAGCGTAAGGCCAAAGAAGCGGCAATCGCAAAAGCTGAACAAGAACGCGTGGCAAAAGAAAAAGCGGCGAAAGAGGCAGCAGACAAAGCTCGTAAAGAGAAAGAAGCCGCTGAACGCGCTGAAAAGCAACGCATAGCGAAAGAGAAAGAAGCGGCAGCCGCAGCAGAGAAAGCCCGTAAGGCAAAAGAAGCTGCAGCTAAAGCAGAAAAAGAGCGTAAACAACAAGAAGCAGCATTGAACGATATCTTTGCTGGTCTTGAAACTGAAGCGACTCAAAACTCTTCAGCAAGACAACAATTTATTAGTGATGAAGCACAACGTTACGGGGCTATCTATACCCAATTGATTCAACAGAATCTGTTGTTAGAAGACAGCTATCGAGGGCGCTCATGTCGAGTGAACCTTAAGCTGATTCCAACGGGCTCAAACGCTATTTTGGGTAGCTTAAGCATCTTAGATGGCGATAGCCGTTTATGTGCAGCAACCAAGCGTGCCGTGGCACAAGTGCAATCTTATCCATTGCCTAAAGACCCAGACATCGTGAAATCACTAAAAGACATTAACTTAACTGTATCACCAGAGTAAAAGGACGAACTTGTGTTAAAGAAACTACTACTGAGTTTTGTTTTCTTAATAGCTACAAGCAGCCAGTTTGCACATGCGGCACTGGAGCTGGTTATTACAGACGGTATTAACTCTGCACGACCTATCGCTATTGTACCTTTCCGTTGGGAAGGCGCAGAGCCATTGCCACACGATGTATCAGCAGTTATCGCTTCTGACCTACAACGCAGTGGTAAATTCAGCCCAGTTGCGACAAGCAAAATGCCTCAAACGCCTTACAGCGAAACTGAGGTGAACTTTGATGCTTGGACTAACCTAGGCGTTGATTCATTGCTAACAGGTAGCATCACTAAAAATGCCGAAGGGCAGTACGTGGTGAACTACCAATTGATCGACATTGTTCGTGGTCAGCTGACTAAAGGACAAAGCCGTGCATTAAGTGATGAAGGCCAATTGGTGCTTTCTAAAGACCACGTGTTGTTCAACAAAAAAGCAACGGTTCCTGGCAAGCGCTTGAGAGAATACGCACACCGTATTTCTGACTTAGTGTATGAAGAATTAACCGGTGAGAAAGGCGCGTTCTTAACTCGTATCTCTTACGTAGTTGTGAACGACAAAGATAAGTACCCATACCAACTTCGTGTTGCTGACTACGATGGCTTTAATGAGCGTTTAGTACTTCGTTCTAAGCAGCCTCTTATGTCTCCAGCATGGTCACCAGATGGTAAGAAACTTGCGTATGTGAGCTTCCAGAATGGCCAAGCTGAAATATTCATCATGAATATTTACACCGGTGAACGTGAGAAAGTGACGTCATACCCTCGTCACAATGGTGCGCCAAGATTCTCGCCAGATGGTAAAACATTGGCATTGGTATTGTCGAAAACAGGCAGCCTTCAGGTGTACACACTTGACCTTGCTAGCCGTAAGCTGACTCAAATTACCCGCGGCCGTTCGAATAATACTGAACCATTCTGGCACCCAGATGGCAAGTCTCTTATTTTCACATCGGATCGTGGTGGTAAACCTCAGATTTATAATGTAAATTTGTCCAATAATTCGACTTCTCGTATTACTTGGCAAGGTAGCCAAAACTTAGGTGGCCAGATCACCCCTGATGGTCGATTCCTTATCATGGTGAATCGCAGTAACTCAGGTTTTAACTTGGCTAAGCAGGATTTGGAAACCGGTGCGGTTCAGGTGCTAACAAAAACATTGTTAGATGAATCTCCAAGCATTGCGCCGAATGGAGGTATGGTTATCTATAGCTCTATTTACAATAAAACTAACGTACTATCGATGGTTTCTATCGATGGCCGTTTTAAAGCTAGATTACCGGCAACCAACGGACGTGTAAGAGCGCCTGCGTGGTCACCGTTCCTCTAGTTCTCTTGATACATTCTTTTAGCTATTGATAGTGTTAACTATTGTGGCAATTAACTATCTATAGCACTTAGTCGCTGTAGAAACTAAGTTTGATAACGTAAGGAAAAAAAGATGCAACTTAACAAAGTTCTTAAAGGCTTGATGATTGCACTACCAGTGATGGCAGTAACGGCATGTAGCTCAACTGATGAAGCAACATCTGCAACATCTGGTACAGAAAGCAACCAAACAACTTCAGGTTCAGAAAGCAACGTAGACACAACTGTTGTAACGCCAATTGACGCTAACGGTCAACTGTCTGAGCAAGAGCTTAAAGAGCAAGCGCTACGTGAAACTCAAACAATCTACTTCGCATTCGATAACTCTACTATCGCTGGCGATTACGAAGAAATGCTAGCAGCTCACGCAGCATACCTAGTTAAGAACGTTGACATGAACGTTACTATCGAAGGTCACGCTGATGAGCGCGGTACTCCTGAGTACAACATCGCACTTGGCGAGCGTCGTGCACAAGCTGTAGCGAAATACCTACAAGCTCTAGGTGTTCAAGCTGACCAAATCTCTATCGTAAGCTACGGTGAAGAGAAGCCACTTCTTCTAGGTCAATCTGAAGATGTGTACGCTAAAAACCGTCGCGCAGTACTAGTTTACTAATTTTAGTAGACTATATAATTGAGGAATTGCCTCATGTTCAGTAACACAAAGCGAGTCATTTTGCTTTCGTTACTGGCAAGTGCAGCGAACATCGCGTTCGCTGCACCAGCTCCAGTATCCGATCTCAATAGCACCGCAACCAATTCATCATCTTCCTCTCGAGCAGCGTCTGCATCTAACGAATCAGATATTGAGCGTTTAGAGCGCCTGCTTCAAAATCGCAACCTTGTTCAGCTTCAAATGCAACAGCAAATCGACGACATGGCACTGGAGATCAGTGAACTTCGTGGTGAGCTGGAACGAAACAGCTACGATATGAAGCAAATGCTAGAGCGCCAGCGTGAACTGTTCATTGAACTGGATCGCGTTAGGGGCGAGGTGAAAGCAGCAGGAACCGCAACGGTAGCAGTGGCAGCGAGCGAAGGCTCTAAAGATGCTTCTGGTACGTTCAGTACTGATGTCGATGAGCAAACCGCTTATCAAAATGCTGTAGATATGATTCTAAAGCAACGAGACTACACGGGTGCGATTGCCGCATTCCAAAAGTTTCAAAAAGACTTCCCAGATTCAACCTTCACACCTAACTCACATTACTGGTTAGGTCAGCTTTATTTCGCTAAGAAGCAAGATAAAGAAGCGGTGAAGAGCTTCGCAGCTGTTGTGTCTTACAAAGACTCCAACAAGCGAGCAGATGCACTGGTTAAGCTTGGTGACATAGCTGCGCGCAACAACAACGCGACGCAAGCTAAGAAATATTACCAACAAGTCGTAACCGAGTACCCAAACAGTGCTTCGGCTAAAGTGGCTAAAACCCACTTGTAAACAAAATAGAGGTGCTTAGGCGCCTCTTTTTTATACCTGTTCACTTCCGTTTAGTGTTTACTTCTCTTGCTAGTGATGTCAACGCATCGCCTTGTTTATGCGTTTTAAGCATTAGCTAGCCACCGCTTGCAACCAATCCTTTTTGATCCCAATCGCTGTCCTGTGTAGAATACTCGGATTCTCGGAAGAAGTTGCGTAGAGCAAGAGCAATGAGTCATATACTAGATAAAATCGATACAGTTTACCCGTTTCCGCCTAAGCCAGTTCCATTGAGCGACGCTCAGAAACAGGCCCACATCGCAAACATCAAAAAACTACTTCAAGAAAAAGATGCAGTTCTAATTGCACACTACTACACAGATCCTGAAATTCAGGCTCTGGCAGAAGAAACTGGTGGTTTCGTTGGCGATTCATTAGAAATGGCTAAGTTCGGTAACCGTCACTCAGCAAGCACTTTGATCATTGCTGGTGTTCGTTTCATGGGTGAGTCTGCAAAGATTCTTACTCCCGAAAAACGCATTCTAATGCCAACACTTGAAGCTGAATGTTCACTTGATCTTGGTTGTCCTGCTGACAAATTTACAGAATTTTGTGATGCTCACCCTGACCACACCGTGGTTGTATACGCGAACACCTCTGCGGCTGTTAAAGCTCGTGCAGACTGGGTGGTTACGTCGAGTATCGCTTTAGAGATCGTTGAAAGTCTAGATGCTGAAGGCAAACCCATTATTTGGGGCCCAGACCGTCACCTAGGTTCTTACATCGCAAATCAAACCGGCGCTGACATGTTGCTTTGGCAAGGTGAGTGTATCGTTCATGATGAGTTCTCAGCTGATGCTTTGAAGAAAATGAAATCGGTATACCCAGAAGCGGCTATTTTGGTTCACCCAGAATCACCAGCAAGTGTCGTTGAACTGGCGGATGCTGTAGGTTCAACAAGCCAATTGATCAAGAAAGCAAAAGAGCTTCCTCATCCACAGATGATTGTTGCCACTGACAAAGGTATCTTCTTCAAGATGCAGCAATTGGTTCCTGAAAAAGAACTGATTGAAGCGCCAACGGCTGGTGCTGGTGCAACTTGCCGTAGCTGTGCACACTGTCCTTGGATGGCGATGAACGGCCTTGAAGCGATCGAAAACGCGCTTGAGAATGGTGGTAAGCAACACGAGATCTTCGTTTCTGACGAGCTACGTGTAAAGTCTCTTATCCCATTGAACCGCATGCTAGATTTTGCAGAGCAGTTAAACGTGCAGGTAAAAGGTAACGCGTAAGCCGTTCTTTTATCTAATCAACAAAAAACCAGCCAATAGTGCTGGTTTTTTTGTACGTGAGTATAGGCCGCCAATATCAATATTGTGATCATGTATCTTTTTCTGATGATACATCTTGTTGATATCGCGTATTTTTTCTAGCATGTAAGTAAGAGAAATGAGGCAGAGGCTCGAATGATAATCTGGTTACAACTCAAACGCTGGATCAAAGCAAACATCTTTGTTTTGAATGGCAAAAACTTACTGTTCACTTTCCTTGGTTACATCGCTCTATCGTGGCTGATGCTGTATTTGGCGGGTGAAACAGATTTAACCAGTTCGGTTACCGTATTCGCTTACTACTTGGTGGTAACGGCTTCTACAGTTGGTTATGGTGATTTATCACCGACCACGGTAGCGGGGCAGTGGATCGTTATTCTATTTGTGATTCCAGGCGGGTTGAGCCTTTTCGCCGCACTACTCGGTAAAGTGGCGACAGAAGGCGTTGAATATTGGCGAGCGGGCTTGTTAGGAAAAAGGAGAGTTAGAGTGGACAACCACATTTTGATGCTTGGATGGAATGAGCAAAGAACCATTCATCTCATCCGCATGCTGCAACACGAAGAAACAGGTAAGCGACCAATCGTATTATGTACGCGTTCAGATATCGAGAACCCGTTACCCGGTGAAATCAATTTCGTTAAAGTAAACAGCTACACCGATGGCAAAGAGATGGAGAAAACGGGCATTGAGTCTGCAAGTTGCATCTTGATTGATAACCCAGAAGACGACATTACGCTATCTGCGGCGCTTTACTGTGCCAACCGAAACCCTAAGGCACACCTTCTTGTTTACTTTAAAGACGAAGCGCTAAGCGATTTATTGCACAAGCATTGCCCTAACTCTGAATGTATTCCAGCGGTGGGTGCAGAGATGCTAGCAAAGGCTGCGGTAGACCCAGGATCAAGTGCGCTTCATCAAGAGTTATTGAGCTCAACAAGAGGCATGACACAGTATTCAACGTATTTCCCTGAAGACGCCGAGCCTGTCACCGTTGCGCCTATTTTCTCTGTGTTTAAAGAGAAGTATCAAGCAACGCTGATCGCGATTGATACGGGAAGTGGTATTGAACTGAACCCAGAACTAGACCAAGTTGTCAGCAGTGGTACTAAGCTGTTCTATATTGCTGATGAGCGAATTGATGATTTCGATTGGAAAGGCTTCTAAAGCTTCTATTTTCATTTCGTCTAAAAACTAAAAAGGCCTCATAGCGAGGCCTTTTGGGTATGCATAAAACTAACTGTTATTGAGCTTCAGCCAGTGCAATACCACGCTGAGTTAGACCGCAAAGCATGACAGGCACAGCGTTAAAGATCTCTTCGAACTGCTCTAGACCTTCAATCCCTTGCTCAGCAAGCGTTGCGATTGAGGTTTCTGGATCGTAAAGCATGCTCAATGAAAGTAGGACGCCGCCAACAAGCGCGTTGTCTTCGCTCTCTTCAGGCATTAGCGTTTCCCAATCATCACGAGCAATCTGCCAGCCTTGAAGCAAGCCTTCACAAAAATCACGAGCGGCAGTGTTAACCACTTCTTCGTCGTCTAATTGACAAGCTTCAGGCCAAACCCAAGTACCTTCAATCAGTTCTGGGCGAGTTTTATTCCAAAGCTCGATGATAACTTCAATGTAGCTTTCTAGCTGTTCACCATCCGTAAAAGGCGCGACTTCTTCGCCACCCCATAAGAACGGTAGCCACTCATGCGGGGTTAACACATTGGGTGCCGCTGCCATTGCAGTGACAAATCCGATGGTTTTGTGTTCTGTGATTAGCTTTCCTTCCAACTCTGGAAGCGCAAGAATATCTTGTAAAGTCAAAGTGAGGTACCGTAAAAGGGAACATATTTGCGCTTATAGTACCAATGAACTTGTGCCAATCAAGCTTCAATCTAAAAAGGCTTGATGTCATGGATGATAAACACTAGTTTTAACAGAAAAGAAAACAATAAAAGAATTATGCAGATACGGTCGTCTTTAAAGAAAAAAAGCATGGTAGCGCTTGGGCTGTACCTTGCTATGTTTATTGCCATTGTCGGTAGTGTGACGTATTACGTCGTAGAATCCCCTGTGCGCGCCAAATTACAACAAAACCTCGACTTACGTACGCAACTGTTATCCGCATTGATTACAGAGCCACTCAGTAGCTCTCAAGGCTTTGTTGATAGTTTAGTTGGTTTTGCTCAAGCACATCGCAAAGGTGAAGATGTCATCCCGCTATTCAAGTCGATGTTAGCCGCGAGCGATGACACAATTGTTAGCGCTGGTATTTGGCCAGAACCGTATGCGTTGGATTCCGACAAGCTCTTAAACAGTTATTTTTTCAACAAAGCTGACGATGGCACGATTGATCAACTGTTCTCTTACAACAATCCTAAAAACGCCCCTTATCACGAAGAGTATTGGTATACCTCGGTTGTAGACAAGCCACAGGGAACCATCTCTTGGAGCGATGTCTATATTGATCCCTATACTCACGTTCGAATGATTACGGCTTCGTCACCTTATTACTATGACGGCACCTTTGCTGGTATTGCGACGGTGGATCTCTCGCTCGAAGAGTTGTTGGGTTTCATTAAAAACCACGCCGAAGAGTACAATCTTGGTATCACCCTGAGAGATAAACTCAACCAAGTGTTGGTTTCTTATAACTTCAATCTTGTTGAAGGCATCTATATCAGTAGCAACCAATTTGGTGATTTCGGCTGGCAAGTGGATGTGGTGAACTCAAAAACACGTGTAGCAGACGAAGTATTTCGCCAGGTGATGAGCATTGAAGGCGGTATTGTTCCGCTATTGCTACTTTGTGTGATGGCGGGATATTACTTATTGAATCGTTATTTGATTAGTCCAATCACAAGGATTGCTGCACAGGTTGATAGCTCGAAAGCCGGCGAAATCATTGATGTGGATTACTCGAGTGACGACGAAATCGGCCATTTAATTAAAACCTTTAACGAAAAGACTATTTATCTCGAAGCGGAAAAGGTTAAAGCTCAGGCATCCACCAACGCAAAAACCGCTTTCCTTGCAACCCTATCACATGAAATACGCACCCCTATGAATGGTGTGTTGGGTACCGCTCAGATCCTATTAAAAACGCCTCTAAACTCCGAACAAGAGAAGCATCTTAAGAGCCTGTATGAGTCCGGCGATCATATGATGACTCTACTCAACGAGATCTTAGACTTCTCGAAGATCGAGCAGGGTAGGTTGGATCTTGATGAAACGCGTTTCCCGCTTGATTCGATCATCGGCAGTATTAACAGTGTTTACTACACATTGTCTTCCGAGAAAGGGCTTCAATTCAAAGTGTACTCCGAGGTGCCTTCTGGTCGTTGGTATTTCTCAGATAAAGCTCGCCTGCGCCAAATTTTGTTTAACTTGTTGAACAACGCGGTGAAGTTCACCTCCAGAGGCTTTGTTGAGGTGTACTTGAAAGAAGTCGTAGAGGGAAGTGACACCTACCTTAGTATTCGAGTTCGTGACACCGGAATTGGCATCTCTAAAGAAGCTCAAAAGCGTATTTTTAAACCGTTTGAACAAGCGGAGTCTTCCACTACAAGGCGTTTTGGCGGTACGGGTCTTGGCTTAGCGATTGTGAAGAAAATTGCCCAACTGATGGATGGCAGTATTACCGTCACCAGTGAAGAAGGGATAGGCACGAGCTTTGATGTTCGCTTGAAGATTCGACCTTGCCAGCCTGGCGAAATCGAGAGCTTGCCACATAAAAAGCTAGACTACTCAGGCTTAAAGGTACTGATCGTCGAGGATAACCGAACCAATACAGTGATCATTGAAACCTTCATGAGCAGTAAAGGATTCATTTGTAAGAGCGTCGAGAATGGTGAGTTAGCGATACAAGCCGTGGTTGCTGAGCGCTTTGATTTGATACTGATGGATAACCACATGCCTGTGATGGATGGTGTTGAATCAACCACTGCGATTCGTGCTTTGATAGGCGATGTGTCATCGGTATTGGTGTTTGGTTGTACGGCTGATGTCTTTAAAGAGACTCGCGAGCGTATGCTGGGAGCGGGTGTGGATTATATTATCGCTAAGCCGATTGATGAGCGTGAACTGGATGATGCTTTATTCCGCTATTCAAATAAGCTTTACCAATACCATGAAGTAAAAGCGGATGATCTCGAAAGCCAAGATGTAAAAAAACACGACTCGAAAAGTAAAAGCGAGTCACTGCCTAAACCTGATCTGCGAAATAAAGATAACACCGAAGAGCTATTGGTGACGCTGTATGTGGCGCTAGAAGACAACAACCTAGAACTGATTCAATTTGCACTAGAGAGTCTACGTGCCCACGTTGAACCTATGAACAACGCTGAACTTACTGAACAAGTCGATAAAGCGCTAGAGCAGGTTTCTTTAGGAGCACCACCTACACAAGATGTCATTAATATCATTACCGTAAATCTACCGATGGCTTAAATGTTGTTTAATTACGGTAAGTAAATGACGAATTGTCCAATATTTGACCTTGGTTTGATTTTTTGGTGGAAGCTACTGCTTTTGAAGAGGTTTTTGGTTGTTAATTTACAACTTGATTTTTAATTTGGAATGTATGACTGCTAATCTTATGATTTAATAGCGACATTATCTGGTAGGGTGTAAATACACCTTGTTTATATGTTACTAATTCACTCAATAGGTAGTGATATATTTTAGGTTTGGCGTCAATGAAGTCTCGTGGTCCATTTTGTATTCGAAACGCAGCTGCGGATACATTTGCTATGGTCGTTTTCTGTTTTATTTCAGGCATGATCGTAGAAGTGTTTATTTCTGGTATGACATTTGAGCAGTCTCTCGCTTCTCGAACGTTATCTATCCCAGTGAACATTGCTATTGCTTGGCCTTATGGTCTTTTTCGTGATTGGTTTTTACGTAATGGTGCAAAGCTTTCACAAAGTTCGTTGATGAAGAATATTTCTGACCTTTTAGCTTACGTGTTGTTCCAGTCGCCTGTGTATGCCGGTATTTTATTGGCGGTGGGTGCTTCAAGCGACCAGATCGTTACGGCTGTAACCAGTAATGCGGTTATCTCGTGTGGTATGGGCGTACTTTATGGCTACTTCCTAGATACGTGCCGTAAATGGTTTCGAGTTCCGGGCTACTATCAACAAGCTTAAGAAAAGCAACAAGCGCAAGTGCAGCGAAAGAATGAAATTTGGTTTGTTTTTGATCTAATGAGTTAATTTGTAATCGAACAAACCGAAAAAGGCACTTTTTTTGAGAATGCCCCTTGACCAAAGCAAGCAGAATCAATAAAGTAGCGCCTCGTTGAGTGACATGCTCAACACACAATTTGTGGAAGGATGGCTGAGTGGCTTAAGGCGCTCGCCTGGAAAGCGAGTATACGTTTATAGCGTATCTGGGGTTCAAATCCCCATCCTTCCACCACTATTCAAAACCCTAGCAGAAATGCTGGGGTTTTCTCGTTTTAGAGCCCCTATATTCACGTAATCTGCCTCCTTCCATGACGTCGCCTTTTCAAATCCTTTTCGTGATGGCCTTTTCTCTGTTTATGTGAAACACATTGATCCAGATTAGCGATTGATGTCACCGATAAACGCTTGATTTCTTGGTCTGGATCTACAAGATTAAGAGTAAGCAACATTTTGAATAATCTTAACTCTTAGGAATCTATAGCATCATGACAGAAACCCTCGTTTCTCCAATGCTCTCCTTTACTATTGCGATCTCATTACTGTTTATTGGTAAAGGTTTAATCGAGCGCTCTGAAGTATTAAGGAAGTACTCTCTGCCAGAGCCAGTTATTGGTGGCTTTGTCTGCGCAGCGACCGTAGCGGCGCTTTACTATATTTTTGAAATCCAAATCACCTTTAGCCTAGATGTTAGAGACTTTTTGCTTCTCTACTTTTTTGCTGGCATCGGGCTACAAGCGGATATTAAAACATTGATTAAAGGTGGGCGACCGTTGTTCATCCTGCTCTGTCTGGCTTCGGCTTTTATTGTCCTTCAAAACTTAGTTGGCATGGCTGTCGCGTCGGGTTTTGGTATGGATGCGAAAGCGGGTTTGTTGTCAGGTTCTATCAGTCTGATTGGCGGTGTTGGTACGACACTAGCTTGGGCGCCAATGTTTGTTGAAGAGTTTGGTATTGCTAACGCGCTAGAGCTTGGTGTGGCTTCCAACACAGTTGGTTTGATAGCGGCGTGTGTGATTGGTGGTCCAATTGCTAACTACCTACTCAATAAACACAAAGTAAGTCCTTCTAATGAAGAAGAGGTCACCGTTGGTGCATTCCAAGAGAGTGAAACAAAAACAGAGCTAAGCCACTACGGCGTTCTATGGGCATGGTTGATTCTAAATCTGACGCTGATGCTGGGTTATAGCTTGAGTGAAGTTATCGAATCAATGGGTTTGAAACTGCCGTTATTCGTTAGCTGTTTGATCGCGGGTATCTTAATCGGAAACGTTGGTAGGGCTCTGTTCAGGAAGCGCCGTACACAAGAGAAAATTGCTCAAGGTCGCAAAGGTTTAGCGATGATCTCTGACATATGCTTAGGCATGTTCTTAACCATGGCTTTGATGGGACTACGAATCTGGGATCTTGACGGGCTGTTTGGCTACATCTCTGTGGTCATGAGTATCCAGATTCTACTTTCACTACTGTTTACTATCTTCGTTGTTTATTACTTGATGGGAAGAAACTACGACTCCGTGGTGATATGTTCTGGTTTCGGTGGTATCACTCTAGGTTCAACAGCAACTGCGATTGTTAACATGACAGCGGTAACTCATCGCTATGGCGCAAGCCCACAAGCATTCATTGTGGTGCCATTAGTGTGTGGATTCTTTGTTGATTTGATCAACGCGCTAGTGATCAGTTTCTTTGTTGGCCTGTAAGTGAAGTGACGGATTGTTAACTGCTTGAGACTAGCATCTGATTCATGACCACAAAGGTGATGACGAAAGTTGTCGCCTTTGTATTATCGACAGCAAGCTAAAACACGTATATCAGCCTTTGATGTAGTGCCTTGAAGTGACTCGGTGCACAAGTTAGTAAGAGCAATTACGATCTTGATAAATTGGGATATATGTTCGCAGCAAATTTGTGAGACGCTTGATCAAGTGTCAGTTGAATCACAAGGAAGTTGAATGCACCACTTTAATATCCGCGCGCTGGAATACCTTAATGCTTTATCGAAATATGGGTCGTTACGTAAGGCATCTAAGATGATGAATGTTGACCCTGCCGCGATGAGCAGAATGCTGACACAGTTAGAAGCGCAAGCGGAAATGAAAGTATGGGAGCGCAACAACCGCCAATCACTGTTAACCGAAGCAGGTAATGAACTGTTGAATTACTACCGTTCCATAGTTCGTAGTGAAACGGCGGTACTGGCTCGTCTAACTAAGTTGAAAAACCTCAAGGGCGGTAACGTTAGCATTGCGATTGGGGAAGGTTTTATCACTAACTTGGTTTCTAAACCGATGCAAACCTTCATGGCTCGATACCCTGATATCAATTTATCGATTGAAATTGCAGGTGCATTGGATGCCGTGAAAATGTTAGAAGATCAACAGATAGATTTCGCGATCACCTATGCGTCTGCACCTCATCCTAAACTGCACTCCCATGTTGAACGTAGCCATCCGCTCGAATTGATTGCTCCGAAGGGGCACTTCCTTACGATGAAAGAAGCGCCTGTGGCACTGCAAGATGTTAGAGAGGCCTCTGTTGCTTTGATCGACAACTCGACAGGTATGGGGAGGTTAGTAAAGCAGGCTGAACAAAACTCTCATCTCACTTTGCAACCTAAGCTTCAAACTAACTCGGTTACCGCGCTAACTAACTTCGTTTCGGCTGGGTTGGGCGTAACCTTTATGCCCAAGCTCACCGTGATCGATGAGATAAAGTCAGGGCAGATTGAAGTGGTGGCGACCGAGTTGGAGATGCTATCGAAGGCGACGGTGAAAGTTCAATCTCTCAAAGGCCGCGGGCTATCATTGCAAGCCGAAACCTTTTTAGACTTTCTCATCGAGAACGCCACATTCTTGAGCCACGACGCCCATAATATTTAGATTGAAGTAGGTTGGTGCACATAATCACATCACCTAACTTCATTCCGCGATAGTTCAGTATTCCTATCCTCGTAGAGGGCTTTCTCTTAGTAATAAACCGATCCCTTGAAAGCTTTATAACCATCCAACATCACACTTCCCATATTCATTCTCCCGATTTACGACTGAATTGACTTTTTATCAACACTGTATGCATTGTTAAGTCAACGTGTGCTGAATAAGTTACAAATTATTAACGAAGGTAGTTTGAAACAGACAGCTGTGTTCGGCATGTTTTGCTGTGTCGGGCATTAGGGGAAGAGAATGGAAGTAATTGTAATTGGCAGCGGTGTTATTGGGTTGACCAGTGCTTGGTATCTGGCGAAAGAGGGCCACTCGGTGACGGTTATTGATCGTCAAGATAGTAGTGGCAAGGAAACCAGCTTTGCGAATGCAGGGCAGATTTCTTACGGTTATTCTTCACCATGGGCGGCGCCTGGGATTCCGTTGAAAGCAATGAAATGGCTTACCCAAGAGCACGCTCCTCTCAAAGTAAAGCCTTCGCTTTCTCCCGAGTTAGTTTCTTGGGCAACGAAGATGCTCGCCAACTGCAACGAAGCTAAATATGCACAGAACAAATCGCGGATGTTGAGAGTCGCGAACTACAGCCGAGATTGCCTGACTGAGCTAAGAACCAGTGAGCAATTGGCTTATGAAGGTAGGCAGAAAGGGACGCTACAAGTGTTTCGAAGCGAGAAGCAATTGGATTTCATTCAGCAAGATATGAAGCTGCTTAAAGAAAGTGGAATTGAGCACTCGTTGTTTGATGTTGAGCAGTGCCTATCCATCGAACCTGGTTTATCAGACGTGAAAGATAAGCTCGTAGGTGGCCTGTATTTACCACATGATGAAACCGGTGATTGCCATCAATTCTGTTTAACCTTAACTGAGAAAGCCAAGCAACTCGGTGTTAGGTTCGTGTTTGATACTGAAGTGGTCAAGCTCAATCATCAGAATCAAACCATTGAAAGTATTACCACGACTCAAGGTGACTTCAAAGCGGACGCTTACGTAGTCGCGTCTGGCAGTTATTCTCGTGATCTGTTGAAGCAAGTAGACCTGTCTATTCCTGTCTATCCAGTCAAAGGGTATTCGCTGACATTGCCTATCGTGAATGCTGATAAATCACCGACCTCTACCGTGATGGATGAAACCTACAAAGTGGCGATGACTCGTTTTGATGACCGCATTCGCATTGCGGGTACGGCAGAGCTTGCTGGTTTTGATTATCTCATTCCTGAAAAACGTAAAGCCACGATTGATATGGTGATAAAAGATCTTTTCCCACAGGCGGGGGATTTCTCTAAGGCAGAATACTGGACAGGGTTAAGACCGATGACTCCGGATGGTACGCCTATAATCGGCGCGACGCCTATCAAGAATCTATTTACCAATACAGGCCATGGAACTCTAGGTTGGACAATGGCATGTGGCTCAGGAAAGATCTTGGCAAGCGTGGTCAGTGGCTCTGCTAGTGATATAAAAACTGATGACTTGAGTATCCACCGCTATATGTAAAAGCAAGCCGTTAGTTATCTTGCCTATGGTTTGATGATATCGACATTAGGAGCATAAAGCGGATGCACCTAATGTTGCAAATCTAGGTGCATGGTTTTAAGTCTCCTCTATTTATAATCACGAGATGAATTGAGACTTAAATGACCTTAGCTCTGGCGGTAGCTCCTTATTTACGAGGTTAATAGCTTTGCGATGTTCTAATCCAATGGATCTAACTACGTCCCCGAAATGTTGGTTAAACAATAGCTCGAAATCACCACTGAGTTTGTAGTCTTGCAGTTTGTCCTCAAGTAATTGAGCCAGTTGAGCCTTGTCTGGGTGGACATAGAAGACCAGAGGAAGAGGGTAGTAAAGCATAATACTTTTTTCTATGACTAACCCATCCAGGGAATAGGTATGTTCTTGGTATATGCTTTCAACTTCATTGGCTCCGAGTGACACATAATCACATTTTTTATCTGAGAGAAGTTTCAGAATCTCTGGTAACGTTCCTTGCTCTAGTACTCGATATCCATTTGCTCTAAACAGCTCAGCATCAGCCCATGTCGCAGGAATTCCAGCGATAAGTGATTTCAGTTTATTGCTGTTGATATTATGGAATGTGGGTTGATCTTGTTCCCTAATTATCAGGATACGGTGTCCTAATAAGCCTTTACAAATTGGAGAGTTGAGTTTGATTGCAGGCTTATCAGCAAATTTACGGTTTCCCGCCACCGTGACGAGTACATCATAATTCTTGCGGAATATATTTCCTTCATCCTCAGCTCTTGGAAAGTCTGTATTATCGCTGTGAACGACAATAGGTTCGTTCGGATCCCAATTCAACAAGCTATGAATTAGCTCCAACTCATAGTGCTGTCTTTTACCTGATTTATTGCCATTCCAAAAGTTAAACATAGTTGTCCTAAGGGGGAACTTACATTTTATGACTGGTATGCTGACATAGGTTTAGCGGTCAAGAAAGCGCTTTCTTTTGTTTTTGAGAGAATCATACATAGATACAGTCTATGTATGTTGAGAATCGCGACGGAAAGGCTATTTTAAAGAAAGCACATAAGTTCATTGATGGGTTAGAGGTTCGACGATTAGGAAAGACCATGTGGGCACTATTAGTGAATTTTAACTTATTGTTTTTAAATTGTTTTTCGTGTTAGTGAACAATTAATGTGACGAATGGCACTGTTGTGTATTTCTATTCTCAATCTATTCTAAATTTGTGATCTATGGTTCGTTTCACCGAAATGTAAGTTGAAGAATCATTCTATCGGCTTATTATCCACCTAAAGAAAGCGGTTTCTTGATGCGAGTTGCCGATAGTGAATACGAAAACACCCCCTTTTTTTAAAGTTAAAAGAAAGCGCTTTCTTTCTGGTTATTATCATTAAAAGGACAACGTGATGCACAAAAAGACATTGATTGCTTCGCTCGCCATTGGAGCTTTATTCGGAGCCTCTGTACAAGCAGATGAAGTTAAGCAGGGTGGCACACTAACGGTGCCAATTATCAATACTGGCTTTGTTGAAAACTTTAACCCTTATACAACTAAAGACTTGCTGCATGGGGTAATGTTTGAGCCATTGGTCGTATTCAACAACATGACAGGTGATGTTGATTATCGCCTGGCTGAGTCGGTTGAGTATTCAACTGACCTGAAAACATTGACGCTTAAGTTACGAGAGAATTTGAAGTGGTCTGATGGTTCAAAGTTAACTGCAGACGACGTTGTTTTTAGCTTTATGTTGACTAAAGAGGCACCAGCTTTTGACCAGAAAGGTATTTGGTCTTCAGGTAATTTAAAAGAAATCAAATCTATTGACGCGCGAACCGTCGTGTTTGAGCTGACGGAAGCGGATTCTACATTTGCTTGGAACTTAGAGCGTTACCATATTGTACCAAAGCATATTTGGTCGAAAGTTGAAGAGCTGACAACGTTTACCAACCTTAACCCGGTAGGTAGTGGCCCAATGACGACGGTTAAATACATTAAACCGCAACAGATGGAGCTGTGCCGAAACCCAAATTACTATTTAGAAAATAGACCTTATTTAGATTGCATCAACTTCCGTTCTTACAATGACAACTCTCAGATCCAACCTGCCTTAATCAAAGGTGAGATCGATTGGGGTTCAAATTTTATTGCTGACGTTGAGTCAACATTTGTCGATATGGATAAAGAAAATAACCATTTTTGGTATCCAGCGAATGATGCTATCCACCTTTACGTAAATACCAAAGAAGCGCCATTTGATGACCTAAGAGTACGACAAGCACTTTCTATGGCTCTTGATCGTGAAACCATCGTTGATATTGCTGCTTACGGTTATCCGACCGCAAACTTCAATGCTGGTGGCATCGGTGAGCTATACGAAACGCACATTGATAAAAATGTATCTAAGAAATATGGTTATCTAACTAAGTACGATGTTGAAAGAGCAAACGCTTTACTAGATGAAGCGGGCTTAGTTGACAAAAACGGTGATGGATTCCGCGACAAAGCAAACGGGGAAACGGTTGAGTTTGATATCGAGGTTGTAAACGGTTGGACCGACTGGATCCAAGTGGTTCAGATGGTATCTGAATACTTTGAAGAAGTGGGTGTGAAAGCAAACGTTAAGACTGTGGATTGGGCGGTATATGACAGCAATTTGAAAGAAAGCAAATATACCATGTCAATTAACTGGTCAATGGTCGCGACAAATCCAATCTTGGCGTACCAAGAGTACTTCTCAACGTCTCGAATCGGAAAAACTTGGCATGCTGGTCACGGTGTTAATTCACCAGAAATCGACGCATTGATCGACAGCTTCGGCAAAATTGGTGATGCAGAGCAGCAAGAGAAAGTGTTGAGTGAACTTCAGGAATTTACGGCTGAAAACCTTCCCTTTATCCCTCTATTTTCTAACCCAACTTGGTTCCAATACAGTACTAAACATATTGTTGGTTGGCCAAGTGAAAAAGACCCATACGTACAGCCAGTATGGTACGACGGTGGTAAGAGAGTAATAATTCTCAACAATCTACACCTTAAGTAAGTTATTTTTGAGAGGGCTACAGCTTAGGTTGTAGCCCCTAGGTTAAAAGATTTTTATGTCGTTTTTAATTCGCCGATTTGGCTTCTATTTTACCGCTTTCTTAATCGCTATCTCGTTTAATTTCATGTTGCCTCGCCTAATGCCAGGAGATCCTGTTGATGCTCTTTTCGCTGCAGCTCAAGGTCGAATGGATCCTGCTCAAATGGATGCTGTTCGTGAAATGTACGGTTTTGTTGATGGCAATGTTTTCGAACAATACTTCGCGTATATGAAAAGCGTATTCACTCTTGATCTGGGACCTTCAGTGCTTATGTTTCCTGTAAGTGTTTCAGATGTCCTTGCTATGGCACTGCCGTGGACTATGTTCCTAGCGCTTGGTTCGCTGATTGTTGCTCTTATCATTGGTGTCAGTATTGGTACGTATGCATCGTATCGACGTGAAGGGCTATTTGGACAAATTGTTCCGCCAGTTTTGGCATTTATTAGTAACTTCCCGTACATCGTGACCGCGTTACTGTTGTTCTATTTCTTCGGTTTAAAACTCGAACTATTACCTTTGGCATACACCTATGACCCATCGCTAGAGCCAGGTTTTACATGGGAGTTTATTTCTAGTGTGGCTAAACACGCTGTGTTGCCTATGGGCTCTATGGTCCTGGTTGGGATCGCAACATGGGTCTTCAATATGCGTAATGCGATGATCAATGTGTTGGGTGAAGATTACGTAACGATGGCTGAGGCCAAAGGCTTGAGTAGTTATCGTGTTATGTCTCGCTATGCTGGTCGAAATGCCATCCTTCCTGTTGCGACCGCTATTGCAATGGCAATCGGATTCTCATTCGCAGGCTCAATCATGACCGAAGTGGTTTTTAACTACCAAGGCTTGGGGAACATCCTTCTTAAAGGCATAGTTGCTCGTGATTACCCACTTATCCAAGCCATTCTTCTTATCTTGGTGACAGCGGTACTGACCGCTAACTTTATTGCCGACCTTCTATATGTCTGGCTTGACCCTAGAATCTCGAACTGAGGCGCATGATGGATAATTTAATGGATACTCAAAAAACCGCTAACCAGCCGAATATGCCAGTACGTGAGCCAAAATGGTCGTGGAAAAACGTAAAGAAAACTCTCGGTAAAGCTTACGCATTTTTCTACGGTAACCCTCCAGCCATTGTAGGTACTTTTTTACTTACGATTGTCTTAGCTGGGGCGTTATTTGCGCCTGTATTATCGACTCATAATCCAGAAAAGCGCGTAGCACGTCCACATATTGCACCAAGTTCTGAGCATATTATGGGCACTACTCGTAGCGGGCGTGATGTATATAGCCAGGTTCTATTTGGAGCAAGAAAGTCGCTTACTGTTGCGATCTCTGCGGGCGTAATCGCGATGACAATAGCAGTGCTCGTCGGGGTTTCATCTGGTTACTTTGGTGGAAAAGTCGATGAACGCTTGAACTTCGTTACTAACGTATTTCTTGTGTTTCCACAGTTGCCCTTGCTGATTGTTCTCGCCGCATTCTTAGGGCAGGTCGGTTCGCTGGTTATTACCGTGTTGTTAGGAATAACCTCCTGGCCTTGGGGAGCTAGGGTGATTCGTGCACAGACCATGGCAATTAGAAGCAAAGAATTCATCATTTCTGCAGAAGTTATGGGTGAATCAAAAATCCGCATTATTTTAGTAGAGATCTTACCAAACTTAGTTTCGATTGTTTTTGGCGGCTTCCTAGGCACGGTTATCTACGCAATGGGCTCTGAAGCTGGTCTAGGTATTTTAGGTTTAGGTGATGCAACAGAAGTGAGTTGGGGCTCTATGCTGTATTGGGCACAGACCTCTTCATCGTTATATACCGGAGCATGGTGGGAAATGCTGGTTCCTGCATTGGCGTTAGCGATTACTGGTGGTGGACTCGCATTGATTAACATGTCAATTGACCAAGTGAGCAACCCTAAATTACGTACGGGCCCACACATCAAACTGTGGCACAAACTTAAAAAAGAAGCAGATAAACGCCGAGGCCTATAATGAGCAATCTATTAGAAATTAATAACCTGTGTGTTGATTACGTTTCTCCTAATGGCGTAGCAAGAGCCGTTAATGACGTTAGTATTTCCATTGCGCCCGGTGAAACGCTCGGTATTGCCGGTGAGTCTGGTTGCGGTAAAAGTACATTGGCTTTTGCTATATCACGCCTACACAAAGCACCAGCGCTTATCTCTGAGGGTGAAATACTCTACAAAGGGCAGGATGTTTTAAAGATGAATAACAAGCAGTTACGTGACTTCCGTTGGAATGACGTTTCTATTGTTTTTCAAAGCGCAATGAACTCACTTAACCCTGTCATTACCATCGGTGAGCAGCTAACGGACGTTATTCTAGCGCACAGAAAAATACCTTATAAACAGGCTCACGATCGTGCGGTCGAGCTGTTAGGAACGGTTGGGATTCATGGCGACAGAATGTCGAGCTTTCCCCATCAACTGAGTGGAGGTATGCGTCAGCGAGTTGTTATTGCGATTGCTTTGGCGCTGGAACCTAAACTGATCATCATGGACGAGCCAACAACGGCACTTGATGTAGTGGTTGAACGTGAAATCTTGAATGAACTGTATGAGCTTAAGAGTAAGTTTGGCTTCTCTATTCTGTTTATTAGTCACGACTTAAGCCTCATGGGCGAAATTGCTGATCGAATTGGCGTGATGTATGCGGGTAACCTTATTGAATTAGGTGATGCGAAAACGGTATTTAGTGAACCTAAGCATCCTTATACAAAAGGGCTTATCTCTTCATTCCCGACTATTCATGGGCCAAAAGAACGTCTCTACGGGATCCCTGGGAATCCTGTCAACCTTTTGGATACACCTCAAGGATGTAACTTCCAAGAGCGATGTGGCGAATGCATTTCAATGTGCATTAAAAGTGAGCCTCGTTTGGGCGCTATTGCGACTGGGCATCACGTATCTTGTCACCTAGTTTGAGCGAAAGATTATGAATACTTTAAAGAACGTTGATAAAAGCGAAGTTATCTTATCAGTTAAGAATTTGGTAAAAGATTTCCCACTTGGCCAGTCAGTCAAAAGCAATATGATGCGAGCCGTAAATGATGTTTCATTTGATCTACGTAAAGGAGAAGCATTAGCGATTGTTGGCGAATCTGGCTCAGGGAAAAGCACAGGAGCTCGAATTCTTACCCGAATTTACGATAAGACGGCTGGAGATATCGAATTCAAAGGTGAGCCTCTGTCTGACTATATTGAAAAATATGGTGAGCTTGAATATGCACGCCAGGTGCAAATGATTTTTCAAGACCCGTTTGGCTCGTTGAATCCTGTACACACGATTTACCACCATATTGCGCGACCATTACTTATCCATAAACGAGCAGAAAAAGAAGCGATTCCGAACCTCGTTTATGAATTGCTTGAAATGGTTGGGCTTACACCAGTTAAAGAGACAGCAGAGAAGTACCCGCATGAATTAAGTGGTGGACAACGACAGCGTGTCGCAATTGCACGTGCAATTGCTGTTAGCCCGGAAGTTATCCTAGCTGATGAACCCATTTCTATGCTTGATGTGTCTGTGCGATTAGGAATCCTAAACCTAATGGCTGACTTGAAAGATAAGCATGGTATTTCGTTCATGTACATCACTCATGACATTGCGACAGCGCGTTATTTTGCTGAGAAAACGGCGGTGATGTATGTAGGACATATGGTCGAATGGGGCAATAGCGACAACGTCACTCAGAACCCGCAGCATCCGTATTCTCAGCTGTTGTTGTCAGCAGTGCCAGAAGTCGGTAAATCGGGCAAGCGTGACATGAACGTGAAAAAAGGCGATATCCCTTCTTGGAAACCAAGTAGCGTGGGCTGCCCGTTCGCAAGCCGTTGTCTGAAAGCCGATAAACTTTGCACGCAATCAATACCAGAACCGACTCAAATTGCAGAAGAGCATTTTGCTCGTTGCCATCATTTGTAAACTTTAAATCCTTTTTTGAAACGCAAAAGAAAGCGCTTTCAAAGTTTAAGTGTAAGAATTTTTTGGAATTTTGATATGAAACAAGACTACAACTCAACACCAGAGGTCGATGGCAAGTTCGTTGATTTAGATGGTGAGCGTTACTACCAAATCTCTAATGTTGACCAAATGACGCCATTCTTTATTAGCGTTGTATCGTCGAGCGATCACTGGTTATTTATTTCATCAACAGGCAGCCTTTCAGCTGGACGCATTCGTCCGGAAAATGCGCTTTTTCCTTACAAGTCTGTTGACCATATTCATGAAAATGCGGAAAACACCGGCTCAAAATCCATCTTCCGTATTGAACATGGCGACAAGGTTGTACTTTGGGAACCGTTTAATACATTCCATGATGGTATTTTTGATGTTGAACGCAATCTTTATAAAAATACGATTGGAGACAAGATTGTATTTGAAGAGATAAACCATACTTTGCAACTACAGTTCCAATACAGCTGGAATACGAGTGAAAAATACGGCTTTATTCGTCGTTCAAAACTGACCAACCTCGCGAGCTTTGAGCGTAAAGTCGAAGCACTAGATGGCTTACAAAATATACTTCCTTCAGGCGCTCCGTTATCAGCTCTTCAAACAAGAAGTGCATTAGTTGATGCGTACAAGTGGAATGAACAAGTTGATGGTAGTTCATTAGCTCTGTTCAGCATGTACGCGAAATTGAGCGATAGAGCCGACCCTGCTGAATCTTTGCTAGCGACGACAGTCTTCAGCTTAGAAACGGAAAGCAGCCAAATTTTATTGACGAGTGCTCAAGTTAATGCGTTCAGAAAGGGTCGAGCGGTTAAAAGTGAACCTTTAACGAAAGGGGTTAGAGGGAGCTATTTAGTTCATAAGTCTCTGACGCTGCGAGCACATCAAACCAAAGTTTGGTCGATTGTCGCTGATATAGACAAGACTCATTCCGATATCTGTCAGCTTCAATCTGAGCTCTCTGTTCCTGCTAACCTAGCACTAGCTTTAGAAAAGAGCGTTGCAGATAATCAAGATGAATTGATCACATTAATGTCTGGCGCGGATGCGTGGCAAATAACAGCTGAAGAAAATACCAGCGTTCACCATTATGCCAATGTGTTGTTCAATAACATGCGTGGTGGCGTGTTTGAAAACGGCTATATGTTAGAAAAGGCTGACGTAGTTAAAACTATGGAAAAGGCCAACTCTCAGGTAGCTGGCCGCCATCAAGACTTTTTTGATCAGTTAGGGGATGTTTTCAGCCATTCTGAATTAGTTTCGCGCGCTAAAGCGACAGGGGATTCTCAATTAGTTCGATTGAGCTACGAGTATCTACCGCTTACTTTTGGACGTCGTCATGGTGACCCTAGTCGCCCTTGGAACCACTATGAGATTAAGCTCAAAGATGAAAATGGCGAACGCTTACTTTCTTATCAAGGCAACTGGCGTGATATTTTCCAAAACTGGGAAGCGATGGCTCTTAGTTATCCAGGGTTCATCAAATCATTCATCTCTAAGTTTGTTAATGCTTCAACAGTGGATGGTTACAATCCGTATCGAATTACTAAAGATGGTGTAGATTGGGAGCTGTTAGAGGCGGATGATCCTTGGAGTAACATTGGTTACTGGGGCGATCATCAAATCATTTATCTATTAAAATTCCTTGAGTTGGCAGACAAATTTGAGCAAAGCGATCTTATCGAATTACTAGAGAGTGACATTTTTAGTTATGCCAACGTGCCTTACGAGCTTTGTGGAGTTCAAGGCCTCTTTGATAACCCTAAAGATACCGTAGAGTTCAACCAAGACTTGCAGGAATTGACAGAGCAACGTGTAAAGAGCTTAGGCAGTGACGGTCGCTTGTTGATGACGGGTGACCAAGAAGTTTATATGGTCAACTTAATGGAGAAGATACTCGTCCCTTTGTTGGCGAAATTGAGTAACTTAGTGCTTGATGGTGGTATTTGGCTCAATACACAACGTCCAGAATGGAATGATGCAAACAACGCTATCGTTGGCAATGGCCTCTCAATGGTAACCTTGTACTACATGCGTCGCTATGTTGCCTTTATGCAGCGCCTGTTAGAGAAGTCACCATCGTCATACAGTATTTCCAAAGAAGTGTTTGAGTGGATGTCTTCTGTTACACAGATCGTTTCAGAGGCAAATACAGAGATTCGTCAAGATACGGTCACTCGTCAAACTCGTAAAGCAATGCTGACTAAGCTGGCTAAATCCGCTGCTAATTATCGTGAGCGCGTGTACCGAGTAAATGGATTCTCAGGGAAAACGAAAGTTGAGAAAGAAGCGATTGTTCAATTGATGGGCGCGAGCTTAAAAGTCCTAGATTCTACGATTGCAAACAACTTGCGTGAAGACGGTTTGTACAATGCGTATAACATCTTGAGTTGTTCTGGTGAGAGCTTAATGGTTGAAGAGCTTTACCCGATGCTAGAAGGGCAAGTTGCAGTATTGAGCTCGGGTCTATTATCACCTAAACAAGCGGTTGAGTTGTTGGATAAATTGTTTGCCAGTGACATGTATCGTGCTGATCAAAATAGCTTCATGCTTTACCCTGACCGTGAGCTGGCTTCTTTTATGGACAAAAACTGTTTAGACGCTAAAGACATTGACCAGAGCAAATTGTTAAGCATGATGGTTGTTGCCAAAGATAACCGATTAGTAAACCAAGACAGCAAAGGTTCTTACCACTTCAATTCAAGCTTTGAAAACAAAGGTTTCCTTCAGGCTGCGATTGATGAAATTAAAGCCGATTACCCGTCAATTAGTGATGATGAATTTTGTCATGTATCTAGTTTGTATGAGCGTGTATTCAACCATAAAGCCTTTACTGGGCGTTCGGGAACCATGTTTGGTTATGAAGGTTTAGGTTGTATCTATTGGCATATGGTTTCTAAGTTGCTGCTAGCTGTGCAAGAAAACTATCAGCATGCTTGGAGTATGGACTCTAATAGCCAGGAAACTCTTAAATTAGCGGATTACTATTACAAAGTGAGAGCTGGTATTGGTTTCAACAAAACGCCGGAAAACTACGGTGCGTTTCCGACGGATCCGTATTCTCATACGCCAAAGCACTCTGGAGCACAGCAGCCAGGGATGACAGGGCAAGTTAAGGAAGAAGTGATTACTCGTTTTGGAGAGCTAGGTCTAGAGGTCGTTGATGGCACAATTGTAATTAACCCTTCACTTCTTAGTCCTAAAGAGTTCTTACAAAAAGCGGCGACTTTTGACTGCCAAAATATTGAAGGACAAATGCAGAGCTTTATTGTTCAGGCTGGGCAACTGGCTTTTACTTACTGTCAGGTACCGTTTATTTACCAACTCAATGATGAGCCAACACAGGGTATTGAAGTTCAGTTTAAAGACGGAACAAGTGAGGCATTTGCATCGTTAACGCTAAACCATGAAATGGCTTCACAGCTCTTTTCTCGTAGTGGTCTTATTGAGAAAGTCGTTGTCGTGTTGTCAAAGCACCAGTTACTCTAATTCTAATTTAAAGTGAAATAAAAAGGCTCTAAGTGAATACTTAGAGCCTTTCTTTTAAGTGTAAAAAATGGGGTGCTTGATATACAAAAATCAAAGCTTAGCCACGGACTCTCTTACAATCAATGTCGGGGTTAGTTTGTGCTTCAATGGGTAGTCGCGTTTATTAATTAACGATAAAACACCTTTTGCAGCTTCTTCTCCCATCTCATGAACTGGAAAGTCGACCGTCGATAAGCGAGGACGAATATGCTGGCTATGAGTATCGTTATCGAAGCCTACGACTGAAAGGTCTCGCCCAATAATGAGGTTTCGCTCTGCTGCTACGTCATATACAGCAAGCGCGATATTGTCATTTTGACAGAAAATCGCGGTGATCTCAGGGTCTCGGTCTAACAAGCGTCGCGCAGCTTCGTGGTTGCCTTGATGATCAAAGCGTCCCTCTACAAACAGCCCTGCGTCGTATTCGATACCGAACTCTAACAAGGCATTTCGATACCCTTGAAAGCGATCTCTACTATCAACTTTACTCAACTGGCCTGTGATACAAGCGACTTTTTTATGGCCGTTCTCAAGTAAGTGCTTCGTTGCAAGGTAGCCACCAAGCTCATTATCAATGTAAATACAGCGATCAGAAATCTCAGGAATAAAACGGTTGAGAACAATCATTGTTTCACTGTCTTTCGCTATTTTGATCAGTTCGTCATCACTGAGCTTGTCTGAGTGAACAATGAGGCCATCCACAAGTTTAGATTGCAAAAACTGGATAGAATCGAGCTCTTTGGTTCGTGATTCCTGGCCACTTGTAACGATTAAGTGAATATTATTTTGGCGAACGGTATCTTCGGCTGTATGCATTAATGGTCCATAGAAAGGCCCATCAAGCGAACCAACTAGCATGCCAATGCTATTTGAACGACTGGAGGCTAGAGCTTGTGCAAACGCATTAGGCTTGTAGCCCAGTTGCTCAATAGCTTTGAATACTTTTTCGCGATTGGCTTCCTTTACCGTAGGGTGACCATTTAATGCTCGTGAGACAGTTGATTGAGAAACTTGAGCAAGTTCAGATACTTCTTTAATGGTGATCAATGGTAGTGGCCTTATCTCTACAAGGAGTGAACTAAGCTATATTACCTTCGTGATCAATAAGAGCCTAGCAATCCAATGATTAATATTTAAAAACTCTGAACTGCTTAACGCTAAATTTGAAGGTTAAGCATACAAAGTAAGGTCACGAATATTTCCATATACTCGTTCAAATATCAAGCAAGCGCTTTCTTTGCGTTGTGATAAAAGTGAATCTGTTTTTCTGAGCTTCGTTGTAAGCTAGAAAAAATAGAAGCCTGAGAATAAAAGGGATTCTAGGGTGTTATGCAGATAATCAGGTCAAAAAATTCTTGAGAATCTACACAAACCACAACGAATTTTAGCAAAATGTGAAATCCAACAAGAAAGCGCTTTCTTAAGGTGAGCGTTGTCTCTTTTTTGAACTATGCACTTTTATATACTCATTTTGAAACAGTCGTGCATGGCATATTGGGTCCATGCTCGCGGACTTATTCATTTATCGACTTTCTGTTATGGGCTCCGATATTACGTGTCGCCTGCTTAGAAAGTCGTGATACAAGGAGTTGTAATGCAAGATCTAACCAATCAGGTAAAGATATTAACGTCTTTTATTTCTGCCGCTTTGATGTCTGGCTGCACGGCGATAGAGCTGCCGGTATCCGAAAGTGCTGACTTAGCTCAAACTGAAAAAGCGATTGTGCTATCCCATGCTCCAGTTACTTTAAGTTCAGACTGGCAATTGGTGTGGGAAGACCAGTTTGAAGGCGAGCAAATAAATAAACGTAATTGGTCATTAGAAGTGAACTGTTGGGGAGGAGGGAACAATGAACAACAGTGCTACACGGATGATCCTAATAACGCATTTGTTAAAGATGGCTTTTTACACATTGTCGCGCTGAAGCAAAGTCATACTGGGCCTGACAATGCCGAAGGTACGATTGGCGGAGCAACTAAAACACTCCCTTATACTTCTGCGAGGCTAAGTACAAGAGACAAGCGTGACACCAAATATGGCCGTTATGAAATCAGAGCAAAGTTACCCGGTGGACAAGGTTCATGGCCCGCGATTTGGATGCTGCCAACCGACAATAAATATGGTACATGGGCTGCTTCTGGCGAAATCGATATTATGGAAGCGGTTAACCTAAACACACTTTCAGATGCGGCGGGAGCGAAAAATGATGCTCTAGAGAGCCGGGTCTACGGGACGTTACATTACGGACGAAATTGGCCAGACAATGTTTATAAAGGGCAAGCCGCGACATTGCCAAATGGTGTGAACCCTACTGAGGGCTTCCATACATACGCGATTGAGTGGGAAGAAGGTGAAATTCGTTGGTATGTAGACAATATTCATTACGCGACTCAAACTCAAGAGGGCTGGTACAGCCAATATGAAGCGGAAGAAGGGAAACTCATTAATGCGAGTGGAGCAGCTCCGTTTGATGAAAAGTTTCATTTGTTATTGAACTTGGCCGTCGGTGGGGCGTGGTCAGCAAACGCAAATGATAAAGGCATCGACGAAGGTTTGTTTCCGAAAACAATGCTAGTTGATTCAGTAAAGGTTTACCGTTGTAAGGTTGATCGTTGGAAAGGAAAAGGGTGTGCAAGTCGTTCTGAACATGCAATACAAGTGATAGGGCACGAAGCTCCAGAGATCTTAGCAACCGATGATAGTTATGCTGATGGACCAACGTTGGAGATTTTTACCGAAACTCTTAACGCAAGCTTGGCTTATGCAAGTTATGACCCATTGGATATTGTTGACTATCAAGAAGTGACCGAACCAGATCGTGGAACAGTGCTACAAGTGAATAAGAATCAAGGATCAGGAAATATCTATTTTCGTTCTCCTGTAACAGATGTGACACATTGGCAAGAAACGGGTGAACTGGTCTTTGATTTGAAAGTTGAGAGCATGGCCGACGGGGTTGAACTATTGGTTAAGGTGGACAGTGGCTGGCCGAAAACAAGTGACTATACCGTGCCGCTATCAGCAATCAATGAATGGAAGACGGTACGTATTCCAATCGCTGACATTTTAAAGAGAGACAACCGTTTTGCTGGTGGGAATCAAGCTGATCCAACAACGATCACTAACCTTTTAGTGTTTGAGCCTCAAGGAGAAATGAGTTTTAAATTAGACAATATTCGATTTGAAAAGTAAGCTTTTTAACAAAAGGGTTTGAATAAAATTCTGAATATAAAGGGAACATACGATGTATGTTCCCTTTTTTATTTCGACGAGCATTCCAGGAAGATAATCGACGATGTATTCCGAAACAGGTTCTGAGTGATTGAACGGAGTAATTCGTCCTTAATATGTGAACAGTGATATTTTACTTGGTTCCATGATTGTTCAAACAAAATACTTAACATCTCTATTTTTGTGACTTATGCATAAGAAAGCGCTTTCTTTGGTGGGGTTGATCACGGTTTATATTCACAAGATCCATTTATACTCTTTCCATACCAACTGAGCGGTTAAAGCCAATAAGGTTAAGAGTGCATAGTGAATGTGGGCTTAGATTTGATCTTCTTTAAATCTGTTCGATTGGTTTTTTTAAGAAAAATAAAGAAAGCGCTTTCTTTTTGAAAGTATAATTTGGAACATGGAGTTATTATGAAACTTTCTAAGCTTACCCTTGCTTGTTTAGTCGCTACTGCTGGCTTGTCTACTGTACCTGCTGCATATGCCGAAAAATCGGATGGATTTGAATTTCACGGCTATTTCCGTGCTGGTGTTCTATTCAGTGAAAATGACGATTTTAAACGTGCAAAGTTCCCAGCATCTAAAGAGCGTTTAGGTCGATTGGGTGTTGAGTCGGATAGCCACTTTGAAGTAGCACTGCAGAAAAATTTTGAGAATGACGGTGGTCAGAAAATTCGAATCAAAACACGAGCTGCAGCCAATAATGCGGAATATGCAACTAACCAACTTGGTGCCAATGCCGATGCAACCAACAGCGAAATTGGTATGGCAGAAACTTTTGTCGAGTTTGAAGGTGTATCTGAAACCGGTGTTGTATGGGGTGGTAAGCGCTTTTATGGTAAAGATAATTACATCTTTATGACCGACTTTTTCTACACGGATATGTCAGGTACTGGTGTTGGTATTGAAGGTGTTGAGCTAGGTGGCAATAAGTGGGACTTTGCTTATATTGCAAGCGATGACTCTGGCGATACAAGTTTCTGGGGTGACAGCAATAACATCATGCATGCACTTCATGCTGGCGTGAACTTTGGCAGTGTTGAGCTTCACGCTATGGCTAAGTATATGCCAGACAATATGGTCGATTTAGGTTTTGGTAATGGCCCAGAAGCATTCGCTGAGAATGGCTATGAAATGACGGCAATTGTTCACACTGAGTCTGTCTTTGGGTTGTCAGATAAAGGTTTTACAAAATACATCGCGCAGGCTGGTAAAGGCTTAGGTTCGGGTAACCTTTTAGGCGGTACTCTTACGACTTACAACACGTACAAGCCTGGTAGTGACTATCAAAGTTGGTTAACGACAGGCACGGGTTGTGGTACGTCTTGTTTGAAGGCTGTTGATGAAAACGATGTATCACTACGTGCTTTAGCATGGGGTGGGTACTTTTTTGAAAATGGTGTGAATATTTTCCACTCTCTTCAAACCCAGTACAACGATTTTGACAATGGTGACACAGACGGCTGGGTATCAGCAATGGTGCGACCAACGTTCCCAATTTCAGAAAACTTCTTTATCGCTACCGAAGCTGGTTATATGTACAACTACGAAGACCGTAATGGTGAGTCAAAGAATTCTTATGATTACAAGCTAACAGTAGCACCGACTCTAGTTGTGCATTCTGGCTTCGGTCCATCTCCAGAAATTCGCTTCATGGCATCTTACCTTGATGGTGAAATGCAAGACGGCACGGGTAAAGAGGGTGACTTTGTTGTAGGTATTCAAGCTGACATGTGGTGGTAGAATTTTTACCTTCGGGTCTTAAGTGATATCGAGTATACCGGGGGAGTGGTATGACGGCCTTGCCTTTAGGGCGGGCAAGGCTCTCGATATCCCTATTTATTGCAATAGTTGAGCTCTTTCCTAGCAGCACAAAGAGTTTCATTTTTATTGCTATGAGTCTTCCATATTTGAATGTCGTTTCAAGTGTGTTCTTGCCAAAGATACTCATCGACCGCTTCGAAAGAAGCGGTTTTTTTATGTGTGACATATCTAATCTTTTTAAGGCTTAAGGGGGAAAGGATTATGAATTATGGCAAGCATGTTGCTTTCTAAATTCGCGAGGGCTGCATCCATTTTTGGCCTTAAAACACTTGGAGAAATAGTTGCTGTCAGAAAAGCCGCAAGACTCAGCAATGTGTTGGATGCTTTTGTTGTCGTTTAATAATAAGGTTGCCGAGTGTCGAATTTGAAGGTCTTTGACGTATTGGTTTGGGGATGTATTTAAAAACTGCCTGAATAACCTTTCTAGTTGCCGCTTGCTGATATACGCCGCTTGCGCAATGGTTTCTGTATCTAATCCTACTTCTTTGTAATGACGGTCAATATGTGCGAGAGCACGGCTCAATGCCAAGGTTGTTTTTGGTAAGCTATGGGTCTGTTCTTGATATCGCCGAGAAAGTTCTATCGCAAGTTGCTGCATTGTGCTCGTCAATATGATTTCAAACCCCTGTTCTGCGTTGTCGTATTCCGATTTGATTTGTTGTAGAAGTCCATTAATTCGTTTCAACTGAGAAAGTGATAACGTAAGCTTTGCTTGATATTCAGATGCTTGTCGAGCAATGGGTTCTACCTTGAAAAGCGCTTGATAGCCTGGCATTTGACGCATTGAAGGGACCTCAAAAAAAGGCAATGCCGTATCAAACATCAAGTTTACAATCTTCAGTTTATTTACTTCGCAAAATCCATGTTCAATATCCCCATTAATAACAAATACATCTCCTGTACTTAAAGGGTAGGTGTGGCTAGCTACCGTATGCTTTCCACTACCGCTCACAACTAAGAAAAGTTCAGAAAAGTCATGGCTATGTACGTCAAAGTCGAAATCGTGATGACCATCGACATAGGCAAATTTTATCTGAGGATATCTCTGATGACTTTGGAGTCTAAACTTGGTTTTCATGTCGCTATTTTACCTACTTCTGTCGCTTATTTGGTAGTTACACGCCGTAGTTAATATTACTATTTTTTGAACAAAGACAATATTAACTTTTAGAGCGAGAGGCAAAACTTTTGCTCTAAGTAAAAAAATAGTAGGACTCAAAATGAATACTGTGGAAACTCTCGAAGCACAGAAGCAGCTTGCACCCATAAGTCGACAAGCGGCTGCTGAGGGCATTGTGCTACTAAAAAATAGTGATTCAATATTGCCATTGCAGGCTAGTGATACGGTGTCTCTTTTTGGTCGCTGTCAGATTGATACCTACCGAAGTGGCACTGGATCTGGTGGAGCGGTGAATGTGCCTTATTCCGTAAATGCATTACAGGGCTTGTATGAAAATCCAAACATCAATCTTAATCTCAGTTTGGTGGAGGTATACCAACGTTGGATCAAGGACAACCCGTTCAATGACGGCGGTGGTGGTTGGGCAGCTGAACCTTGGTTTCAAGATGAAATGCCTCTTTCAACTTCTGTTGTGATGGATGCCGCCGCCAAATCTAACAAAGCTATTATCTTTATCGGTCGAACGGCGGGTGAGGATCAAGATAATGCACAGCAGCAAGGCAGTTACAATTTAACCGCGCTCGAAATGCAAATGTTGGAGAAAGTGACGGAACATTTTGATGATGTCATTGTGATACTGAACGTGACCAACATTATTGATATGTCATGGACAACTTCACTTAAAGGTGCTGCTGCGATTAAGGCTGTTCTGTATAGTTGGGCCGCAGGTATGGAAGGTGGGCATGCTCTTACGGATGTCTTATCTGGTGATGTTAGCCCAAGTGGCCGTTTGACCGACACGATTGCGCACTCTTTATCTGATTACCCTTCGAGCCCGAATTTTGGAAACAAAGACCGGAATTTATATCAAGAAGATATCTATGTCGGGTATCGGTATTTTGAAACTTTCAATCCTAAAGCTGTTCAATTTGAATTTGGTTTCGGGCTTTCCTACACCCGCTTTTCCAATAAATTAAATGCATTGACGATTCTTGGTTCCGGCTCTGAACAAGAGTTGGTCTTCGATATTGAAGTTAAAAACATAGGCGAGAAATACAGTGGTAAGGATGTTGTTCAACTGTATGTTGAATCACCTCAAGGTCAACTGGGTAAGCCATCTAGAGCACTTACAGGCTTTGCAAAAACACCCACTTTGGATCCAAACGAAACAGCACGTGTGAAGGTTTCATTTCTTCTATCTTCGTTAGCTTCATTTGATGATAGTGGTAAGACAGGTTACCCAAATAGCTATGTGCTTGAAGCTGGGGAATATCAGTTTTATCTAGGAGGCAGCGTTCGACAAGCAAGGCTAGTTGACGAAAGCATAAAAGTGGATGAGCTAATAGTTGTTGAGCGACTAACGGAAGCTCTGGCACCCGTCACCGCTTTTAAAAGGCTCGTTCCAAAAGAGATAGGGCAAAATGGGGTTTACAGTTGTGACTATGAATCTGTACCACTACGAACTATAGATTTGAGTAAACGTATTCTGAGTGAGCTTCCAAGCTCTATTCCTCTTGGTGAAGATACGGGCATTCGTTTACTGGATGTTAAGCAGGGGCGAGCGAACATTGACGAATTTGTCTCGCAAATGAACGTAAAGCAGTTAGCGACAATTGTTCGTGGGGAAGGTATGTGCAGCCCTAAGGTGACGCCAGGTACTGCTGCTGCTTTTGGTGGTGTTTCGCCGAGCTTATTTGATTTAGGCATCCCTGTCGTTGCAGCTGCTGATGGTCCGTCTGGTATCCGAATGGACAGCGGACATAAAGCATCTCAAGTCCCAATTGGTACATTATTAGGCTGTACATGGAACCCGGAACTGAATGAGAAACTATTTCATTTAGTGGGGAAAGAGATGCAAGCCAATCATATTGATACGTTGCTTGGTCCTGGGATTAACATTCACCGCCACCCTTTGAATGGTCGAAATTTTGAGTATTTCTCAGAAGATCCATTTCTCTCAGGGGTAATGGCAGCATCTCAAACTCTT
The DNA here is from genome assembly GCF_003050065.1 of Vibrio sp. 10N.286.51.C3. NCBI lineage: Bacteria > Pseudomonadati > Pseudomonadota > Gammaproteobacteria > Vibrionales > Vibrionaceae > Vibrio > Vibrio sp. 10N.286.51.C3. The sequence continues at coordinate 16,918 of NZ_PIGC01000002.1, read as the reverse complement.
GGTCTTAAAGCTGCAGGAGTATCTGGCACAATCAAGCATTTGGTGGCGAATGATCAAGAAACGTCACGGTTTGATGTTGATAGTGTTGTATCTCAGAGAGCGCTTCGTGAGATTCATCTGAAGCCTTTTGAAATAGCGGTAAAACAAGGAGGAGCTTCGAGTGTTATGACCTCCTACAATCCTATTAATGGTCACTGGGCTGCGTCCAATTACGACCTCAATACCACGATTCTTCGTGGGGAGTGGGGTTATAAGGGGATAGTGATGACGGATTGGTGGGCAAAAATGAATGACCCAATCAAAGGTGGTTCTGAAAGTCGAAGTTACACATCCTTTATGCTTCGCTCTCAAAATGATCTGTATATGGTTGTTGAGCATGATGGTGCTGAAAATAACGTGTCGAATGACGATACGTTACAGGCGCTTGAAAACGGAACGTTGAGCTTAGGGGAGTTGCAACGAAGCGCGATGAATATTTGTCGTTTTATTATGGACTCTCCAGCAATGGGTCGCCCATTAGTCGCTTTTGATCCAGTTAAGAGCTTTGAGGCGACCCAAAATTTTAATAAACAACAGAGTAAAACTGATGGAGACTTTTGCTCTCTGACGGCAGAGCAACATGCAATAGTATTACCACTTAATATCAGAGAAAACCGTAGCATTGTTTTGGAAGTTAAACAGGCTGGTGTGTATCGATGTGCAGGTATTGTTAACTATGATAGCGGCACTTTGGCTCAATCTGCGTGTAGTTTAAGTCTCAATAACGTGTACGCGATGTCTCTATCAGTGAATGGTACTAATGGCGAGACAGTTTCAGTTGAGGGGCTCTCCGTTAAGCTTGATAAAGGCTTTTATTCTTTGGATATTGAATTCATCAAATTAGGCTTAGAATTGGAGCAATTAGTATTTTCGTTTATGCCTGAATAGGGCTAAGGGATAACAGTCGTTTATTTAACTCTCGTTGCTCAAAAAAGAGGTAAAGTGAGAGAAAATAAACGACTACTTTGAGGTTGAGTTATTGTGCTTTTTGATATTGCTTCATCGCGTCAACAAAGGAGTTTCGCATCCCTTCGATTCCTAATCGCTCAGATTCTTCAACGTAAGTCAGTGCTGCACTAAAATCTCCAGATGAAACCGAATTTTCTATAAGAGTTTGATAAACCTCTTTCTTATTCAGTGTATTTTCCGTTAATAAATCTGATTGGGCTACGGTTGATTCTGGAATAATTTGTTGAACTCGCTTTTGACGGTTTTGTTCTTCAACAACGGTGGTTACCGCTGTGAATTTAAAATCAAAGGAGACTTTCCCGATTGCAGAATGAGGGATGGCGTAGTCCGTGTTATGAGCGATGTTTGCCTGGATATCACCAGAACGTATCGCCATATCACTTGGTTTTTCGACAGGAGTTGTTTCCGCGAGTGCTTCGCTGGTTGTGAATACGACCAAGTAAGCAGGAGCCTCGCCATTTAAGTAACGTTCTTGCAGTTCGATTTGCGCGCCATATTGTGCACCATCAAGCAGGCTAAGTGGTTGGTACTTAATACTTTCATTGCCAATGACATCTAGCGGCTGGTAATTTTTGTCTAAGACTAAAAGTGACGGAACGAATGCTGAATAACTAGCATTTGAAGTCACTGAAAAACGAATAGCATCTAGTGTTGCAGGAAGCTTTAGCCCTCCAGCAAAGGATCGGCCCGATTTGAACTCGATCTTAGGGCTTGCTGTGGTGATCGAAACAGATGTTTCTTCTGGGTTCGTAACGCTTTGATATTGAATTGTACTCAGGTTTTCACAGCAGTTTTCGTTGTTCTGTAGTGACTCTAGCCCCGGAGAAGTTTTGTGGTAGCTAACCGGTGACTCTGTCACTGTTGAACAGGCGCTTAGTGCGAATACCGCTGGTAGAATTGCTAAATATTTCATAATTTCTCACAGTTAAAAAAGCATATCTGATTCAGAGTGCCTGATTGATAATAGAGACACACTACAAGAAAGCGCTTTCTTTTTGAGTGACGAACACCAAATTTAAAGAAATACTCGCTAATAATTAGTACGAATTAGGTAACAGGCTGCCGTTGGGCTGTTACCTAGATTGAAAGTTAACGAGATACCGAACTTAACAACTGAGTAAAGCGTTGCCATGATTTTTGGTCAGCTTCATGTTGATAGTTATTCGATCCGAATACTGTGAAGGCGTGTGGCGCACTACTATAAGTGATCATCTCATGCGGAACTTTGGTTGATTCAAGTTGAGCGGCGAGGCTTCCAAAGTCGTGCATTGAAATCATGGCATCAGCCGTACCGTGGAACACGACTACGGGAGCTTTAGTCTGCGAGTAGTCTTGGCCTTTTGGTGTTGATAAACCGCCATGGAAGGTTACGTAAGCCTTCGAAGGAATTCCCGCACGAGCAGCTTCCAATACAGCAGCTCCACCAAAGCAGTATCCCATTATTACGTTGTTATCTAAGTTGCCGCCAAGTCTTTTCGCTTCCATGGCTCCTGCGTTGAGTAGCGCACGCATTTTCTCTCTGTCTTTGTACAGTTCACCTGTGTGTTGTTTTTTGTCTTTCACTTCGGTTGGGCGAATGCCTTTACCAAACAGGTCGATAGCGAACACGTTGTAACCGAGTTCGTTGAGCATCTCAGAACGCTTCTTTTCGTAATCGGTTAAGCCATCCCAATCGTGAATTAGCAGTACCAAAGGCGCTTGGTCACTGGCTTCACTCCAATAACCTTCGTAGTCCATCCCGTCGACTTGGTAAGTGACGTTTTCTCCAGAAATAGCTGAAAAGGGTAGTAAGATTGAAAACAGGCCGAGTGTAGTGAGTTTTCGCATGCGTTATTCCTTCAGAAGACAATGACGTTCCAATCGAAAGTATAGATAACGCGATGATTCTCGCCAGATTACTGTCTTTAATTTGAAGTGTAAGAGTAGAGGTAAAATATGAAAGTGAAACGCTAAAACAGCCATCACGATCAAGTGTGATGGCTGTATGACGGTGTTCTCAGATTACGGAAATTCGAATATCCAGAGCTCGGTGTGACGGGGCAATTACCAGGAAGCGTTAGTCGTGCTACGGCACATATCTGGATATTTTCGCTGATAGCGTGGCAGCATCGATTCGTTACCTAAGATACCGCCTTGGTGAATGTAGATAATGGTTTTAGTTGGGTTATCTTCTTGCCATTGTTCTAAGCATTGCCACATCAATGGGTCATAAAGTAGGTCAAACTCGATGTCGGTTTGCTCTTGTAGATCCAACCAAGTTTGATAATCCTGTTGATACAATTTTCCAAAGTGGTGTTTGGTTTCGAGCGATAAGATCTGTGGATGTTCGGTTTCACCTAGCTCATTAAATTGCTGCGTTAAATAGTCGCTGCCACCAACACAAGCACAGGTTAATACCGGGATGTTGTGCAGCTTTAAATGCTTATGAAGATAGAGAGCTGTGCTACCTGTCCCTGCGGGGAGTGCGATCACAAAATCGTGTTGGTTTTCGAAGCGAGTCCAGCTCAGTATTTCCATTGCCAATTGCTTAACACCATACTCAGCAAGCTGAGAGCGGCCACCCTCTGGTAACACAATGCAGTGGGAGTCAGGTTGTCTTACTTGCTCAATATACTCTTTAGGATGAAGCTCAGAGCCTGTCTCTTTGACTGAAATCACCTTAGCGCCAAGGTCTACTGAACCACGGTAATTACCTATTGGGCGTTCTAGTAGCCACTCGGGAAGATGATCGACGTAGAACTCAAACGTCCAACCTTTGATCTTTGCCAGTGCCGCGAGTGAGAACAGAGAGTTAGCCTGCGCAGAACCATAGCTGATCAAGGTTGTTGTCTCTGGGTGCTCGTCTTCAAGCAGCTTCATGAACTTGCGGGCTTTGTTACCGCAAAAGTGTGAGTGAAGTTGATCGTCACGCTTTAAGAAAAAGGCGTGGTCGTTAAATTGATGCTGAGTTACAGGGCTATTATTTAGTTTCATCGCACTTAAACAAAATGCTGACTAAAGAGCCAGCATTTTTAAATCAAATAGGACGGACGAGTATCTAGTAGCCAGAGGCGGCTGTAAACCAACTAAATCAAGTTTTCGTTCGATATTGACTCGGATGAATCGGCTTGAAAGGTGATCTTGGCTGTGCATCCACTACAGCTGCGATTGAACAATTCAAAGTCCCAATGAAAACGCTGACACAAGTCATCGACAATCAACAAACCTAGCCCATGTCCATTCGGGTTGTATTGCTCCTGCAGGCCTTCGCCTTGATCTTCAATAATAAGACTGTCTTGAGAAAGGGTGATAGTTACTGTACCGCTATTAGTTGCTGCAATCGCGTTTCTTAACAAGTTACCGACCAACATATTCATGATCGCGCTGGTGGCTTGAATGGTTGGTTCTGATTGAACTTGTAAGGTTATCGCGACTTCCTTCTCGTCAGCCTGCAACGAATTTTTAGAAACGATAGTCTCTAGCTCTTGCTGGCTGAATAAACGTAGAGGTGCATCGTCACTGTTTCTTTCATAGCGAACGAGACCAAGCAGTGCATCGACCATTTCAGACATTTGAACAATGGCTTCATCAATACGTTCAACCTGACGAGATTGAAATTCGGTTGTTTCGCTTCTCAGTAACAGTTTGTTGGCACCACGAGCAACAGTCAACGGAGTTCTTAGTTCATGACTTGAGTAGCGTGCGAAAGCTTGCTCGCGTTTTACTAGAGAATTGATTTCTCTTCTGTATTGATTGAGTTGATCCGTCAACTGACGAAACTCCACCGCCGCATCGTCATTCACTCCAAACTCTTCGTTTAGATTGAGCTTATTGGATTCAAGCTGTTCAGACAGGGAGTTGAAGGGCTCAATCAGCCGTTTAGACAACCGATAGAGCAGAGCTCCGAAGCTGAATATTAGAATAGAGAGAAGGGCTAATACAAATGTGGTGGCATAAACGAGCTCAAAGACACTAAGCTCGACACGGTCTATTTCAGAAAGCAGAACAATAGGGTGAGTTCTACCTTCATGAGTATACTCGCCTACATAGACCATGCGAGATTCTGGATCTTCACCGACCTCACCAATGAAATTTTCTTTGCCTTCAATATACTTTAAATACTTTTTCGGTAGATAGGAAAGATCGTTGTAAGCGATAGTCAGGTCATCAATACGAAGCTCTCCACTTTCGCCTGACTGGAATAACCCGACTGCATAGTTCCGGTCAATTAGGATGCGTCTTTCACCCACGCGGTCTTCCGACAAGTACAGGGCTGTGATAAATACCACATAGACAAATGCCGACACAATTACGGCCATTAACCCAAAGAAAACCGCTAAGCGGCCCGTTAGGGTTTTTGTGCTTGTAAGAACATTTGAAATCAATTCGATGGCTCCAATCGGAAGCCAACTTTAGGCACCGTAATTAACATCTGAGTGTCAAAAGGCTTGTCGAGTTGATTACGTAACTGATAAATGTGACTGCGCAACACATCATTGTTGGGCTCGTTTTCTTCCCATAACTTGTAGGAAATAGCTTCACGAGTGACTACTTCAGGTGCGCTTTGGCACAGCATCTCAAGTATGGTGTAAGTGGTTGGATTGAGCGCTAGTAGTTTATCTTGGCGGTAAGCTTTACGGGTTTTTTGGTCGATGGTGAGTTCATCGAACTGAAGTTTTGAAGAGGCGACTTTTCCGCGGTAACGACGGTCTAACGCGTTCATTCTTGCTTCTAGAATATCCAAATCAAAAGGCTTGGTGAGGTAATCATCGGCACCGTGTTCAAAGCCTTTCAGCATATCTTCTCGGCTATCTAAGGCGGTCAGCATCAAAATAGGTGTCGCGTTACCTTGGTCTCGCAGTTTATTACAAACCGTTAGGCCGTCCATTCTCGGTAACATTAGATCCAATATGATGATATCAAATGAGTTTTCCAATGCGAGTTGTAGGCCAAGTTCACCGTTGTCTGCGTAATCGAGTTCCATGCCAATACACTCAAAATAATCAAACAAGACACCTGCAATTTCACGGTTATCTTCGACTAATAGAACTCGTTTCATTTTGATTCTCATACAGAAATAGACAGTAACATTATCCTGAGTGAGCGTGAAAAATATGTCAATAACATAACTTTCACTTATGGGAGGGTAGATTGGCTTCAGATTAAAAAATAGAAGAACGTATTATGTCTGAACTTCATATTAGCCGCCCTAAGATATCTACATCGCAGATCAATCCTGCGGTCTCTTTGTCTATCATTGTGCCTTTTTACGATGAACAAGAGGTATTGGAAGAGTTCCACTCTCGCCTTACCAAGGTGCTTAATAGCTTACCGATCACGAGTGAGATTGTTTATGTCGACGATGGCAGCAAAGACAACAGCTTGGACTTGGTGAGTTCATTCACTTCAATCAACAGCTCAATCTCGGTGATTGGTTTAAGCCGTAACTTTGGTAAAGAGTCAGCCATGAGTGCTGGCCTTGAGCATTGCCGAGGACAAGCGGTGATCTTGTTAGACGCAGACCTGCAAGATCCGCCGGAGCTGATCCCACAAATGGTTGCCAAGTGGCGCGAAGGCTATGACGTTGTGAATATGCAGCGCAGCCAGCGTGATGGTGAAACGTGGTTTAAGAAGTTTTCAGCGGCGAGCTTTTACAAAGTCATGAATGTGGCTGCGAAAATCGATGTTCCTGAAAATGTCGGTGATTTCAGACTGTTGAGCCGTGAAGTCGTCGACCATATCAATCAACTTCCTGAACGTAATCGCTACATGAAAGGTATTTTCTCATGGCCGGGTTTTAGGCAAGCAACGATTCAGTTTAAGCGCGACGCGCGCTTTTGTGGTGAGACCAAGTGGAACTACTTGAAGCTGGTTGGCTTGGCGATGGATGGCATCACTTCATTCTCTATCCGCCCACTGCGTATTGCGACGGCCGTTGGTGGCTTAGTGGCACTTACTGCTTTCGTGTATGGCGTCTTCATCGTGTTCAAAACCATGATGTTTGGTGAGCCCATCACGGGCTATCCGTCAATGATGGTCGTACAGCTTGCCCTTGGCGGTATCCAACTGTTGTGTATTGGTTTAATGGGAGAGTACATAGGTCGTATTTTCATTGAAACCAAGAATCGTCCTTTGTATCTGATCCAATCGGTGGTCGATACACCGGCATTAAAAACACATTTTAAATTAGAGGAGTCAGCATGAGCCTGAACCTGAACCGAACGCACCTATGGTACTTGTTGGCTTTTGCATTGGTTTTAAGGCTTTTATCTTTGGCAACCTATCCATTAATGGATACCACAGAAGCGCGCTATGGCGAAATGGCACGTCTGATGGTGGAAACTGGGAATTGGTTAACGCCTCAGTTTGATTACGGTATTCCTTTCTGGGGTAAGCCACCGTTGTTTACATGGATGAGCGCTGCCGGTATTGAGTTGTTCGGCCTGAGTGAGTTTGCCGTTCGCGCACCACATTGGTTAGCGGGTGTAGCAACGATTTTGTTGACCGCTTACATGGCGAAACGAACAGGGCAAAGTGCGTTGGTTGCCGCGGTAGTGTTGGCGACATGTGGTATTTTCTCTATTGCGGCAGGTGCTGTGATGACAGACATCGCGTTAACCTTAGCGATGACTATTGCCATGCTGGGTTTCTACCTATGTTGGCTAGGAGGAGAAGCGGGGAAGGGTGAAGGGAGTGCGAAGACTAATCGATCTTGGGGTTACGTTGGTTTCATTGGTTTAGCACTAGGCTTGCTGGCAAAAGGGCCGGTAGCGATTGTCATCATGGGTATCGCAGTTTTCCCTTGGTTGGTATTACAACACGGCTTCTTTGGTGCTTTCAAAGCGCTTTGGCAACGTTTCCCATTGTTGTCTGGTTTAGGTGTGATGTTAGCGATTGCTCTACCTTGGTACATCATGGCTGAAATGGCAACGCCGGGCTTCATCGACTACTTTATTGTTGGCGAACACTTTAAGCGTTTTGTTGTGAGTGGCTGGGAAGGTGATCTGTACGGTTCTGCTCATGACCAAGCACGAGGTATGATCTGGGTGTTCTGGATTCAAGCCGCTGCGCCTTGGTCAATTGTTTTGCCTATATTGGCATTTGTTCGCCGTAAGAAAATTGCAGAAATTAACAATGAGAATAGTGGGCTGTTTTCATTTCTTGTCTGTTGGTTGATTTCACCTCTGATTCTTTTCACTATGGCGGGCAATATTCTCCCAGCTTACGTCCTACCAGGTATTCCGGCTCTTGGCTTGTTGATTGCTATACTCGTAGTGGAAAAAGATAAGAAGTGGTTCTCGAGCGTGGCTTTGGTTCTGCCTGTGTTGCTAATGATTGCGATGGTCTACCTGAATCTCGGCAAGGCGAACGAGAAAAGTGACCGTATTATTTTCGAACAGATTACGGATTCTGCGCCAAGCTTTTACGTGGGTAAACGACCATTCTCTGGGCAATTTTACAGTCATGGTCAAGCGAAAAGACTTCTCGATATCGAGCAGATAGAGGGCATTGATAAGTTCTATCTGATTGGTAAAAGATCTGAAGTGGAAACCAAGATTAAAGACAACGCGTTAACTTGTATTTTGGAACCAACGGTGAAAATAAAGCGTGCTTTGTTCAGCTGCCATAGCCAAAACATCAAACCAAATTTGTCGTTGAGCCACATTCGAAGTGAAAGTGATGTCCAGCGTTAACTCAAGGCTAAGAATGTTCAATAATAAGCTTCAAACACACAGCCAGAGGTTACAGTCTCACCACAAGGTGGTTCGATTTGCGGTGGTTGGCGTTGGGGGATTTGTTGTTGATTGCGCGGTATTTACGTTGTTGCATTACGTTATTGGACTGCCGTTGATGAGTGCTCGAATTGGTTCTTTCATCGTAGCCGCAACGACAACCTGGTTTGGTAATCGAGTGCTGACTTTTGAATTTAAAGGTCAGGGGAGTTGGTCCGAAAAGTTGATCCAGTGGCAGAAATTCATGTTTTCCGCATCGATATCGGCGATTCCTAATTTGTTGTGCTTTAAGTTGATGACGGAACTGTTGCCTGCATTTACTGGGGCCGTGTTTATCGCAATGGCGGTTGGTATCTTAGTGGGTATGGTCACCAATTATTTGTTTAGTCAGTATTGGGTATTTACTCGTTAGACAACTCAGTAAGATTTTTGATGAGTTGGCAAAAAAAAAAGCGCAGCTAAATAGCTGCGCTTTGTGTTTTTACGATAACAGAATAAATTGGCTTGCGATATTAGCGTTGTGCTGCGCGCTGGCGGTTCTTGCCGTTACTTGCAGGTTTGCCACCTTGACCATTACCGCCTTTATTGCGGTTTGGTTTGCCGTTTCCGCTGCCATTACCTTGTGATTGCTGACTACCAGGACCTTTCTTAATGAAGCCTGTCGCTGGTTTACGACCGTTACCGTTGTTACTACCACCAGCGTTTTGCTTTCCGTTACCTTGGTTAGCATTGCCTTGGCTACCGTTACCAGTAGGCTTCTTGCCACCAGATTTAGAGTGATTACGTGGCTTCTCGCCGCCTAAACCCGGTTGAGATTTGCTGTGTTTAGTCGCAAAACGTTGTGAACCGTGACGACCAGACTTACGACGTTGTGCTGGCGTTTGAGCATCAAAGTCTTCTGCTGGTACTAGGCAGTTTACTTTGTCGCCGATCAAGTGCTGTTTGCCCATACTGATCAGCGCTTCACGGATGATCTTCCAGTTTTCAGGATCGTGGTAACGTAGCAGTGCTTTATGGAGACGACGTTGACGATCACCTTTAGGTACAGGAACATCTTCACGCTTCTTATATTTCACGCGTTTCAGAGGGTTGGTCTCTGAGTAGTACATCGATGTTGCATTACACATTGGCGATGGGTAGAAGTTCTGTACTTGGTCACACTCGTAGTTATGCTTTTTCAGCCACATTGCAAGGTTAAGCATATCTTCGTCTTCTGTGCCCGGATGAGCAGAGATGAAGTAAGGAATCAGGTACTGTTTCTTACCGGCTTCAGCGCTGTACTTCTCGAACATCTCTTTGAAACGATCGTAAGTGCCCATGCCCGGTTTCATCATCAGGTCCAACGGGCCTTTTTCAGTATGCTCTGGAGCAATCTTCAAGTAACCACCAACGTGGTGAGTCACAAGCTCACGAACGTATTCTGGAGACTCAATCGCTAGGTCGTAACGAACACCAGAAGCAATCATGATCTTCTTAACGCCCGGTACTTTTCTTGCTGAGCGGTACAGGTCGATGGTGTGTTGATGGTCTGTGTTTAGCTTTTCACAGATTTTCGGGAACACACATGATGGACGACGGCAGTTAATTTCTGCTTTTGGATCTGAACAACCTAAACGGTACATGTTCGCCGTTGGACCACCTAAGTCAGAAATAGTACCGGTAAAGCCCGGTACTTTATCTTTAATGTCTTCGATCTCATCCAAGATAGATTCTTTCGAACGGTTTTGAATGATACGACCTTCGTGCTCTGTGATTGAACAGAAAGAACAACCACCAAAACAACCACGCATGATATTAACTGAGGTTTTGATCATGTCGTATGCTGGGATTTTCGCTTTACCGTACATCGGGTGAGGAACACGCTTGTAAGCAAGGCCAAACACGTAATCCATCTCTTCTGTAGTCAGTGGAATTGGCGCTTGGTTAACCCAGAGCTCACGATCACCGTGACGTTGAATCAGAGCACGACCCGAGTACGGGTTTGTCTCAAGGTGTAGAATACGGCTAGCGTGAGCGTAAAGAATACGGTCATTGTTTAGCTTTTCGTAACCTGGGATACGAACTGCTGTAGTTTTTGCATCGTGACGAGAAGGGCGAATAGTAATAGGCTGCGCTTTTACTTCTTCTTTTTCGTCTTTCTTGGTATCACACTGGGTTTCAACTTCGTATGGGTTAACGGGAACATACGCTTTGTTCGGCTTTTCGATACGAGAAGAGTCAATGATTTTGAAGCCTTCAGGCGCTGCTGGAAGATTGATAGCAGTACCGCGGATATTGGTTAGCGTAGACATGTCTTCGCCGTCGGCAATGCGATGTGCCACTTCAACCAGTGCACGTTCAGCGTTACCAAAAAGAAGAATGTCGGCTTTTGCATCAAACAATACAGAGCGACGAACTTTATCCGACCAGTAGTCGTAGTGAGCAACACGACGCAAGCTCGCTTCAATACCACCAAGAACGATTGGCGTGCCTTTGTAAGCTTCACGACAGCGTTGAGAATAAACCAGAGTTGCACGGTCAGGACGCTTGCCACCTTCATTGTTTGGTGTGTAAGCATCATCGTGACGTAATTTGCGATCAGAGGTGTAGCGGTTGATCATGGAGTCCATGTTACCCGCTGTGATGCCGAAAAATAGGTTAGGTTTACCTAGCTTCATGAAGGCATCTTTATTGTCCCACTTTGGTTGAGCAATAATGCCTACGCGGAAACCTTGAGCTTCAAGCAGACGGCCGATGATAGCCATACCAAAGCTCGGGTGATCGACATACGCATCACCAGTTACAATAATAATGTCACAGCTATCCCATCCAAGAGCATCCATCTCCTTTCTACTGGTAGGCAAAAAGGGTGCAGTTCCGTAGCACTCGGCCCAGTATTTTTTGTGTTCGTGAATAGGAGTGATATCGCTGTACATATTTCAACCTCTGATTTTTGAGGCGGGAATTATAGCGGCATGAGACTAGACTAGCCAGTAGAACATGCCCCTGTTAGTTCTGGTGTCTTTCGCTATATCGCTTTTAAAAGCATCAAAAGAGCCATACAACAGCATAGTTGAAGCCTTGAATAACGTCGCTAATTTGTGATTTTGATTAGTGTTCGCAGCAGTTTTTGATATTATTCGCGAAAATAAGTCTGAAGAAGTAGATCCACAATGGTCGAAACGTTATTAGTACAATTTGCTCCGATGCTTTTAGGAGCCCAACTGATCTTAACCCTCATCTTGGTGAAAGGGGATATTTGCCCGGGACAACGTGGCCGTATTCACAAGATGTTACCTGCAATTGGCGTGCTTTGGCTGGCGGTTGCCTCAGTAAAAATTGAAGCCTTTCTGGTCGTGTTCGCAATTTTTTATTTCTATTCTCAAGTTCAAACTAAGAAGACTCGTGATTCTGGCCCTATCTGGGTTATGTATTTGGCGTGTGGTTTGGCGTTATCTTACGTTGCTATTCAAGCGACGGAGCAAGCAACCACAGTCGGCATCATTACGACTCTGCTGTTGGTCGTATTGTTAGGTGCTGCGTTTGGTCATTTACTGCTGACGATCGCAAGAACGCGTTTGCAAGCTTTCCACCGTGTTTTGCCAGTGGTGGGTGTATTGGCGGGTATGTTGGTGGTACTGGCAACAGTCGTGAATGTTTACTCACTCTCTGAAGCTCAGTTAGAGCCAGTAATTTCCACGTTACTATTTAGCTTCGCTTTGTTGATCTCTTCTATCGTGGTGTGGTGTTGGCATCTACTGTTCGTTAAGACACCTGAAAAGCTTCAACTTACGGTTTCATTGTTGATGTTATTAGCGGCTGCTGTTGGTTTAACGCCAGTTTGGGCATTGTAACTTCGGGCATTGTAACCACGTATATGATTTAAGAAGTGTGATCTGTTTTTTAGCGTGACCTTGGTAAGCGTTCTAAACTTAACTCTAGTCAGTGTGTTCGTAAGGAGTACGAGATGGATTTAAGCAACGTCAAAAGTCTGGATAGCATTATCTTGCTGGGAATAGTGAACGAAAAACTGCGCTTAGAGTGCGACAGTTTTGAAGAGCTGGTCAGCATGTATGAAATGGATATAGAAAGTGTCGTCGGTAAGCTCGATATGCTTGGCTATCAATACGACCCACTGACTAATCAATTCAAGTCTTACTCAAGATAAGCTCACAATGAGAGTTTCTTCTATCGTGAATTAACACTCATTGCCTGTTGTCGGTATGGGTAATAAAAAAGTCACAGATAATCTGTGACTTTTTTGTTTCTGGCGTTTACTTATTATACTTCACACAGGCTTGAATTCACCCAGTAATGAATCACTTAAACGACCTCAATCCCATCTAGGTGACTCTTACTCTGCTGTCTTGCCGTACTAAAGAAAGCCTGCAGATAACGTTTGTCTTTCTCAGAGTTTCTTACCGCAGCAAACAATCGTCTTGAAAGCCCGTTGCCCAATGGTTTACTGGCGATTAACCCTTGTCTTGAAAACTCACTGATCGCCCAATTAGGTAAGGCTGCAACCCCTAGACCTGCTGACACCATCTGCACCAACATCAATGTGTTGTCTGCCTGTTTCCATTTCTTAGGCTCTACGCCTGCCGGCTGCAAAAAGTGCTTCACAACATCAAGACGCTGCTTTTGAACCGGATAAGAGAGCATCGTGATATCGCTAAGATCTTGCGGATCAATGCTTGGCTTTTCCGCCAAAGGGGAGTTAATGGCGGTGATTAAACGCATTTCAAAATCAAAGAGCGGTTCGTAATGGACCTCTGAACGCGGCTGAATGTCTGAGGTGATCACCAAGTCCAATTCCCCAGCCATCAAAGCTGGTAAAGGTTCAAAACCAAAGCCTGATGAAAAGTCGAGCGTCACGCTTGGCCAAGCAACTTGGTATTCCTTTAAAGCGGGCATTAGCCATTGGAAGCATGAGTGACACTCGATCGCCATGTGCAATCGACCATTCACATCCTCTTTTAGGCTCGCCAGTTCGTTCTCTGCTTTTGCGATTCGTGGTTGTATCTCATCTGCGAGCTTAAGCAAGATCTCACCCTCAGAGGTGAATTTTACGGGCCTAGTTTTACGCAGGAAAAGCTGACCGCCAATACGAGCTTCAAGGTCTTTCAATTGATGCGAAAGCGCCGACTGAGTCAGGTGAAGAGAGGTTGCGGTCGCAGTCAGTGAGCCGCTGTCTCTCAAGGTGGTCAATGTTCGAAGGTGTTTAAGCTCTATCATGAGTATTCCTCATATTCCCTAAGCCAATTCAATATTTCTTAATAATCACCCTACGGTGTTTTTGTTCTTTTGTAAACGTCTAGATGTCCAGATGGATTTAATCTGTTCATCTTTGGATGATTCAAGATGAATATTATTAATAAACAAGATGAATATTTGGACGTTGTCCATAGATCGGATTAAGGCGATGGTTTAGCCATCCAGACGCCTTTGTAAAAAATGAAATCATCACAGGCAGTCTGACCGGAAATTAAAATTATCGAATAAGGAACAGACTCATGACTACGACAACTCATATTCTTGGTTACCCACGCATCGGTGAAAAACGCGAACTTAAATTTACACTAGAAAAATACTGGCGCGGTGAGATTAACCAATCAGAGCTCAAGCAGCTCGGCAGCGAGCTAAGAAAGCGTAACTGGAATGTACAAGCCGACGCGAATCTTAGCTTTGCAACTGCGGGTGACTTCGCATGGTACGACCATGTGTTAACAACGACGCTACTTCTAGGCCACGTTCCCAAGCGCCATGCTGGTGGATCAGAAGATGAAAAAGCCTTCCCAGATTTAGATACCTTGTTCCGAGTTGGTCGTGGTCAATCTCAAGTTCAATCTACTTGCTGCGGTGGTACGCATACGTCGAATGATGTCACGAAAGACAGTTCAGCTGCTTCTGACATGACCAAGTGGTTCAACACCAATTATCACTACATTGTTCCTGAGTTCAGCAAAGATGACTCTTTTGAAGTAAGTTGGCCGCAACTGTTTGATGAAGTGAACGAAGCGATAAAAGCAGGACACAAAGTTAAGCCTGTACTTCTTGGGCCACTGTCTTACTTGTACTTAGGCAAAGAAGTAGAAGAGGGCTTTGACCGCTTATCTCTACTTCCACGTCTTCTGACCGCTTACCAAGCGATTTTGGCAAAACTCGCCAAGCTGGGTGTTGAGTGGGTTCAAATCGATGAACCCATTCTCTCTCTGGAACTTGAGACTAAGTGGGTAGATTCATTCAAACTGGCTTATCAAGTGATTCAAGGCGATGTAAAACTGCTGCTTACCACTTACTTTGATTCGGTGACTGACACGTTAGATCAAATCATAGAACTGCCCGTCAATGGTTTACACATCGATTTGGCTGCTGCGCCACAACAACTCGATGAAGTCGTGAGTAAACTACCTGAAGAGTGGGTGCTGTCTGCAGGTGTCATCAACGGGCGCAATGTTTGGCGAGCAGACTTGGCTACTCAGCTAGCGAAACTGCAACCAGTGAAAGAGAAGTTAGACGATAAGCTTTGGGTCGCAAGTTCATGTTCGCTGCTGCACAGCCCAGTTGACTTAGAGTTAGAAGATTCACTTAGCGATGAAGTGAAAAGCTGGTTTGCTTTCGCGAAACAGAAAGTCACGGAAGTTAGCTTATTGGGTGCTGCGCTTGACGGCGATCAAAATGCCATATTAGCGTGTGAGACTTATAGCCAACCTATTGTTGCACGTAAGAGCTCGACTCATGTGAACAAGCCTCAAGTACAGGCTCGTCTTAGCACGATTACCAAAGCATTAGCAGAGCGTAGTGCTCCTTATGCAGAACGTGCGGTTCATCAGTCTGAGGTGCTGGGTTTACCACTATTGCCAACCACAACCATTGGTTCGTTCCCACAAACAGGGGAGATCCGAATTCAGCGTAGTGCTTACCGAACCGGCAAACTGAGTGAAGCGGAATACACAACCGCATTGAAAGGCCATATTGCGGATGCGGTGAAACGCCAAGAAGCGCTAGATTTGGATGTGTTGGTTCATGGTGAAGCGGAACGTAATGATATGGTGGAGTACTTTGCAGAAAATCTAGCGGGCTTTCAAACCACTAAATTTGGTTGGGTGCAAAGCTACGGTTCTCGCTGCGTGAAACCAGCTATTGTAGTCGCGGATATCGAGCGTGAGAAACCGATGACGGTGGAATGGTCGACCTATGCCCAATCTCTAACTTCTAAACAAATGAAAGGGATGTTAACTGGCCCTGTCACTATCTTGTGCTGGACGTTCCCACGTGAAGACATCTCACGCAAAGAGATCACTAATCAATTGGCATTTGCGCTGCGTGATGAAGTGTCTGACCTACAAGATGCAGGAATCAATATTATTCAGATTGATGAACCAGCGATTCGTGAAGGTTTACCATTGAAAAAACGTGACCACGCAGAATATTTAGAATGGGCCGTCGATGCCTTTAAGATCTCGGCCGCGAGTGCTAAACCAGAGACGCAAATTCATACTCACATGTGCTACAGCGAGTTCAACGAAATCATTGATTCAGTGGCCGCATTAGACGCTGATGTGATTACCATTGAAACCTCTCGTTCAAATATGGAACTATTGAAAGCGTTTGAAGAGTTTAACTATCCGAATGCGATAGGCCCCGGTGTTTACGATATTCACTCGCCGAATATTCCTTCAGAAGAGTGGATTGTTGATTTACTTAAGAAAGCGGCAGAAAAAATCCCAGCAGAACGTTTGTGGGCGAACCCAGATTGTGGATTAAAGACACGCAACTGGGCAGAGACAGAAGCCGCACTAACTAACTTAGTTTCGGCGACTAAGACACTGCGTAAAGAGTGGGAAGCCGCAGAAGCTTGAGCATAACTAATACTAGGTTTTGATTACCCGCTAATCCACGATGAACTACAAAAAAGGCCTCGCAAATGCGAGTAATGCCGATCAGTTAAGAAATTTGTGAGATCATTTGACCGATCCTCAAAAGGCTTCAAAATCCGATATTAGGAAACTAATATCGGATTTTTTTATGTCTTTAGAAAGCCAACTTGCCAATACTTTTCGGTCATGTAATACCTTCCATCACTTTGATAAATACTCTGACATCCTTAGTCCAGAGCTTATCCAACAAGGCTTTGAGCAAGCTGGCGTAGCAACCGTTAGAAGAAGGCGGTTACCTTTAGAAGCAGTACTTTGGTCTGTTGTTGGAATGAGTCTCTT